>CALQLF020000008.1 GCA_943331345.2 Candidatus Planktophila lacus | reverse complement strand
GGGTACCGTGCCGTGTTGGCGGCATCCGCGAAGTAGGGCCCGACCGCTACCCATTCGAGCTCCACGCGCGTGCTGGTCGCCGGCGTCACGCTGGCGCGCAGCGAATGCAGGCGCCGCGGTGCGGTGTCCACTTCGTTCCCGGAAACGATACGCTCGCCTTGTTCGGCGGCACGGTTGAAGCGGTAGGTGTGGTTCGCGAAGTTCGCCTCGCCCGATAGCGTCAACCAAGCAGTGGCCGCCCAAGCGCCTTCGAATTCCACGCCGCGGTGCCGCGTGCGGCCGTCACTAACGTTGAAGGCCGAGGCGTCGCGCAGAATGACATGCTGCTTCTCCATGGCGTAGGTCGCCAAGGACCAGGAATAGCCAGTTCCACGGCCGCGCAGGCCCAGTTCTGCCGAGCGCGCGGTTTCGGCTTGTAGGTCCGCCACGCTTTGCTGACGCTGCAGGCGATAGAGTTCGGTAGCCTCGGGTGGCCTGAATCCGCGGCCCACACTGGCCCACGCGCTCAGTCCTTCATTCACGCGCCAAGCGAGGCCAAGGCGGGGCATCACGAGATTGAAGCGGTCGCTGCGGTCCGCCGGGCGCGAATACAAGCAACCGCCCGTGCAGGTGGCGCCCGTATCGCTGGTATTGCCGCTGCGCATGCGGTTGTCGTATTGGTAGCGCGTGCGGTCGGCGCGCAGGCTGCCGGAAAGCGTCCAGCCCGGTGCCAGCGTTTTTTCAAACGTCAGCCAAGGTGCCAAGCCCAGCGTTTGTACGCGGTAGTCGTAGTGGAAGCCGGCCGGCCGAATGGCGCGGGCTGCGGTAGTGCCTTCCAACGTCGGGCCGGCTTGGTATTCCACGAGGTAGCTGTTGGCGGTTTCGGCATCGAAGCCCAAACGCCACTGTGCCCCCGCGAAGTCCAAGCCATGGCTGACCACTACCCCTGCACTTTGCTGGCCATTGCGTTCGAGCGGCTTGCCGAGCAGGAAGTGCTGCAGGAAGCGCATGCGCGAGGCGCGCGCGTAAGCACTCAGTTCCCAGCCAGCGGCGGCGTCTTCTTGCCAGCGGCTCAGCACGCGCAAAGCGCTGGCTTGGCGGAAAGCTTCGGGGTTGGCGTTGCTGCGGGCGAGTACCGGGTTGCGGTAGGAATTCAGGCCTGCGATGAACCCGCCCGTCTCTTGGTCGAGGTTCGTACCGGCGAGGCTCAAAGTGAATTGGCCGCTCCCGAGCGGCGCGCCCCACTTGAGGTTGCCCTTCTGCTCGCGGAAGCCCGTGGCATCGCGCCAGCCACCGTCGCGCGTGGTGTGGAAGGCGAAGGCGAGGCGGCTGCTGTCGTTGCTGCCGTTGGCGGCATGGGGGTTCCCATCGCCGGTGTCAGGGTCACTGGAGGTAGCGAAGCTGCCTTGCAGTTTCACTCGCGAATAGCCGTTCTGGCCTAACTCGAGGCCAGCGCGGAAGGGTGCGTCGAGCGCCACGCTGCGGACATTGATGAGCCCGTGGAGCGCGTTCGCGCCTTGCGGCCCGAGGCCGGGGCCGCGCACCACTTCCAGCCCGGCGGCTTGTTCCAAGTTGACCTCGAACAGCTCATTCACGTTGCAACTGCCCACAGGGCGTAGTGGCAGGCCGTCTTCCATGACGAGGAAGGCACCGCAGGCACCGGGGCCAGCCAGCACCGGAGAGCGCAGCGCCACCAGCACTTCCTGTCCGCTGCCCCGCTGCAGGAAGGCGCCGGGGACCCGGTTGATGGCTTCGCTCGAATGCGTGGCTGCCAACAAGCCGAGTTCGTCGTTGGCCACGGTACTGGCGCTGCCGGGGTAGTCGAAGGCCGCCACGCGGGTACGCGTCGCTTCGATGATGACCTCGGGTGGTGGGCAATCCGTGGGTGCTTGAATGGCCTGAGGGGTCTGGCTGGCTTGGCCAGTCGGGACGGCGCAAGGCGCTGCCAGCATGGCTGGCGTCGCTGTGGTCGCAGTCAGGACGAGCGTGGGCAGTAAGGAAGCGACGGGCATGGGTGGAACCGAGATGAATTCAGGGGCCTACGCATTATGACTGACGCCGGAGGCTGCTAGGCTTCCGGCATGACCTCGCGATTTTCCTTTCTTTGCTCGCTCGTCGGCGCGTGCCTGCTGGTCTTGGCGGCGCCCACGACGGCCGCCACGGACCTGCGCACTGGGCTGGTGCTGTCGGGTGGTGGTGCGCGTGGCGCGGCCCACGTGGGCGTGCTGCGCGAATTGGAAGCCGCCCACGTGCGTATCGACGCCATTGCCGGCACCAGCATGGGGGCGGTGGTAGGCGGCCTCTATGCTTCCGGCGTGCCCTTGGACGACATCGAGAAGCTGTTTCGTTCCACGGACTGGGAAGAGGCCTTTCGCGACCGCGCACCCCGCAGCGACCTCGGCTTCCGTCGCAAGCAAGATGACCGTGAGTTTCTGGTCCGTGTGCCCTTGGGTGTGCGTGGCACGCGCTTGGTGCTGCCGCAGGGGTTGGTGCAGGGACAAAAACTGTTGGCCACCTTGCGCCACATGACGCTGCCCGTAGCCGCAGTGACCGACTTCGACCGGCTGCCTATTCCGTTCCGTGCCATGGCGACGGACATCGTCAGCGGTGAAGGAGTGCCTTTGCAGCGTGGCGACCTTGCGCAGTCGCTGCGTGCCAGCCTGTCGGCACCCGCGGTGTTCTCGCCGGTAGATCTGGACGGGCGTTTGTTGGTGGACGGTGGGCTCACGGCGAATTTGCCGGTGGACTTGGCGCGGCAGATGGGCGTGGATCGCTTGATTGTCGTTGATGTGTCTTATCCCTTGGTCCCCAGAGCCTCGCTGAGTTCGGCGCTGGAGGTGTCGAACCAAGCCATCACTGTACTCATGGCGCGCGAGACGCAGCGCGCCCGCGAATCCCTAGGGGCCGCCGACCTCTTGATTACGCCGGAGCTCGGCGAGCTGGGCTCGACGGACTTTCATCGCTTAGGTTTCGCCATCGATCGCGGTGTGGCTGCTGCCGCGACGCATCGTGCGGACTTTGCCCGCTACGCCGTCGCGATGGACGAATGGCAGGCGCTAGCTACGGCCCGTTTGGAACGTCGAACGGTGCCGCCGGTGGAACCGGCCACGCTGGCCTTCGTGAATGTGCAAGCCTCCACGCCCCTGCAGCGGCGTTGGCTGGAAGCTGCGTTGGCCGGTGAACAGGGCCAGCCGTTGGCGCCGGCGCGCGTGGAGCGGCGCGTGGCCGAGGCTTATGGCCGGGATGTGTTCGAAACCATCGATTGGCGCTTGGTGCGCGAGGCGACTGGGGCGACGGGCTTGCAAGTGACTGGCCGTGGCAAATCGTGGGGACCGAATTTCCTGACCTTCGGCCTCGACTTGCAGGATGACCTCGATGGCAACAACAGCTTCAATGCCGGCGTGCGGTTGTTGTTGACCGAACTGAATGCTTCGGGTGCTGAGTGGCGCACGGATTTCCAGTTCGGGGAAACGCCGCGACTGGCTTCGGAGTTCCATCAACCGCTCGGGCTGGCCTCGCCGTGGTTTGTGGCGCCGCGCGTCTTGCTGGAAAGTCGCAACGTGCCCGTCATGGATGGGGGCGAACGCGTGGCGGAATTCCGTGTGCGCGAAGCACGTGGTGGGTTCGATTTCGGGCGCGAATTCGGTTTGTGCTGTGAACTGCGCTTTGGGTTTCAGCGTGCCTTGGGCAGTCTGCATTTGCGCGTAGGCGACGCGGCGACGCTACCGCCCGGCACACCCTCGCTCGACGCCTCCGGGCGAGCCGAATATTCGCGCCGCGAGTGGTTTGGCCGTTTCACTTTCGATGGCCTGGACAACGTGCACTTTCCGCGCGAGGGCGGCTACTTCAGCACGCAGTGGACAGACTCTCGCGAAGAGGCTGGAGCGGCGCGCGGTAGCGACCGTATCGAATTTTCCGCGCTGCGTGCCTGGACGGCAGGACGGCACACCTTGGTGCTGGGGCTGGACGCCGGGAGTACGGTGTCCACACCTACTGGCGACGTCGACAACTTGTTCCAGTTGGGCGGCTTTTTGCGGTTGTCGGGTTTGCCAGCCGGGTCCATCAGTGGCGCGCACTACGCGTTGGCGCGGGCGGTCGTGCTGCGGAAGATTGGGCGTGGCGGCAGCGGCTTCTTCAACGTGCCTGCTTGGGCGGGCTTGGCCGTGGAGGCGGGCAATGCCTGGGCCACGCGGCGCGAGGCGGGCTTCGGCGGGCTGCGCAAGGACGCCGCCTTGTTCCTCGGGCTGGATACGGGCCTAGGGCCCGTGTACTTGGGCGGTGGCCTTGATGGGGACGGGAACAGCGCTTGGTATCTGTTCCTGGGCCGCGGGTTTTAGCCGCAGCCGGCACACGGCGACCTTAGAGCTTTTGGATGCGCTCGAAACGCAGCGCCGGCTTGTCGCCGGGGCGAGAAAACTCGTGCTTGCGGCCCATTTCCACGATGGCGGCTTCGCGTTCGGCGGCGGTGGCGTACCAGTGTTCGCGCTGCCATTCGTCGCCGAGCAGGGCGCGAAAGGTATCCCCGGCCGGCAAGCGGACGCGGATGCCGTAGGGGCGGTTCGCCGGCGGGGCCGGGCGGTGCAGATTGTGTTCGTTCGCGATAGCCATGGGGGCATTGTACGATGGGTGCCATGAACGGTGCCACCTTGCAGTTGGCCGAACAGTTCGCGCCGGCTCTGGCGGCCCGCCCCGGGCTGAGTGGCTTCGCGGTATTGCAAGACGGCGCGCAAGCGCTGCTGTCGCGCACCGCGCTTGCCAGTCAGGCCGCCGAGCGCATCGACCTGCAGTACTACATTTATGCGGCCGACCACAGCGGACTGACTTTGCTGCTGCATTTGGCGGCTGCCGCCGACCGTGGCGTGAAGGTGCGCCTGCTGGTGGACGACAACAATCTGGCCGTTTCAGATGTGGTGGCAGCGCAAGTGGCTACGCACCCGAACATCGAAGTACGGGTATTCAATCCGTTCGCGGGGCGTGTGCGCTGGCTGCGACCGTTTGAAGGGCTGTTGCGCTTGAAGCGGTTGAACCGGCGCATGCACAACAAGATCTTCGCCGTGGATGGCTGCGTGGCAATCGTTGGTGGGCGCAACGTCGGCGACGCCTATTTCGATGCAGGTGATGCGGGGCGTTTCGCAGATGTGGACCTGCTGGCCATCGGCCCTGTGGTTGCTGAAGCGCAGGCTTCCTTCGACGAGTATTGGCATAGCGACCATGCGGTGGACCCCGCCGAGTTTTTGCGTCGAAGGCCGGCGCGGGTGGTCGTGCCACGTTTGGTAGCGCAGTTGCGCGAGTCGCTGCAGGCGCAGACGCGTCCCGAGCCTTCGGCGGAGGAGTGCGCTGCTTTCATCGGCGAGTTGGCGGCGAGCCCTGCGGCACTGGCTTGGGGTGAGGCGCGTTTGGTGCACGACTCGGTGCACAAGTTCGATGCGCTGGGTCGGCGCCGTTCTGCCGTGGGCGCGCTGTTGGTGTCGCAGTGGCGCGCGGCGCGGCAGGAGGTGTTGCTGGCGTCCGCGTACTTCGTGCCGCGTCGGTTGGGGGTGCGCTTGGTCAGGGAATCGGTACGGCGTGGCGTCGCGGTCAGCGTCCTCACCAATTCATTGGCAGCGAATGATGTCGCTTTGGTTCACGTGGGCTATGCGCGTTACCGCCGGCGGTTGCTGGCGGCCGGCGCGCGCCTGTTCGAGTTCCGTGGTGGGCCGCGGGAGGCCTCGCTACATACCAAGTTGGCGGTATTCGACCGCGAGTACTGTTGGGTGGGCAGCTTCAACTTCGACCCACGCAGTTTGCTCTTGAACACTGAGGTAGGTCTGCTCGTGCACAGCCCGGAACTGGCCGCGCGGTTGGTAGCGGTGTTTGCTGCCGACACGACACCGGAACGCGCCTGGGAACTGGTGCGCGTGTTCCATGCGCCGCCCAAAGCGCCACTGGCCAAGCATCGCTGGGTACTGGGCTGGCGCGGGAAGCGTGCGGGCGCTGACCTATTGCTGGAAGCGGAACCCGAAGCACCTCGGTGGCGACATTGGTTGGTGCGGTTCGCGGCGCGCATTCCCGGGCTGGACCAAGTGCTGTAGCACTGCGCGTATTTCGGCCCTGTATCGGTTCCTGTAGTGCCACGAGCGAACCGGCGAGGTTCAGACCTCCACAGCGGTTTCGCGCCGTGTTCCAATACGCGCTCGCCGGAGAGGAGAACCCCATGTTCGGAAACAAAGTGCTTACCCTGCCCACGGCCGCCGAAGCGCTGCCCGGCCGCGCCACCGCCATGCCGGTGCCGGCGGCCCATTTCATTCATGACCGTCCGCTGCAAGCGCCGTTCCCGGAAGGCACGGAAGTGGCCATGTTCGGTCTGGGTTGCTTCTGGGGTGCGGAGCGCCGCTTCTGGCAGAAGCATGGCGTTTACACCACGGCGGTGGGTTATGCCGGTGGGCATACGCCGAACCCCACCTATCAGGAAGTCTGCACCGGGCGCACTGGACACAACGAAGTGGTGCTGGTGGTGTTCGACCCCACGGTCATTTCCTACATGGATTTGCTGAAGGCGTTCTTTGAACTGCACAACCCCACGCAAGGCATGCGGCAGGGGAATGACGTGGGAACGCAGTACCGGTCCGGCATCTACACTTACAGCGAGGCGCAGCAAGCGGGCGCTGTGGCGGCGCGCGCGGCTTATCAGCAAGCGCTGCAGGCGGCTGGCATCAGTGCGCCCATCACCACCGAAGTACTACCGGCACCCACGTTCTATTACGCCGAGGACTACCACCAGCAGTATCTCGCGAAGAACCCGAATGGATACTGCGGTATTGGTGGGTGCGGAGTGGACTTCGCGCTGCCGGTTAGCGCCTGAAGAAGCGTAGCCTCAGTTGAGGCTCAGGCTGGTCTTACGGCATTCTCAGATGAGACTGGCTAGCGTTGCGGGGGCAGTGGCGCTGGCTGTGCGGTTTCCAGTGAACGGGTGCTGGCCGCGGGTGCGGCCTCGTTTGCTGGCGTGGTGGACGCCGTGGGCGCAGCCGGCGGCGCTGCCACAGGGGCGGCGGAAGTGGCCTGCGGCATCGGCGGTGCCAGCGACGGGCGCGGCGGCGGGGGGTTGCGTGCCTGTTCAGTCAGTTTGCTCACCGCGATGGTGACGCGCTGGCCACTGAACGGCGGTTGCGGCGCGCTGGGCGCAAGAATCTCGGAAGCCAGTACGCCGGGCTTTTGATAGAAGCGGGCATTGGCTTTGCGGTCCATGGCTACCACGCCGCCGTCGAGAGCTATGCCGGCGAACAGGCCCTTGGCGCGCGAGTAAGCGTAAACCTCTGAAGCGAAGGTGGTGTCAGTAGCGCCTGACGCTTGACGGCCCAGGGGACCAACGGCGATGGAGGCGTCCGCACCGAGCGTCAGTTTGCCGCCCGTGACTCCCTCGATGCTCTCGCGGGTGGTGAAGACCAGGACTACGTCGACGGTTTGCACACCGAACTGCCAACCGAAGCTGATACCGCCGACAGTGATGAAGGCCGGGTTGCTCCACTGACCATCCGCGTTGCGGACTAGCAGCACGCCCTTGCCGCCACGGCCGCCGATGAGCAATGCCCCTCGAGCCATGTCCGGGATGATGGCGATGCCCTGCGCGCGACGCAGTAGCGCGTCCGGAATGCGCAGTTCGGGCAGCGCCTGCATCCCGTTAAGGACGTCTACGGCGAGCAGCGCACGCGCTTCTTCGGCCGGCGCTGCGATGGGGGCGGCTTGGGCGATGCTGCTGGCAGGAATCAGTGCCGCCACCGAGAGCAAGGCGGCGGCTAGTAGGCCCGCGACCGGGGAACGGTGCCGGGTGGGCAGCGTCAGGTCAGCAAAGGAGAAGGGCATAAAGGCTCCGGTCGGTAAATGAAGTTAAATAGTTCGACAGCACGGGCCAGCCAAGGTTCGGTGGATATTGTAACGCTGTCAAAAACGTAACGAGGCACCTAGTTGGAGTTGGGTCACGCGGCCCCGGTAGGGCGGTTCGGTGCCCGGGGAAAGCCCGGTACGAACGTCGAGGTAGTCGTCGTAGCGCTGTCGGCGGTGTTCGAGACGCCCAAACAACGTGCCGCCCTCGATGCCCTTCCAGTGGCTACGCAGGAACTTCCACTGAAAGCCTAGGCTGGCGCCCGTGGTCTGCAGGGTAGAGAGTGCCGGGTTGCGGGTGTAGAAGCCGGTGGCCGCGCCGCGGCTGGCCAGCAAATCCTGATGGAAGTAGGCGCCGTCCTGGCGATGGTGGCGCAGTTGCGCTTCCAGCAATAGCGACTCGCCCAGCGGATAGAGGTATTCCGCCTCGATGGTGTGGGCCGCGATTCCCCAGTTGTCCTGGTAGTAGCGGTAGTCCAAGCCGACGCTGCTGCGGCCCGGCAGGGCATAGCGCCCGCGCAGGGTCAGTGCGTCGCTGCTGCGCTGGTCCGGCATGCGTTCCGCTTGGCGGGCATAGCCACCCGGGGCGGTGGGCGCGAGATAACGCACGGTGCGGTAAGGGTCGGCCAGGTAGCCGGTAGCGCTGCGCCCTTCGACGGTAGCGCCCAGTTCAAGACGTTGTGTAAACAGGTGGCTCACGCCAAAGATATAGCCACGGCGTTCGTTGGTGCCACGGAAGGCAGTGTCTCCGCGACGCTCGAGGTCTTGCTGGGTACGGTCCCAGGCGAGCGTGATGCGCGTCTGGTCATGAAAAATGTTTTGGGTAAGACCCACTCGCAAGGTCTTGATGGCGTCGTCGTCGCTGCTGTCGCGCAGGTAAGCCAGCGAGTAGCGCCCGCGCCCTTCACGGGCAGCCAGTTCCAGACCATAGCGGGTGCGGTTCTCGCGGTAGATGCCACCGGCGAGGTCTTGCACGTCGGGCGAGGATTCCCGCACCTGTTCCCGCCCCGCGGTGAAAGCGGCGCTGTAGTTGCCGGCGAAATTGGCACGGGCGAAAAGATTGGTGCCGTCCACCACGCGCGTCATGCCGTCGTCGCGTTGCTGCACCAGATCGACGCGCTGGTCCTGCACCACCGGTGGGGGTTCCAGCATGGCGCCGCTCGCGCCTTCTTCGGCCTCGCGCGAGCGCAAGGTGTTGGCTGCGAGCAATGGCGACTGCTGGTTGGCGAGCGCTGGGCGCAGCACGCTAGTGCGCTCGTAAGGGCGAAGGTGCGGCAGGGAAGGGTGCGGCAGGGACAGGTGACTACAACCACTCAGCAGCGTGAGAGGTGTCAGTAAGGCGAGAGCGGTCAGGCGACGCATGGGGTTCCTTGCAGGGTCATGCCGATTCGGCCAGCAGCAGGTCCACCTGCTGCGGATAGTGGTTCACGTCGCTCGTTTCAAAAGAAAACGGTGAAACCAAGATAGCTTTCCAGATTGTGGGAAGCGCGCCCCAGCCCCGGCAGTGGCGAACGCATCAGGCGGTCGCGCAGGTCAATGCGCATCGACAGCCAGTCGTTCACCATGACCCGATAGCCGCCGCCCAGCGCCGCCGTGAAACGGTTGTCGCCGACAAAACGCATGGCGCCCACGCTGCCGCCAACGTAAAGCGCGGTGTTCAACGCGCGGCCTTTGCCGAGGAAGACTTCGCCTGGCAGCAGGTTGTAGTAGGCGCCAAGGTCGTAATAGGTAATTTGTCGGCCGCTGTCCGGGAAGAAGTTGGTGCCGGTCAGGCGCTCGTAGCTGGCGAGCCCGCCCTTGGAGCGACCAACGTCCACTTCGGCGAACAGGTCTTCGGAGATGTGGTACGACAGACGCACGCCGTACGACGGGTGGATGCCGAATTCCTCGAGTGACAAGACGCCCATGTAAGGACCTATCTCGAAGTCCTCGGCGTCAATCTTGACCTGCCGCACCTGCCGCCGGCTCACCACGGGCGCGACGATTGAAGGCGATTCCCCGAGTGGGCCGCTGGCGGCGACTGGCGAGGCGCCTTCGGTTTCCTCTACTGGCACGGTTTCCGCGCCTGCCACCTTGTCACGCAGGAAGGGCAGGTGGAAGGACGGCAGGTTGAGGCTGGCGCAACCGGTAGAGAGCGCGCAGACGCCGCTCAGAATAAGAATACGAAGCCAACGTTCCATTCGTTCGTTTCCTTGGGGTTGCCACGGCCGGAAAAGGCCGTGAAGCTGCGGTAATCCGCACGGAACATGAGGCGCTGCTGCAGCAGTACCCGAAAGCCTGCCGCCGCATAACCCATTTCACGAGTATCGGCGGGCAGGGTGCCCGCCTGGTGCAAGCGTGAGGCGCCGAGGCCCATCGTCACGAAGGGCGCAATGCGGTGTTCGGGGTGAAAGGTGTGCGTGAGGCCAAAGAGCACGAGGTCCTCGTTGCGCGGGCCATCCAGCACCTGCGACAGAGTGACATCCACGCTGAGATTTTCGTCCAGCAAATAGGACAGCGTGGCGCGCAGTACCTTGGAGTCGCCGCGCCGGCCTGCACCGGCGCCCGCTTCCCAGTGGTGGTTCTCGGCATCCGGGTAGCTGCCGTCATTGAAAACATTGCCAGCGACTTTGCCGGGCCTGGCCATAGGTGAAGACGGTGTCTCGCTGGCAGAAACTACTGCTGACGGCTCGGGCGAGGCGGCGGCGCGTTGCTCCGCCGTACGGAAGCCGTCGTCCGGCTTTTCGCCTGACAGTGCCAGCAGCGTCAGCGCCATCGCTTTACGTTTGGCCCAGCCCTCGTGGCCCCGGTCGTCGCGCAGCAGGTACCAGTCGGTGCGGCGCTTCAGTACTTCGACACGGTCGCCACGGGGGATGACGCGGGTGACGGGGTAGCCGCGGCCGGGGCCGGTATGCAGTTCCAGGTAGGCGTCCGCCACCTCCACCGCAACAGGTATAGCGCCACGGGCAGCGGCTATGCCGGGGAGGCAGAGGGCCGCACACAGGATGCCGCTGGCAAGTGATGCTGGCCGGGCCAGACGATGAAGGCGTTCGATTGGCATCGTTCCTCGCTACACAGCACCAGCCGGGCGTTCGGGGAAAACCCTAGGCACCGGGCGGTTGCTTATTCCCAAGGATACGCCGCGAAGCCGGTACGGCGGAATGTCGCTGTCCGGCGACGGGTAGCGCACCCACAACTCGCTGCCCGCCGACTAGTATCCCGTGACCGGTCGACCTCGCCAAAGGTTGACCCCACCTGCCATTGCGTGACAATTTGACAGAATGCTACCGCCAAACCGTCCGCCCGGGGGCTTCCTCGGGGCTCCCCAGTTGCAGGACAGCCGCGTCCATGGCTAGCCCTCGTCACGTTCGCGGGTTCGCGTACGGTTGGCTGCTGTTCGCCTGCGGTGCAGTTTCGTGCGGTTTCCCAATGGTCAGCTCCGCGGTTACCTCCGCGGAAATGGCGGCAGGGAGCGCTGCCTTGCCAGCGCCGCCCCGTCCTGATACCCCCGAAGACTGGATTGGTTACCCACTCCCGGTGCTGTCGGCCAAGGCTTTGCATGGCGCGAACCTGCGCACCAGCGAATTCGCGGGCGAGGTGGTGCTGTTGGCCTTTTGGGCGAGTTGGTGTGGTCGTTGCGACGTGCAACTTGCGCAGGTTCAGGAACTGCATACCACTTATCGGGGCGCCGGCCTTGCTGTGGTTGGCGTGAACCTTGACGATTCCTTGGCCGATGCGCGCGAGTTCGCCGCTGGTGCCGGGGTTGGTTTTCCAGTCATGCACGACATCACCAAGCGCATCAGTCGCCGGTTTGCCCTGCTTGATCTGCCTACCCTGGTCCTTGTGGACCGCGGTGGCATCGTGCGTCAGGTATATGGCCGTCTGGACCGCAAGGGCCGGAAGGCACTCGTTGAAGACATCCGCCAGTTGCTGGATGAATAGCTTATGAACCCAGTCCATCCCCGTTCTTTCCGTCTGGCTGCGCGTGTTGCGTTGCTGGCCTTTACCTTGGCGCTAGCCGGTACTGCGAACGCGCAAGCTTCGTTGCCGGTACCGCCGCTTACCATCGCGCCGCCACCCGCGGCAGCGCCTGTGGTAGCGGTGGCGGCACAGGAGGCAACCGCGACCGCCACCGCTCCGGAGGCAGCTCCGGCAGCGTCGCCGGAAGTGCCAGCGGCTGCGCCGGTGCCGGAAACCTTCCAAGCCCTCGATACGCAGGTGCAGGATCTGAAGCAGGACGTGCTGGATCTGAACCGCGACCTCTTCATGCTCGAAGAGGAACTGCTGTTTCCGGCCAACACCCAGATGGCGGTGTTCCTGTCGATGGATGTCAGCAGTTTTTTTCAGCTGGATAGCGTGCAGCTGAGGTTGGACGACAAGCAGGTAGCGAACTACCTCTACACCGAACGCGAGGTCGATGGCCTCAATCGCGGTGGTGTGCAGCGGCTCTACCTCGGCAACGTTAAGTTCGGTCAGCACGAACTCGTGGCCTTCTTCACGGGCAAAGGCCCGCAAGACCGCGAATACCGTCGCGGTGCCACCATCACCTTCCGCAAGGGCGAGGGTGCCAAGTTCCTCGAGTTGCGCGTCAGCGACAAACAGCGCGCCCTGCAGCCCGAGTTTGTCATCAAGGAATGGGAGTGATTTGGTGAGGCAGAGCCGGCAACGGACTCCTGCTTTGCGTCGCGGCCTCTGCCTTGGCGTGGCGACGTGCGCGTTGCTGACCGGTTTGCCGGTGGCGGCGGCCGGTTTGCTTGACCGTGCGCCGGCAGTACCCGCGGCGGCTCCGGACACCCTCGCGCCTATTGAGGTGCGTGACCTGCATTACGGCGACGTTCTATTCGAGTTCTACAACGGCGACCTGCCCAACGCGCTGCTGAAGTTGCGTGTCTATGAGGCGCAAGGGCTGTTGCGACACCATGCGGATGACGCGAAGTTGTTGCTGGGTGGTCTTTATTTTTCGCAGGGTCAGCATCTTGAAGCGGGCCGTTTGTTCGCCGAGGTCCTGGACCGTCCGGGCGTGCCACCGACCGTGCGCGACCGCGCCCGTTTTTTGCTGGGGAAGGTGTGGTACCAGCGCGGTTACTACGCGAAGGCCGAGCAAGTGTTGCGTCAAACTGGCAACACGCTGGTGCCGGAGTGGGCTGCGGAACGTCAGCAGTGGCTGGCGCAAGCCTTGTTGCAGCAGGGCAAGTTCGACGAAGCCATCACTTTGCTGTCGGCGTGGGATGCGCCTTCTGAATGGCGCGGCTATGCCGGCTTCAATCTAGGTGTAGCACTCATTCGTGCCGGTCGTCTGGAAGACGGTCTGCGCCAACTGGAAGTGGTTGGCAATCTCGCTGGCGAACGCGAAGAGACCGCCGCACTGCGTGACAAGGCTTGGCTCGCCGCTGGCTCGGCATTGCTGAAGGCAGGGGAGGCCGAACGCGCGCGTCTGGCGTTCGAGCATGTCCGTCTCGACGGTCCGTTCAGCACGCGGGCCTTGCTCGCCACCGGCTGGGCGTACTCGGCTCTGGGGCAGACCGACCGCGCGCTGGTTCCTTGGTTGGAACTGCAAGGCCACAGCGTGCTCGATGCCGCCGTGCAGGAAAGCTACCTCGCGGTGCCGCAGGCTTACAGCCAGCTGGGGGCGGACGCGCAGGCGGCAGAACAATACGAAGCCGCGCTGCAGGCGTTCGCTGCCGAGAAGGTGCGTTTGGCGGAGTCGATTACTGCCTTGCGCCAAGGGCGCTTGATGCAAATGGTTTCCGGCAACGAGGGACAGGCGCTGGAAGGCTGGCTGTGGCATGTCCGGCAATTGCCGGACCTACCCGAGAGCCGTTATTTGCCGCACCTGCTGGCCAGCCACGCCTTTCAGGAAGCGTTAAAGAACTATCGCTCGATGCTCGCCACGGAGCAGCACCTCGACGCGGCCGACCGTGGGCTCGATGCGTTCCGCGAAATGGTGGCGCTGCGGCGCGACCGCTTCGCGCGCTGGTTGCCGCCAGTGTTGGCGAAGACGGATTTGGTGGATCTGCAAAAGTTACACGAGCGTGCCACCGGGCTTGCTGCCACCTTGGGTGCCGCTCAGACGGAACGTGATGGCACAGCGTTCGCCACGCCGCGCGAACACGCAGTTTGGGCGAAGTTGATGAAGATGGAAGCGACGTTTGCGGCGCGCCCGGAAGACCCGGATCTCGCCGATGCGCGTGAGGACCACCGCTTGCTCAAGGGAGTGATGCAGTGGAATCTGTCCGCTGCCATGAAATCTCGGGCGTTCCGTGCGCAGCGCGGTTTGAACGAAACCCAAGCTGCCTTGGTTTTGTCGGAGCGTGCGCGGCTACACGTGAACGAAGCTCGCGAACTGTCTCCGGCTCGTTACGCAGACTATGAGTTGCGTATCAACACCCTCCAGCCACGCTTGCTGGCCATGCAAGGGCGTCTGCGTGAGGCGCGCATGACGGAGGAGCGCTTCCTGTCATTGATTGCAGTGCGGGAATTGGAAGCCGAGCAAGCCCGTCTGGCCGACTATGAAGTTCGCGCGCGCTATGCGCTGGCGGCTATCTATGACCGCGCCGGTGCAGGAAAGCGACCATGAAGCGCTTTCCTTCCCGCCCGTTGGCTTGGTTCATTTCCGTTGCCTTGGGTAGTGGAGTGGTCGGCAGCGTTGCTGCCAAGCCGCCTACCATTGCCGACCTGCGTTCACGCCAGGTGGAAGTGCGTCGGGACGTGCCCGTGCAGGCGGATGCCGCCAAGGCCAAAGTGGCCTACGAACAGTTTCTGCAGTTGGAGCGCGGTGACGAAGCGCTGCGCGCTGAAGCCATGCGGCGCCTCGCAGACCTGAAGCTTACCGACGGTGAATTCGCTCGTATCGAACAGGACTTGGCGCAAGGGTCGCCGCTGGAAACCAGCGACGCCATCTTGCTGTATCGCCGCCTGTTGGAAACTTACCCGGGCTACGCGCGCAACGACGCCGTGCTTTATCAATTGGCACGCGCCCTGGATGCCGATGGTCAGCCGGACGAATCTGCTGCCGTGCTGGCGCGGTTAGTCACGGAATACCCCAAGAGTGCTTTGGTGGACGAAGCTTGGTTCCGTCGTGCCGAGGCCTTGTTCATGGCCAAGCGCTGGTTGGATGCGCAAGCGGCCTATCAATCCGTCATCGAGCGCGGGCCTTCCGGGGCGTTTCATGAGCAGGCGCTCTACAAGCAAGGTTGGACCCTCTTCAAGCAGTCCGAGAATGAAGCCAGCATCGGCCCGTTCCTCGTGCTGCTGGACCGCAAGCTGGTAGACGCGGCCAACGGTGGTGGCCTGCGTGACCTGCAGCAGATGCCGCGTGCGGAACGCGAACTCGTCGAAGATACCTTCCGGGCGCTGAGTCTCGACTTCAGCTACCTCGAGGGAGCGAAGAGTATCGATGCGGCGTTGACGACACGTGGCAGCCCGGTTTACACCCATCTGCTGTATGCGCAGTTGGGAGATTTGTACCTCGCCAAGCAACGCTACACGGACGCTGCCGACACCTATCGTGCTTACGTGAAGCGTGCCCCGGACAGCGATCCGGCGCCGTTGCTGCTGCTGCAGGCGCTGGCCGCCTATACCAAGGGCGGCTTCCTGGAGCTTGTCGTGGATGCCAAGCGCGAGTTCGTGGCGCGGTATAGCCTCGGGCAGCCCTACTGGAACGGACGGACGCTGGAGGGGCAGCCTGCCGTGGTGCGGGACCTCAAGGCGAACTTGCGGGACCTCGCCCAGTACCACCACGCGCTTGCACAACGCGAGAAGAAGCAGGCCGATTTCCTCGAGGCGGCGCACTGGTATCGGCAGTTGCTGGAGCAGTTTCCCTCCGATGCCGATGCGGCACAGACGCGCTACTTGCTGGCTGATGCGCTCATTGAAAGCGGGCAATTGGCGGAGGCGGCCAAGGAATACGGTCTGGTGGCCTATGAATATCCGGGCTATCCGCGTGCCGCCGATGCGGCTTATGCGGGGGTCGTGGCCTTCGACCGTGAAGAGGCGCGGCTTCCTGCCAATGAACGTGCCGCTTGGCATGAGCAGGCACAAGCCGCTGCCTTGAAGTTCGCCACGGCTTTCCCGGAACATCCGGAAGTGCCGGTCGTGCTGGCCCGTGCGGCCAAAGACCTTTACGACCGCAAAGAATACGGGCGCGCTGTCGCTGTCGCCGAGCAGTTGTTGCAGCGCGGTGAGGCTGTCGATGTGGCGAAGCGCCGTCTCGCTTGGGGCGTCGTGGCCAATGCGCATTTCGATGCTGCTGAATGGGTGCCCGCTGAAGCGGCTTTGCAGCAGCTTTTGCCGTTAGTGCCCGCGCAGGACGCCGATCGGCCAGTGGTCCTGGAACGGTTGGCGGTGGCCGTCTATCGGCAGGGCGAGGCCTTGCAAGCGGCGGGTGACAATGCAGGTGCTGTCAGTGCTTGGCTGCGTGTGCGCGAACTCGCGCCCCTGTCAAAGGTTCGGTTGACCGCCGATTACGATGCGGGTGCGCTGCTGTTCCGCAGCCATGAGTGGACTCGCGCTATCACGGTGCTGGAGCGCTTCCGCACGGAATTCCCCAAGGACGCCTTGCAAGCGCAAGTGACGCGCAGTTTGGCGATTGCTTATGCGGAAGCCGGGCAACCGTTGCCGGCGGCTGCGGAGTACCTGCGTATTGCCGATGCCGCCAACGAACCCTTGGCGGCGCGTCGCGAGGCGCTGTGGAAAGCGGCAGAAATTCAGGAGGCTGCCGGCGGTATGGCGGCGGCTGCACGCACTTACGAGCGCTATGTTGCGCAGTATCGCAGCGACATCGGTTTGGTCATGGAGGCACAGCAAAAGCTGGCGGACCACGCCCGCGCTCGCGGCGCAGCAAACGACCGGACACGCTGGCTGCAGCAAGTGGTGGCCGTGGACCGTGGCGCTGGCGCCGCCCGCACGGCGCGCACACGCACCTTGGCGGCCACGGCGGCGCTGGAGCTGGCTGCGCCCGCGCGTGATGCTTACCAGCGTGTGAACCTGACCATTCCGTTGAAGAAATCGCTGGCTGCCAAGCGCGCGGCACTCGAGAAGGCGCTGAAGGCTTACGAGGCCGCGGGCGCTTACGGCATTGCGGAAGTGGCGACAGCAGCCACTTTCGAGACCGGTGAACTTTATCGCGGGTTGGCCCAAGCCCTGCTGGCTTCGGAGCGTCCGCGTAAACTAGATGCCGATGCGCTCGAGCAGTACAACTTGTTGCTGGAAGACCAAGCGGACCCGTTCAACGAAAAAGCCATTGCGGTGCTCGAGGTGAATGTCGCTCGGCTGGCGGAAGGCTACTACGACGCGGCGGTGCAAAAGACGCTCGACCTGCTCGCCAAACTGAAGGCGGGGCGCTATGGCAAAACCGAGGACAGCGCTTTCTTCAGCGTGGCAGTCGCTGGGGTAGAGCCTGCGGCAGCACGCGAGCAGTTGGAGAAGGTGCTACGCGCGGACCCGGCCAACGGCTTGGCCTTGGTGGAATACGCGCACGTGCTGCGGCTGCAGGGCAATTTGCCCGACGCAGAGACGGCTTATCGTCGTGCGCTGGCGCTGCGCCCTCGCGACGCCCGCGTGCAGCGTAATGTGGCGGTGTTTCTCGACATTTACCGGCAGCGGCCTGCCGAGGCCTTGCCGCTGTTCGAGAGCGTCGCAACGGCACGTACCGCGGCCGGTGAATCGGACGACCGTCTGCTGAACGGCTGGATTGCTGAATTGCGGGCGCGGCTCGGCGTGAAGCCGGTGCCTGCCTCCGGGAGTACCCCATGAAGCCTGCTTCCTTGCTGTGGCTGACGGTCGGTTGGGCGGTGGTGGCCAGCGCTGCGCCGCCCGCCCCGGTGCAATCGCCAACTGAGTCGCCAACTGAATCGTCCGTGGAGTCGCCAGCGGTGATGACCACGCCGACCGTTAGTGTCCCGGCAGCGGCCGTCAGTGGCGCAACAGTCTCGCCCGCAGCACCGGCCAAGCCACGCGCTGCCCGCGGCAAAGTCACGGACCACGTCGAACTGGACCAAACCACCATCACCGGCAACCGCGAGTTGCCGAATGTCATGGTCATCGTCCCTTGGAAGGAATCGGGCCCGGGTGAACCCGGCAAACCCGGTGCCAGCTTGCTGGACGAGGCGCTAGCGCCATTGGACCGTGAAGAATTTCGGCGCGAATTGCAGTATGACCAAGCCTTGCGTGGCAAGGCGCCGCCAGCGC
This sequence comes from Candidatus Planktophila lacus, assembly GCA_943331345.2. Taxonomy (GTDB): domain Bacteria; phylum Pseudomonadota; class Gammaproteobacteria; order Steroidobacterales; family Steroidobacteraceae; genus CAIOHZ01. The sequence continues at coordinate 39,771 of CALQLF020000008.1, read as the reverse complement.
CTGCCAAGCCAGCCCCTGTTTCCAACCCTACTTCCCCTTGATTCAACAGGTGTCTCTGGCGTGAAGCCGGGAACACCCACTACGGAGCGGACCCCAAGATGCAATCTCTCGACATTATCGTGAACTTCTTCAAGCAGGGCGGTGCCTTCCTGTACCCCATCGCTCTGGTCTGGGTCATTGGCCTGGTCATTGCTGTAGAACGCTTCATCTACCTGACCAAGGTGGGCGGCGGCAACAAGTCTTTCTGGAGTGAACTGCAGCCCCTGCTGGAGGGCGGCCGCTTCAAGGAAGCGCTTGTCGCAGCGACTGCTTCCGATACCGCGCTGGCCCAGGTCATGCGTTACGGCCTGAGCCGCATCCCCGGCTCGCGTCGTCGCGATGACGTCGAGAAGGCCATGGAAGAAAGCCTCATTGAGATCATTCCGCGTCTCGAGCAGCGGACGCACTACCTAGCCACCATGGCGAACATCGGCATGCTCATGGGGTTGCTCGGTACGGTCATCGGCCTCATCAACGCGTTCGCAGCGGTGGCGCAGTCGAATCCGGCTGAAAAGGCCAGCCTGCTGGCGGCCTCCATCTCGGTGGCAATGAACAACACCGCGCTCGGCCTCGTGGTGGCCATTACGTTGCTGCTGTCGCATATGTATCTGGAGACCAAGACCACCGAACTGACGGATAGCCTGGAAGTGGCCACCGTGAAGGTGATGAACGCCCTGTACGAAAGCCAGCAGGCCCAGCAGCAGGCCGGCGGCGCCCCGACCGGTGGGCGTGCATGAGTGGCTCCCGCATAGCCCGGCGTCAGGCGCGTTCGCGCGCCAAACGCCAGGGCAGGAATGACATCAACATCGTCCCGATGCTGGACGTGATGGTCATCCTCATTTTCTTCCTCATCTTCACGGCAGTGTTCTCGAAGACGCGCATCCTCGAGCTCAATTTGCCGGCGGAGGTTCCGCAGGAGCTCGAGCCCATCAAGGAGCTGGAGTTGGAAGTCATCATCCGCAAGGACGTACTGGAGGTGGCCGACCGCAAGACCGGCCTGCTGCAGGCGTTCAAGGTGGGCGCTGCCGGTTACGACCTGAAGGGGCTAGGCGATTACCTGGCACGCGTGAAGGCGCGGTTCCCGGACAAGAAAGATGCGACCGTTTTGCCAGAGCCGGATGTGCCGTATGACACCATCGTGCAAGTGATGGACGCCGTGCGTACCTATGAAGGTATGCAAGACGGCCAGCCCGCTCGCGGGGAACTGTTCCCGCAGGTGGCCCTTGGAGATGCGCCCAAATGATTCGTTCACGCTTCAAGCACCGGGGGCGCGGGCGCAAAGTCGGGAGGGGCGGTGGCGGCCATGGCATGCCCGCGCTCATTCCCATGATCGACATGCTGACCATCATGGTGGTGTACCTGCTGGTGCATACCGCGGACTACGAGATTCTGCCGAACACCAAGAACATCTCCATCCCCATGTCCATGGCCGAGAAGGCGCCCCGGGAAACCATCACGATGCTGGTGACCCGTGACGATTTGTTCGTGAACGGGGTCAAGGTGATGACCGTGGCGGCGCTCGATGCGGAGACCGCGCCGACGGCGCTGGTGTTGGTGCAGGCCTTGCGCAACGAGGCCGCGAAATCGCGCGTCGGTAAGGAAACCACCACCGCAGCGGAAATTACGGTGATGGCGGACAAGGGCCTGCCCTACCGCGTGTTGCGCAAGATCATGAATGCGGGCACGGCGGCCAACTTCGGGAAGCTTTCCCTTGCCGTGGTCGAGAAGGAAACCGCAGCGCGAGGGCCCGCACCATGAGCCTAGCTACCGCCGCGGCGGCACTGGAAGGCGTTAGCCTGCCGGGTGCCTACCGGAGTTACGACCTACCTTGGACGGCAGATACCGAAGCGCAGAAGCGCCTGCGGCGTGTGGGAGCGGTGTTGCTGCTCCTGTTTTTGGTGGGTGCTTTGGTCATTCCGTTCTTGCCGGTGAGTGAACGTGCCACGCCAGCGCAACTGCCTGAAGAGGTGGTGCAGTTGGTGTTGGAGCCGACACCGGAACCGCCCAAGCCGCCGAAGCCCGAGATTAAAAAGCCCGAGCCCAAGGCGGTCCCTACCAAGACCACCAAGCCGGTGGACCGTGTGCAGGAGGCGCGCCGCAAGGCGGAGTCCGTGGGCGTGTTGGCGCTGAAGGATGACCTGAAGGCCCTGCGCGATGCGTTCGAGCCTACCCCGACCAACATCCGTAACTTGGAAGCCAAGACGGATGGCCCGTCGCGGGCGGAACGTTCCATCCTCACTTCCAATGCGGGTGCTGCCAGCGGTGGAGTCGCGACGGCGCCTTCGAGTCGCGGTTTCGGTGGTGGAGCCGGCTCCTTGAAGGGCGTGGGTACGACGCAGGCCAGCCCTTCGTTCGGCGACAAGTTCGGCCGACAGGCTTCCGTGCAACGCGATGGCAACAGTGGCAAGGCGGCCCGCAGCCGTGAAGAAGTCGAACTGATGTTCGACCGGAACAAGAGCGCGCTCTATGCCTTGTACAACCGTGCCTTGCGCGACAACCCGGCGCTGCAAGGAAAGCTGGTGGTGCAGCTGACCATCGCACCTTCGGGTGAGGTGACGGAAGCGCATGTGTTGTCCAGCGAACTCGGCGATGCCGAACTCGAACGGCGGATCATCGCTCGTATCAAGGGCTTCCGCTTCGAAGCCCGTGACGTGGAAACGCTGGTGGCGCGAAAGACGATAGAATTCTTCCCGGCCTAATGCCGGGAAGTTTTTTCGTTCGCACGCTGGAGGCATGGCCTCCGGCGTCTTTGCTTCGGGGCTTGCCATGCTCGCACTCTATATCGCGAACAAAAACTACTCTTCGTGGTCGCTGCGCCCTTGGGCGGTGCTCAAGGCCTTGGGCATTCCCTTCGAAGAACGCCTCATGGTGTTTGCCGACGGCCCTAACGCCCCGGTGTTCAGTCAGTTCTCGCCGACGGCAAAAGTGCCGTGCCTCCACGCGGAAGGCTTGGTGGTGTGGGATTCGCTGGCGATTGTCGAGTTTCTGGCCGAACGCCATGCAGGTGTCTGGCCCACTGACGCGGCAGCACGCGCTTGGGCGCGCTGCGCTGCGGCGGAGATGCATTCTGGCTTTGCCACGCTGCGTAACGATTGTTCCATGACGGTGGGTCAGCGCATTCGCATGCATACCATGTCGGAGCGCTTGCTGGCCGACGTCGCGCGAATCGATGCGCTGTGGTGCGAAGGGCTGCAGCGGTTCGGTGGGCCGTTTCTCGCCGGCGCTGCCTTTACGGCCGTCGATGCGTTCTACGCGCCCGTGGTGTTCCGCATGCGTTCCTATGGGCTGCCGCTGTCGCCAGTGGCAGCAGCGTATGTCGAGCGAATGCTCTCGCACCCGGCGTTGCAAGAGTGGGAGGCCGGGGCGCTCGCCGAGCCTTGGCGCGAAGCCGCGCACGAAGCGGACATTCTCGTGGCGGGCGAGGTGGTGGCGGACTTCCGGGCGCTGCCGGGCTGATTCGCGCGGGCCTGGTGGGTCTTGCTGTTCCGCGAAGGAATTCGCGGCACCGCTTGCGCGGTTAGCGCTATCCCGCCGGCGTCGGTGTTAGTTCGAGTACGCCATCCTCGGCGCGGCCGCTGAAGTGGCCAGTGGCCTTGCGCCAAGTCCACCGCGCAGTCGGCAGTCCGTCGCTACCCACGGGCCCCACAGTCAGTTGAATTTCACTGTCGGTGCCAAGACGAACCACCTCGATACCTGACTGCGCGAGTGGTTTGCCTTGCTCTAGGTTGGCCGCAGGGCTGCCGGCCTTCACCCACCACACGGCGCCCTGTTTTCTGGAGACGACGCGCGCTTCGCCGGTAGGTTCGATCCACAAGCCACTTTCTTCGTCGATGCCGAGCCCGATAACCGCGCTTTGCGTTGCCGGTTGATCGTGGGCGAGCCGCGCGAGAAACGATACCAAACGCCCTAGCCGGTGCCGTTCCGAGAAATGGCTGTCGGTCAGCACGTGTTCGAGGCCGGGGAGGGTTAGCAGGCCCGTCCATAGCGTCAGTCCGCTGCGTAACGGGTTGGCCAGAGCCCGTGGGGAATCCATGCTGTCGCCGTCTAGGCAGCCATAGGCGTGGCGCCCGAGGATGGCGAGGCCTGCGCTGGTGCCGGCGATGGGTCGCCCCGCACGGACGTGTTCGTTCATGGCGGTTTGCACGGGGGTGCCATCCCAGTAGCGGATGTAGTTGGCCTGGTCGCCGCCCGCAATGAAGATGCCATCGGCGGACTGCAGCAGCCGGATGACGTTCGGGTCGAAAGCGGCCTGGCGGCTATGGAAAACCACCGTGGAGACGGCGCGTGGCCCACCGCCGTTCCGCCAAAAATCGAGCTGTGCCTCGTCGTCGCCGGAGGCACGGAGGATGACGATATGCCCTTTGCCCGCGGCGCTGATGAAGTCGCGAATGGCCGGCATGGGCCATTCGCCGCCACCGAGTAGCAGCATCGCCGCACGGGTGCCTGCCGCATGGGCCGCGGGGGCGTCGCCGATGGAGTAGTAGGTGTATTCCTTGGAATCGGGCTGGGCATTGGCATCGGCCACGGCCCGGGCGGCGAATAACGCCAGCACCACGGCGAGCAGTAACCCGCTGAGTGGAGCCCAAACCAACCGCATTCGGGCGAGTGAAACCGGCGCAGTCCGGTGCCGATGGGGCCCGGCATCGGCAGTGCTGCGATCGCGAATTTTGGCGGGTTGGCGGAAGGCTCGGCGCATATGCTATTTTTTCCCGAAGTGGGTGTTGCAGCGTGGCGGCAGCCACAACTTAACCGGGGATACCACCATGACACAACCGACTTTGCGTCGCGCTATCGCGGCTGTCTTTGCTTCGCTGGCGGCTAGCGCCACTGTGCACGCACAGGAGGCTCCGGGAGCCGCCGCGCCCGCGGATGCCGCTGAAGTGCTGGTCATAGGGTCTCGCATTCCCCGTGCGCAGACGGAAGGCCCCGCACCCGTGACGGTCATTACGGCGGAAGCTATTCGCGCTGATGGCTACACCACGGTTCCTGAACTACTCCGTGGCTTGGCGCAGAACGCGGGCGAGACGCAGAGCCAGCAATCTTTTTCAGGCTCGTCCTTCACGCCTGGCGCCCAGCAAGTAGACCTGCGTGGTCTCGGCTCCAACCACACGCTGGTGCTGGTGAATGGTCGACGCATCGCCGACTTCCCGCTGCCCTTCAAGGGGCGCAGCAATTTCACCGATATCTCCAACATTCCGCTCGGCATGGTCGAAAGCGTCGAAGTGCTCAGTGGTAGTGCTTCGGCCGTGTATGGTTCCGACGCAGTAGCCGGTGTCATCAACTTCAATCTGCGCCGCAAGATTACCGATTTCACCGTCGACTATCGCGTGGGTACTACGGAACATGGTGGCGGCACTTCCAACCGTTTCTCCTTCGCTGGCGGCTGGGCCAGTGGCGACTTCGACGTGGTGTTCGGTGCGGAGTTGCAAGACCAGAAGCCGCTGTGGGCGTATTCGCGTCCGCTGCAGGACTCCACGGCGGACAATCCCGTTACGGCTACGGTGGTCGGGCGCCGTACCTTCCTCCAGTACGACCCGGTGGGTGATGGCTACGTGGACCCGGGTGCGGCCACTTGTGCGCCCTTAGCCAACCTGAACGGTGGCACCACCTATTACGCGGCGCGTCCGCGCTGGGCGGTGGATGGTGGCCCGGGGCGTTACTGTGGCAGCAACGAATCCATCGGCTACGGCACCATCCTCAGCGAGCGCAAGTCGCTCAGCACGTTTACCTCAGCCCACTATCGGCTGAACGACACCACCGAACTGTTTGCGGACTTGCAGTTGGGAATCAGCCGCATCGGCATCTATCGTGACGTACTCAATTGGCAGTTTCAGGATGCCAATGGTTCGGAGGATGGTGTTTTCTACAACAGCGCCATCGGCGCTCTCGATTCTTGGTATCGGCAATTCACGCCGGAAGAGTCCGGTGGTTTGGGCCGTGGCTTCATTCGTAACCATTCGACGGCTTTCACCTTCACGCCCGGCGTCACGGGCGAGTGGGCGGGTGGCTGGCGTTACGAGGCCGCGCTCAATTACAGCCAGTACCGTTCACAGGTGCGCTGGCCGGTCATCGTGGCGGCGGCGGCGAACCGTCTCTATCTTGGTCCGCAGCTGGGTGTCGACCCCGACTCTGGCTACCCCATCTTCAATGCGCCCATTTCGCGGCTGTATCGCCCGCTGACCACTACCGAATACGCGGGCATTGCGCAGAACACGGAGTACACGCCGAAGTCCAAGACCACCTCCTTGTCGCTCTCGGTCACGCAGCCGGCGCTGTTCCGCTTGCCGGCCGGCGAGGTCGGGTTCGCGGCAGTTGTGGAGGGTGGCCGCCAGAGCTACGCCCTCAACCCGGACCCGTTGGCGCTGGTGCCGACGTACTACGGCCTGGTGGATTCGGACGGCACCGGTTCTCGCAACCATTTCGGTGGTGGTGCGGAACTCCGCATTCCGGTGCTCGACAGTGTCGGGCTCAGCACGGCGGCGCGTTACGACCGCTACCAGTTCGCCGGCAACACCGCCGGCAAGTTCACTTGGAACGCTGGCCTTGAGTGGCGGCCGCTCGAGCAAGTGCTGGTGCGTGGCACTTATGGCACGGGCTTCCGCGCGCCAGACCTGCACTACGTGTTCTCTGGCGCTGGCAACACGCACCCCTCGGCGACGGACTACTACCGCTGCCGTACCGAAGAAGCGGGTGTCGACCTTGGCGATTGCTCCTGGTCGGATGTCGGCATCGTCGAGCAGCGTGTGGGCAACCGCAAACTGCAGGCCGAGACCAGCACGTCGGTTGGGTTCGGCGTCGTGTGGTCGCCCCTGCAGGGCCTCGATTTCTCGGTGGACTACTACCGTATTCGCTTGTCCAACGAGGTGTTGGACATGAATCTCGACTCGGTGTTGCGTGACGAGGCGGATTGCCGCCTTGGCGTCACCGACAGTGGGGCTTCCGTGAATGCTTCTTCACCAACTTGCGTGGACGCCATCGCACGGGTTCAGCGTAACCCACTCACAGCGGCGGTCGATCCGGGTGGGTTGACTGCCGTGTCCATCAATCCCATCAACGTGGCCGGTGAAAATACGGCTGGCCTCGACTTCAGCCTGCATGCCCGTTGGCCGACACCGGTGGGCGAGTTCAGTTTGCGTGGCACCTATTCGCGCCTGCGCTACCTGACGCTAACGCAGTACCCCGGCGACCCGGTGGAAAACAAGCTGGCAGCGGACAGCGGCTACTACATGCCGCGTAGCAAGGCGAGCGCCTCGCTAGGTTGGACCCGTGGTCCCTGGGGTGCCACGCTGCACGCACAGCGCCTCGACAAACTGCCCAACTGGGATGAAGACGCCTACATCAAGGCGAGCTATCTGTATAACGCCTCGCTGCAATACCAGTTCGCCGATGGTACCGACGTGAACTTGGTGGTCGATAACCTGCTCGATGAAGACCCGGTGAAGGACGCGACCTACGCGTCCTATCCGTACTACGACATCAACTGGTTCGATACGCAGGGGCGGACGTTCTATCTGCAGATCTCGAAGCGGTTTGGCGGCAAGCCCTAATCTCCGGGGCTAACGTTAGCCATGGGCCCGGGGTAACCGGGCCCAGTTCAGAAATCCAAACCCATTCAGCCTAAAGCGCCCGCGGCTCGTAGCGCGGTAATCTCTTCGGCAGTGAAGCCCGCGGCACCCAGCACCGCGGCGGTGTGTTCGCCTTGCCCGGGCACGGCAAAACGGATGTGGCCTGGCTCGTTTGCGAACTTCAAAGGCGTGCCCACGTGTTCGATGCCATCTGCATCGTGCAGGAGCATCTCTCGTGCCGCCACATGCGGTTCATCGAAGGCTTCGCGTACGTTGCGCACGGGTGCGAAGCCGATGTCGCGACCATGGAAGTACTCCACCCATTCCGCTTGGCTGCGCGTGGCGAACCAGGCATCGAGTACTGCGACGATGGGAGCCTGATGCGGCCCGGGGCCACGCTCGGCCAATGGCACCAAGTCCAAGTGCCCGAGTTCGCCGAGCAAGCTGCGCACAAACTTGATCTCGGCAGCGCCTAGCGCCACGTGACGACCATCCGCGGTTCGGTACAAGCGGTAGAAGGCATTGCCGCCCCAAGGCCGTTCACGTAAACGGTCCGGTGGCTGCTTGTCCACGAACACGTCGCCCAGTACGTTCGGCATGGAAGCCAGTACGGCGTCGTGCATGGAAAGGTCGAGGTAATCGCCTTGGCCGGTTTGCGTGCGACGCAGGAGCGCCATCAGTATTCCGGACAAAGCCAGTAGCGACGCAGTGAGGTCGGCAATGGGCACCGGTGGCATGGCAGGCTGGCCGTCGCTGCCGAGGTTAAGGCTGACGATGCCGCCCATCGCTTCCGTGGCCACGTCGTGTGCGGGCACGCCGCTGAGTGGGCCGGTCTGCCCGAAGCCACTGATGCTGACATAGACGATACGCGGGTTGCGTGCGGAAACCGCGGCATAGTCCACGCCCAAACGCTTCACCACACCGGGGCGGAAGCCTTCGATGAAAACGTCGGCGGTTTCGACCAGACGCAGTAAAGCTTCGCGGCCGGCATCGTTTTTCAGGTTCAGCACTACACTGCTCTTGCCGCGGTTCAGGTTGCGGAAGAACGTTTTGTGGCCGCCTTGGCCTTTGCCGATGTGGCGGCCCGGGTCACCTTCACCCGGGGCCTCAATCTTGATGACCTCGGCGCCATGGTCAGCCAAGTGCGTCGACAAATACGGTCCCGGCAGGAACATCGACAAGTCCAGGACTTTCAGGCCTTCGAGTTTCATCGGGTGGTCCTTGTCACAGAGTCGGTCTCAGCCAACGAGCTTGGCGATCTCTTCCGAGCTATAACCCAGTGCGCCAAGCAACTCGGTAGAGTGCTCGCCCAGTGCAGGGGCACGGCGGTTTTCCAGGCGTTGCCCATCCAACTTGATGGGGTTGGACAAGGCGCGGAAATCCGTCTTCAGGGGGTGAGGTACGTCTTGCACCATGCCGATGGTAGCCAAGTACGGGTTATCGAGCGCTTGCGGCAAGTCATACACGGGCGCGGCGGGGAGCAGGCCCTGCAGGCGCTTCAGCCAGTCCGCCGTGGTCGCTTGTTCAAACACGGCATCCAGCACCACGGTAAGGGCATCGCGGTTCTCGCGACGCTTGGCGATGGTGACGTAGTCGGGGTGGGTGAGCAGGTCCGGACGTTCAGTAGCGCCGCAGAGCGCCTGCCAGAACTTTTCCGTCATGCACATGATGAAGATCCAGCCATCGGCAGTACGGAAGAGCTGGACGGGTGTGGCGCTGGGGTGCCCGCTGCGCGGAACGCGGCCGGTGACCAATCCTTCATTCATGTACCAGTTGCCCGGGTAGCTGAGCTGGTGCAATGCCACGTCGAACAAGGAAACATCGATATCGCCACCATGGCCATCGCGGGCCACGCCTAGTAGCCCGGCGAGGATGCCAACCGCCGTAGTGATACCCGTCATGAAGTCGATAATGGACAAGCCCATGCGCGAGGGTGGCGTGCCGGGTTCTCCCGTCAAATGCAGAAAGCCCGCCTCCGCCTGCATGAGGTAGTCGTAGCCAGGCCAGCCCTTGCGTTCATTGTCCCGACCATAGGCAGAAAGATGGGCGCAGATGAGCCGAGGGTTGGCTGCCTTGAGGGTGGCATAGTCCAGCCCGAGTTTTTCCGGTTGATCGCCGCGCAGGTTGTTCAGCACCACGTGCGCGGTGGCCGCCAGTTTATGGAACGCGGCGTGCCCCTCGGGGGTCTTCAAGTTCAGCACCACGCTCTTCTTGTTCATATTGAACGTCTGGAAGAAGTGGCTGTCGTTGGGCCCCAGAAAATACGGGCCCATGCTGCGGGTAGCGTCGCCGCCGGCATCGCGGCTTTCGATTTTGATGACTTCGGCGCCGAGGTTCGCCAAGTACAGCGAACCAAACGGACCGGCGCCAAAGTTTTCGAAAGTCAGGACGCGGTAGCCCTGCAGCGGCTGACGGTTCATAGCGGGTTCCGGGCCGCCAACTGCCGCGCAATGATGATGCGCTGCATCTCGTTCGTGCCTTCGCCAATGCACATGAGTGGCGCGTCGCGGAAGAAGCGCTCGATGTCGTAGTCGGTGCTGTAGCTGTAGCCACCGAAGATACGCATGCCGTCCATGCTGTTCGCCACGGCTGCCTCGCTGGCGAACAGCTTGGCCATACCGGCCTCCAGGTCGCAGCGCTCGCCCGTGTCGTATTTACGGGCGGCTTGTTCCACTAGCAGACGTGCCGCTTCGGCGCGCGTGGCCATGTCGCCCAGCTTCAATTGGATAGCTTGGTGCTGGATGATGGGCTTGCCGAAGGTTTGGCGTTCTTGCGCGTACTTCAGCGCCAGTTCCAGAGCGCCCTGCGCCAGGCCCACGCCACGCGCGGCCACGTTGATGCGACCAAGTTCCAGACCACCCACCGCATGATGGAAACCATGGCCTTCGGCACCGCCAACCAGACGGTTGGCGGGAACGCGGAAGTTGTCGAAGATGAGTTCTGCGCTGTCAATGCAGCGGTAGCCCAGCTTCTTGATTTTGCGGCCAACGGTGAAGCCTTCACCCTTCTCGCACAGGAACATGGTCATGCCCTTGTGGCGCGGCTCGGCTTCCGGATTCGTTTTCGTCAGCACCGCAAAGCAGTTGCCATAGATGCCGTTGGAAATCCACGTCTTGGTGCCATTCAGCACATAGTCTTCGCCGTCGCGGCGGGCGATGGTGCGAATTCCTTGCAGGTCGGTGCCAGCGTTGGGCTCCGTGAGACCGATGCCGCCACGCCATTCGCCGCTGGCGAACTTGGGCAGGAAGAAGTCCTTCTGTTCTTGCGTACCGGAGCGTTCCACGCACTGCGCCATGATGAGGTGCGAGTTGAAGATACCGGTGGGCGCCATCCATACCTTCGAGATGGCCGTAACGATACGCACATAGCCGGTCGCCGAAAGCCCGAGGCCGCCGTATTCCGGGGCGATGGTGGCGCCGAACAGGCCCAGTTCCTTCATCTGCTCCACGAGGTCGTGCGGATATTCATCGCCCTGATCCATCTTGCGGGCGATGGGCCGCACTTCCTTTTCTACCCAACGCTCGATGGCTTCGAGCAACTGGGCTTCGTCATCGGCAGTGGGGCGATTGCTGGCGATAGTGTTCATGTATTAGTACCCGATCCTGTCTTCAACGCTGTGGCCATGTTTGGCCACGAGAATGGTGCGCTCGAAAGTGCAGACGATAGTGCCGTGCTGGTTGCGGCCGGTGGTGCTCACGGTGACGAGGCCAGCACCGGGGCGCTTGTTACTTTCGCGCTTGTCCAACACTTGGCTTTCGCCGTAGAGCGTGTCGCCGATGAACACGGGTGCCGGCATGCGGATTTCCTTCCAGCCCAGGTTCGCAATGGCCTTCTGGCTAACGTCGGTTACGCTCATGCCGACGAGGATGGCGACGGTGAGTGGGCTGCACACCAATGGCTTACCAAACTCGGTGGCCTTGGCGTATTCGGTGTCGAAATGCAGAGGGTGCGTGTTCATGGTCAGCAGCGTGAACCAGGTGTTGTCGGTTTCGCTGATGGTGCGGCCTGGGCGGTGTTCGTAGACGTCGCCGATGACGAAGTCTTCGTAATAGCGACCGAAGGTTTCCCGGTAGCGCTGCGGGCCGACTTGTTTGACGTTTTGCACCATGGCTGCACTCCAGTTGGCGGCGGTACCGCAGACGAGGGTAAATGTACGGACATTTAGGTTCCATGGCATACTAGGCGCGCTGCCGGAGGCAGTCAACCGGCGGGGAGTGGCCATGGCCATACGCAAGGCGGAACGGATGAAGGCGGCGCCTACGGGTGGCCGCAAGCGTTATGAGCAGGTAGCGGAAGCCCTGCTGGAGTCCATTCGTACGGGCAAGCTGCCTGTGGGCGCTACCGTGCCTGGCGAACTGGAACTCGTCACCCAGTTTGGCGTCAGTCGCCACACCGTGCGCGAGGCGCTGCGGCGTCTGGAGAGCCTCGGGCTCATCGGTCGCCATCAGGGTATCGGCACGGTAGTCAAAGCCCGCGAACCGCAGCAAAGCTACGTGCAGTCCGTACGCTCGCCCGAAGAACTGCTCCGGTACCCCGCTGAAAGCCAATTGACGGTGTTGCAGGTGGAGCCTGTGCGGGCCACGCGAAAACTAGCGCGGCTCATCGGTTGTTCCGTCGGGTCGCAGTGGGTGAAGGTGAGCGCCGTGCGACGCATGCGCGAAACGCGCCTGCCGATCTGCCATGTCGACCTTTATGTGCTCCCCGAATTCGCCGGCGTCGCCGAACTGATGGGCCGCAAATTGCAGCCGGTGTACGAGATGATCGAACAGCAATTTGGTCATCGAGTGAACGACGTGCGTGTCGAGATTCGGGCAGGTCTAGTGCCCGAGGGGCTGGCCGAAGTGCTCGAGGTGGCAGCCGGGTCGCCTAGCTTGCAGGTGGTGCGTCGCTACTTCGGCGAAGACCGCAAGGTCTTCGAGGTCAGCGTCTCGGAACACCCCGCCGACCGTTACACCTATTCCATCCAGTTGCGTCGCGGTTGGCAGTCTGGCGCTGAAGGAGCCGGTTCATGGACCACGTGAAAGCCCGCAGTTTTCTGTTCGCCCCCGGTAACCACGAACGCCGCGCCGCGAAGGTGTTTCAGAGTGGTGCCGATGTTGCCATCCTCGACCTTGAAGACGCGGTAGCTGTCGACGAAAAGCTATCTGCTCGCGAGAGCGTGGTGCGTGCTTTGCAAGTGCCGCGCCCCGGCCTCGGGTTCGTTCGGGTGAATGGCGTAGACACGCCGTGGTGCTGGGGAGACCTGCAGACCATCGTCGGCCCGGGGCTCGATGGCGTGATGGTGCCCAAGGCGGAAAGCGCCGCGCAATTGCAGGTGCTGGACTGGGTGTTGACACAGCTGGAGCGCGAGCGGGGCCTCGTAGTCGGTGCTTTGCCGTTGTTGCCCATCATCGAGACCGCGCTGGGTGAAAGCCATCTGGAAGCGCTGGCGGCGGCTTCGCCGCGCGTCCGTCGTTTCGCGTTCGGTGGCGCCGACTACTCGCTGGACTTGGGCCTGCAGTGGACGGCGGGCGAGCAGGAGTTCGATTACCTGCGTTCGCGTCTTGTCCATGTGTCCCGTGCGGCGGGGCTCGCGGCACCCATCGATACCGTGACGGTGCAGGTGAAGGAGCCGGAGCGTTTCGCCAGCTCTGCAGCCCGGGCACGCCAGTTCGGGCTTTACGGCAAATTGCTCATTCACCCGGACCAAGTGGCCCTGTGCCACGCGGCTTTTGCGCCTAGCGCTGCGGAAGTGGCGCGGGCACAGAAGATTGTCGAAGCCTTTGCCGCGGCCGAAGCAGAAGGCGTGGCCTCGCTGCGGGTGGATGGCGAGTTCATCGACTACCCGGTGGTGGAAAAGGCGCGCCGTGTGTTGGCGGCGGCGCAGGGGGCCTGAACCCCGTTTTCAGGGCGCTCGACCGGGGAATCAAAAACCCCAAATGTCCGGACATTTGCGTTATGCTCCGCCGTGCGCCGCTGGCCATACGAGGCATTGACGTGAACGCACCCGCTCCGCTTGAACTTCGCGCCGAATCGCTCCCGCAATCTGCTGAGAACTCAGCGGCAGATTCGCCGTCGGCATCGTCAACCGCAGCGGCTTCGTGGTCGCAACGGTTGGGTGCTTTCGGCGCGGCCTTCGACTTGGCACAGGTTCCTGCGGAAGTCGTCGCGGGTGCCAAGCTCTGCATCCTCGACGCTATCGGCATCGCGTTCGCTTCGAACACTTTCGACTTTGCCGCGCGCACCGCGGCAGGCATCGTTGATGTGGCGGGTGCTGGCGAGCATGTCGTCATCGGTCGAAGCGAACGGCTTCCCCTGCGCGATGCTGCGCTGCTGAATGGCGTCCTGATTCACGGACTGGACTACGACGACACCCATCCTGGCAGCGTGGTTCACGCCACTGCCAGTGCCTTGCCCGTGGTGTTGGCCGAAGGTCTGAAGCGTGGCGTTAGCGGCGCGCGGGCACTGGCGGCCTACGTGCTGGCGGTGGAAGCCGACGCGCGAATTGGTTTGCAGGCCGGTGGCTGGTGGCAGAAGGCAGGCTTTCACCCCACTGGCGTTGTGGGTGTGTTCGGTGCAGCGTTGGCGGCCGGCTACCTGCAAGGGCAATCGGCCGAACAACTCGCTACGGGGCAGGGCCTGGCGCTCAGCATGGCCAGTGGCAGCATGGAATTTCTGGATGACGGCACTTGGACCAAGCGGCTGCATCCCGGTTGGGCGGCCTCCAGTGGTCTGACCGCGGCAAGCCTCGCGCGGCATGGTTTTGAAAGCCCGCGACAGGCCTTCGAAGGACGCTTCGGGCTGTTCAATACCTACCTTGGTGGACGCTGGCCTGGCAACGACCGCGACCTTCTGGAAGGCCTCGGGGAGCGCTGGGAGACCGCTACGGTCGCTATCAAGCCGTATCCGGTGTGCCACTTCAATCATGCCTGTGGCGATGCGGCGCTGGCGTTGCAGGCCGAGCACGGCTTCAAGGCAGTAGAGGTGGTGTCCATCACGGCACGCATTCATCGCAACCAGATGCCCGTCGTTTGCGAACCTGCCGCAGCCAAGCTGTGCCCGCAAAGCGACTACGACGCCAAGTTCAGCCTGCCGTACTTCGTGGCGGCCTGCTTGGTCCGGGGCCGCTTCGGCTTGCAGGAGCTCGAGCCGGCTAGTATCACGGACCCGGACATTCTGGCGCTGTGTGCCAAGGTGCAGTGCGAACACGATGAAGAATCGGCGTTCCCCGAGTACTTCTCCGGGCAGGTAGAGATTCACTTGCGCGATGGCCGACGTCTCGAGCGACGGGAACGCGTGAACCGCGGTGCGGCGGAGCGGCCATTGTCGCGGCAAGATATCGAAGCGAAGTTTCTGGCCAACGCCTTGTTGTGCGTTTCGCCGGCGCAGGCAGAAGCGGTGTTGGCGGCAGTCATGGGCCTCGAGCAGGCCGAAAGCTTGGCGGCGCTATGCGCCTTGCTGCCCTCGTCATGACCACGGCGGTGGCTCCTTCGCTGCCCTTGGTGGTTTTTACGGGGCGGTTTCAGCCTTTCCATCTCGACCATCTCGAGATGGTGCGTCATGCGCTGGGCTTGGCGGAACGGGTGCTCATCGGCGTCACCAATGCCGATGAGGCGAACTTGATTCCGCACGCTGCCAGTGCCCATCGTCATCTCGCCAGTGCCAATCCTTTTTCGTACCAGCAGCGCGTGCAGTTGATCGACGCTGCCTTGCAGGCGGAGACGATTGCGCGAGAGCGCTATGACATCGTGCCTTTTCCTTTGGATACGCCGGAGCGCTGGCCTGCCTTGGTAGCCCCTGGCACGCCGCAGCTGGTGCGGGTCTATTCCGATTGGGAGCGGGAGAAGGTGCGCCGGTTCGCGGCGGCTGGGTACCCCACGTTGGTGGTGGAGGGCGATGCTGCGAAGCGGTTGACCGCAACGGAGATTCGTCGCGCACTGTCTGCGGGGGAAGGCGTTCCTGCCAGCGTCCCGCGCGGGGCGCATGCCTTGCTCAAGGCGTGGACCTTCGAAGGGCAAGGAGTGTCGCATGCACGATGATCGCTTGCCGGTGCTGTTGGTCATCCTCGATGGCCTCGGGGACCGGGGCTGCGAAGAACTGGGCGGACTGACGCCTTGCGAGGCTGCCGCGACGCCTCATCTTGATGCGCTGGTGGCTGCGGGCGTCAGCGGCGTGCATGTGCCCTTCGGCCCCGGCCGAGCCACTTCCAGCGAGCATGCGCATTGGTCGTTGTTCGGGCTTGGCGAAGTGCCGTTTCCCGGGCGTGCGGCCATCGAAGCCTTGGGTGTCGGGTTGCAGCCGCCCGTGGGCGAGCCCCTGTTTCATCTGGCCTTGCGCGCAGGACTGCCGCGTGAAGGGTCGCTGTATCTGGGGGCACGCGCGCGGCCGCGGGAAGATGTGGCGAGTGCTGCGGAGTTGTTCGCCGCTCTCGATGGGCGTACCCGCAACGGCGTGAGCTTCGACATTCTGCCGTTGCGTACTGGGGAAGGCGTGCTGGTTGCGCGTGGCGCCGGTACTCGTGATGTCAGTGACAGCGATGCGCTGTTCGACCACTTGCATCCGTGGATGCGTCCACGCGCCTTGCCGGAGGCCAGCAATCTGGCGGCGGCGCAGCGTTTCGCTGCGACGCTTGAGGCTTGGCTACTGGAAAGCCGTCGTGTGTTGCTGGCGCATCCCGTGAATGCTCAGCGCCGCGCGGCAGGGCTGCCGCCGCTCGATGTGGCGGTGACCAAGTGGGCCAGCTGGCTGGACCCGGCTATGCCAAGTTTTCAGGCGGCCAACGGCTTGAGTGGTGCCGCGGTGACGGATACCGCCCTTTATCGTGGCCTGGCGCGAGTGCTTGGCATGGAGATGGTGGATATTCCTTATCAGCCCGCAGACCCGGCGGGTGATATGCGCAGCCGTATAGCGGCGGCCGCGCGGTTGCTGGACCATCACGGCTTCGTGCATGTGCACGTCAAAGCCACGGACGAAGCCGCCCATACGAAGCGCCCGGCCTTCAAGCGCGATGTCATCGAAGCCACAGACGCCGGCCTCGCGGAACTGTTGCAGTTGTCTTCCCGCGCCGTGGTGGCCGTGACGGGTGACCATGCATCGCCTTCCATCGGCAGCTTGCTGCACAGTGGCGACCCGACACCCTTCGTGGTTGCGGCTCCCGGTTTGCGTCCGGATGCCGTCACGAGTTTCGGCGAGCGCTCCGCACTGGCCGGCGAAGTGGGCCGCTTGCGTGCGGCCGAAGTGCTGCCTTACCTGCTCGGGCTGGCCAACCGCCCGTTCTTCCTGGGACACCGGCCGGGTGCCACCCGGACGTTGGCCTTGCCCGATTCCCCCGAACCGATGCCGGCCGATTGACGCGCCGGACCCGAACACCGTCTGCATTAACGGAGCGACCATGAACGACAGCGCACCCTCGCCACTCGACAAGGAACTGAACCCGCCCGCGCATCTGGCGGATATCCTCGGGCGTGTCACGGCCCTTTACCGCGATGAAGTGGCGCCGCGGGAAGAGGCACTCCGTCATCGTCTGGAGGACGAGAGCCAGTACCTCGATGCCGATGGCAAGCTGCACCCCGAAATCATTGCGGCGCGGCGCGAGATTATGCGGGCCGCCGGCAAGGTGGGTGTCTACAGCGCGCATCTGCCGACCCATCTCGGTGGCGGTGGCCTTGGCCGCACCGACATGATTTACGTGGAAGAGCAGGTTTACGGCTACGGCTGCGGCCTGAACCCGGCTTTGTTGTCCTGGTCGGAAGGCGCCACTCCGCGGCTACTGTATTGCCATGACCACCAGCGTGAGCAATTCACGGACCCGCTCGTGCGCGGCGAGAAGACCAGCTTACATGCCGTTACCGAGGCCGGAGCGGGCTCCAATCTTTTCGACATGAAGACCCATGCCACGCGTCGCGGTGATGACTGGGTGCTGAACGGCTCCAAGGCCTACATCACCAATGCCTTCGACGCGGATGTGGTGCAAGTTCTCGCCGTGACGAATCCGGGCGGTGGTCGCAAGACCTTCACGTATTTCATGTTCGATGCCCGCGAGATGCTGGGCAAGGGCTACCGCACGGGGCGCGTCTACCAGACCATGTTTGGTGACGGGTACACGGGCGAGTTGTTCTTCGACAACCTCGTGCTGCCGCAAAGTGCGGTCATCGGAGAGGTGGGGCAGGGCTTCGACATTGCCGTCATGTCATTCAACTACACGCGCATGCGTCGCGCGGGTATGTGCTCCGGTTGGTCCAAGTATCTCATCGAGAAATCCTTGGACCGTGTGCAAAGTCGGCAAATTGGCGACCGTCCGCTGGGTGCCAATCAAGGCATTCAGTGGATGGTGGCCGACATGTATATCGATTGGTTGCAGACGCGTTCGCTGTCGCTGGAAGTGGCGCGCAGCATCGACAGCCCGGGCCCCTGGTATGCGCTGCCGCGCCCGAAGGACGAGATTCGGCGTATCTGTGCACTGAAGGTGAGCAACGACGAGTCGTTCTATCGCGTTGCAGACCGCGCACTGCAGTTGCACGGTGGCTTTGGTGTCATGCGCAACAACCCGGTGAACAAGTTGTTCCAGATTGCCCGCAACCTGCGCATTCCCGGTGGCACGGACGAGGTGCAGCGTACGACCATCGCGGAGACCCTGGGCCTGCGCTTCGAGGCTTCGAAATCCGCGCCGGTGAATGCGGAGCGCTGAGCGAATGGCCGTATCTCGCAGTGCAGAAAGCGCGCCCTATACCGGGCTGCGTGCGCTGGCCGGCTGCGGCGGTTGTGCGGCGAAAGCGCCGCCCGAGGTAGTGTCGATGCTGGCGGGCTTGGCCGCCGCAGCGGGTGCGAAGGACAGTGCGGTCCTCGTCGGGTTGGCACCGGCCGACGATGCGGTGGTCTATCAGTTGGAGGGCGACCGCGCACTGGTAGCCACCGTGGATTTTTTCCCGCCGCTGGTAGATGACCCCACTGACTACGGCACGATTGCTGCCGCCAACGCGGTGAGCGACGTCTATGCCATGGGTGGCACCGTGGCCTTCGCTCTTGCCATCTCGGGTTTCCCTGTGTCGGTGCCGACCGCAGTCGTTGCCGAGGTGAACCGGGCGGCCGCGAACTTGGTGGGTAGCTGTGGTGGTGCAGTGCTAGGTGGACACAGCGTGCGTTGCGCTGAACCGGTGTTTGGTCTCTGCGTGTTGGGTTTCGTCGACCCGAAACGCATTTGGCGAAAAGCCGGCGCGCGCGAGGGCGATGTGCTCTTGCTGTCCAAACCATTGGGTACCGGGTTGTTGTTGTCCTCTCAGGCCCCCGAGTGGCTGCCAGGCGCCATCGGTTCCATGCGTAAAACTAACCGCGCTGCAGCACAAGCGCTCCATGCGCTGCCTGCAGCCCCGCATGCGGTGACGGATGTCACTGGCTTTGGTTTGCTTGGTCATGCCGAGGAAATGGCGCAGCAGTCGAATGCCACGCTGCAAATCGAGGCTGCTGCAGTGCCTTTGCTGCCGGGGGCACTGCAGGTGGCTGTTGCTGGAGTACGTACTTCCGCTCACCGCGCTCGTCCGGGTCTCCCGGTATCGGTGGATGCGGCGTTATTGGCGGTATTGCAGGACCCGCAGACTTCTGGTGGCTTGTTGGTGGCCGTATCGGCTGCCGCGGTGCCGCAATTGCAGACTGCAGGGTTTACCGTTATCGGCCGGGTGATTGCTGGCCCGGGACAGGTCGAAATTCTATGACGGCTTTGGCGCGCAGATTTCCTGCACAGGATCCTTCAATAGGGCCCTTCAGTAGCGCGCTTTCGGGCTTCTCCGTAGGCCCTGCAATCCAGCAGACGTTCCAAGAAGCGTTCTTGCCAAGCGGACCGCTCGTTGCGCTTCAAAGCGGCGAGTAATGTTAGCTGCCGTTGCTGACGCTCACTCAGTGGCATGTTCAGGGCGGTGGCAATAGCGCGAGCTACTTCATGGACGTCGCGGGGGTCTACCAGCAAGGCGGCCTCCAGTTCGCGTGCTGCGCCGGCGTATGCCGACAGCACTAGCACGCCCGGGTTCGCCGCCGGTTGCGCTGCCACAAATTCCTTGGCGAGCAGGTTCATGCCGTCTTTCAGTGGAGTAATGAGGCCGACGTCCGCCGTCGCGAGTAGGCCCATCAGCGTAGTGTGTTCCACGGCGGTGAAGGCACAGCGCAGCGCAAGATTCTCGGCGCCCTCGTTCGCGTTCGTTGCCGTGTGCAGCCTGTTTACGGCGATGGTTGCCACTTGAATGGATTCGCGCAGCGACTGGTGGGCGGGCAGATCGTTTCGCGATGGCGTGACGAGTTGCAGGTAGTCTGGCAAACCAGCATTGCAGGGCTGTGTGGCAAGGAAGTACTTGTAAGCCTCAAGACGCAGCGGCAAGCCTTTGGTGGCGTCGAGGCGGTCTGCGCCGATGAGGCGTGGGACGTCGCGGCCTCTGGGCCACCACGGGGCTACCTCCGCTGGCGCCATTCGTAGCGCTGCCGCGCTGACTGCGTCGACGTCAATACCTACGGGAAAGACGCCCGTCGCGACGCTCCGCCCCTCGGCATGCAAGCTGCCATCGTCCGCTATTGCGCTGGCTCCCCATTGCCAACGCGCTGCTGCCTGAAACGCTAGCAGATCTTCTGCCGTCTGGAAGCCGATCAGGTCATAGGCCAATAAAGCCCTGAGCAATGCTTTGCCTTCTACTTGTTGCTGCAATGGAGGGAACGGTACATGTAGAAAGAAGCCGATGCGATGGCGACAGCCAGCCGCGCGCAGGTGGTTGCCGAGGGGCAGTAAATGGAAGTCATGCACCCAAAGGAGATCACTGCGTTCCAACAAGGGGAAAAGCAGTCCAGCGTAACGCTCGTTCATCTTTTGATAGGCAAGATAATGGGCAGCGCCAGATGCCGTTGCAGACGGCAGGCCATGGCACAGTGGCCACAGGACGCTATTGCTGAAGCCATGGTAGTAGTCGCGGTATTCCGCAGGCGTCAGGTCAACGGTGGCATAGTCGATGTTGCCCACAGTGCGACGTTGTAGGCCCTGAGCTCCCGCTACAACGTCGCCACTCCAGCCGAACCATAGTCCGCCGGTGGCCCGCAGTATGGCTGCCAAACTCACGGCAAGACCGCCTGGGGCGTGGTTTCCCGGGGGTAGGTCAAGACGGTTGGAGACCACAACCAGCCGGCTCATGGTGCACCGCCGCGCTTCATGCAGTTCGCTAGCCACGCCCGTGCCGCCGTCGGCGAAGGCAGGTGGTAGTGCTTCTGCAGGCGGTGGCCGATAGCGATAGCCAGGCCGCCGCGGCTTTCCACCGCGGCCATCGCGTTGATATCTGCCAGATCGTCGCCCAGGTACACGGGCAAGCGTTTGCGAAACGGTGCTTCAGCGAGGAACGCCTCTACGGCCGAACGCTTGTCAGCACCGCGGGGTCGCACTTCCACGACGAGGTTGCCGTTCAGTAGTTCCACGCCTTCGGGCAAAAAGGGGGTCAGTTCGCCGTGCAGTGCAGCTTGCAGTTCGTGCAACAGACGTACTTCATAAGGCAGCGCGCGGAGATGTACTGCCAGGGCCAAACCCTTGTCTTCCAGCAGCAAACCCGGGTGTGCCGCTAGCCATACGTCGATTCGCTCACGCACCATGGAGGTACGCGTAGCGAAGTCGACAGCATGCGGACCGCCGTAGAGTTGTCCTGCTAGGTTGCGACGCACCGTCCCATGCAGGGCTGCCGTAGGCAAACGCAGGGGAGCGAGATGACGATCGATATCGGGCAGTGCCCGGCCGGTCACGATGGCGAGCGCGCCGTCATGCGCCGCAGCCAGCGCGGCGAGGAGCGAAACCAATTCTCCCGGCACTTCTATGGTGTCGGGTGTGGCGGCGAAGTCGACTAACGTGCCGTCGAAGTCGAGGAAGAAGCAGCAATCCGTAGGCGGGAACGGGATGCCGTACGCCGCTGGCTGCATTCAGCGTGCGCTCGTTGGCACTTGGCCGCGCGTGCTTAAGGCGCCGGTGCGGGCTAGTTCCATGAAGAGGATTCCGGCAATGATGAGTGCGACGCCTAGCCATTGGGCCAGGTTTAGTCGCTCACCTAGCAGTGGTACCGCCAACAAGATGGTTGCAGGTGGACCCACGGTGCTGATCACCGAAGCTCGCTGTGCACCCAGGCGGCGCACGCCCTCGGCAGTCATCAGCATGGCGAAGACGGTGGCAAGGCCCACCAATCCCAGCAGGAGCGGCAGATCCGTGCGGCCCGGCAATGGAGGACGAGCGCTCGGGACCAGCAGTGCCTGGACGCTGAGGCCGAGGGTCGCTGCGGTCATTGCCCATACCGTGAACGCCGCGCTGCCTACCTGCGGTGTCCAACGGTCGCTCGCGAGGAAGTACACGGTTGTGGTGCTGGCGCAGACCAACACGAGCATTGCGCCGTGCATGTTGGCGCGGAAGATGTGGGCGTCGAGGCCGCTAACGGCGGCGATGATACCGAGAAAAGTTGCGAGCAGTGCGAGAACGGTTCGCGAGCCCGGCAGTTTGCGGTGCATTATCGAGTGGACAAGTACCACCATCGACGGATAAGTGAAGAGCAGCACTCGCTCGAGGCTGGCATCGATGAGCGTGAGCGCGTAGAAATTGATCATCGCGCCGAAGTGGTAGCAGAAGAGGCCAGCAAGAGCTGCGCCTATGAGTGCTGCCCGCGGTGGCTTTAGCAGGGCAGGGCCGACTCGCCACCAAGCCCACAGCCATAGCACTGGCAAGGCCAGCCACATGCGCGCGACCTGCACGGCGTCATAAGTCCAGCCGTGTTCGTAAAGCTTTTTCGCAAACAACCCTTTGGTAGCGAATCCGACGGCCCCGGCCATGGCGGCAACTACGCCGAAAGCCAAGCCTTGGGGCTTCGGGTTCACTGCGCGTCCTGAAAGCCGTTGCTACTGAGGAAGTCGCTCACCGGTAAGCGTGGGGTGCGGAAGCCATTCACGTACTCGGTGGTGTCGAGGTGGCCAAGTGCCATGCCGCAGACGAGCGTCCAACCCTCATCCATCCCGCAGTGGCGTCGCGCCAGTGCGTGGTAGGGCAGCCAAGCCGCTTGCGGGCAGGTGTGCAAACCCCGTTCACGCGCCGCCAGCATGAAGCTTTGCAGGAACATGCCGTAGTCGACCCAGCTGCCTTTTTCCAAGCCGGCGTCGATAAAGAAGAACAACGCTACCGGTGCGCCGAAGAAGGTGAAGTTGCGAAGGGCTTGGGCGGTGGAGGCCACACGGTCTCCCTTGCCAATGCTGAGATGTCCGTAAAGGCCCCAGCCATTGGCACGACGGCGCTGCAAATAAACCTCCGGCAGAGGGTTCGCGTAGTACAGGTATTCCTGCTCAGGCACCTGGCCGGCTTTCGCCATCGTCATGGTTTCATCCACCACGGCCTGCAGTGGGGCACCCGACAGCGCATGCGCGCGCCACGGCTGGATATTGCTGCCGCTAGGTGCCCAGCGGGCCAGATCCAGCAGTTCGGTCACGGTGGCCAGTGGCACGGGCGTGGGCAGGAAGGCACGCCCCGACTGCCGCGTGCGCAGCGCTTCGCTGACGCTCTTCGCAGGCGCGGTAGAACTGCCGGTGGGGCGGTTCGGGTCCACGCTCACGCGCGGGCCTGCATTTCGGCGATGACCTCGGCCGTCGAGGCAACGCGGCCCCACAGACGGCGGAAAGTTTTCAAGGTCACGTCCTGCATTTCGTCGCTGCAGGTGCCGGTCGCATCGCTGACCACCACCACACCATACTGCCGGTCGCTGGCTTCCTGTGCGGTCATGCCCACGCAATTATTGGTGGAAACGCCCGTGACCACGACGTTCTTCACGCCGAGGCTTTTCAGGTGAGCATCAATGCCCGTGGAGCCGAAGGCACCCATAGTGTTCTTGTTCAGCACAAGGTCGCCCGGCAGTGGCTTGATCTCGTCGACTATCTCGTGCTCGCGCTGACCGGCGGTGTTGTTGGTGGCGATGAGCCATTCGCGAAGTTGAATGGGAGCATCACCGAAATCCGGCAGTTCGCAGCCGTAGGTGACATAGATGACGCGCGCGCCAAGAGCACGGAAAGTTTCCGCGAGGCGACGCGAGTTCGGCACCACCACGTTGTCGATGCGGGCGAAACGGTATTCTGCATCGGCCAGCGTTCCCGCCGCGGCCAACAGCTTGCCGAGACCGTGGTGGCGGCTGCCGCTGGCGTATTGCAGATCCACGATGACCAAGGCGGTGTCTTTGGGCGAGACCTTGAACTGACGCGTGTAGCTGTCGATGTAGGCAGGATTGGCGGACATGACGGCCTCTTGGGCTGGGAGGGTGAATGTCCGGACATCTTAGCGGAATGGCAGCGCGCTGCGGCTTTCCTGTGCCGTTCCCATAAAAGAAAAAACCCAGCCGAAGCTGGGTTTTTTCGTAGAGCCACCGCCCCGGTAAAGAGGCGGTGGTTCGTGCCTTTGGCTCTTACTTGAACTTGTAGCTCAGGTCGAGGCCGTAGGCGCGGCCGGTGCCGGAGTGGATGAACGAACCACCGAACTCGGGGGCCGGGATGACCTCCGCGAGGTAGTCCTTATCGCCCAGGTTGCGGCCCCAGATGGTGGCGTCCCAGGTGTCCGCACGCAGGCTGACGCGAGCGTTGTACAGCTGGTAGGCATCACGCTTGGTCTTGCTGTAGTTGCCCGGGGCACCGAACAGCGTCTGCACCGAGTCGTCCTGCACCGGGTGGAACCAGGTATCGCCCACGGCCGTGCCGTCGAGACGGACGACCAGTTCCATGGAGTCGCCCACCGGGTAGGTGAACTCGGCGCCGAGGTTGCCGGTGTATTCCGGCGCGTAAGGCACCTTGTTGCCAGCGGTGTAGGGGCGACCGGCGTACTTGTCGATCTTGCCGTCCACCAGACCCAAGCCGCCGTAGATGCTGAACATGTCCGTGGCCTTCCAACGGAAGTCCACTTCAGCACCCTTCAGGGTTTCCTCGTCGATGTTCGTGACCACACGCAGCAGGCCGAACGGGCCGGCGAAGAAGTTGAAGAACTGGCTGTTCTCGACCTTCGTGTAGAACACCGCACCGTTGATGGACAGGTGGTTGTCCAGCAGCGAGGCCTTGAAGCCGGCTTCCGCAGCCTTCGACACTTCCTTCTTGAAGGAGTCGTTGACATCGCCCAAGGACGGCGTCGTGGTGACGGCGCCAGCCGCGTTGACGTACTTCAGGTTCAACGCACCTACGACCGGGTTGTTGTAGTAGGCAGCCACGGTGGCGGCCGAACCCTGCGAGTTGAAGCCGCCGCTACGGAAACCGTAGCCGTAGGAGGCGAACAGCGACACGTCGGTGTTCAGCTTCCAGTTCACGGTCAGCTTGGGCTGCAACTGGCTGAAGGTCTTGCTGCGGTCCGGGATGCTGCTACCCGCGCCGGCTACGTTGTAGGCCGGGTTGATGTAGCAGTTCGGGGCGCAGATGGCGGGCTGCAGGTACGGGGCCAGAACGTGCGGGACGTTGTTGGAAACGTTGCGCTTTTCCTGGTCGTAACGGAGGGCCAAGGCCACTTCCACGCCGTCAGCAACGTCGCGAGCGATGTTGCCGAAGATGGCGGAGATCTTGGTCTTGTAGCTGTCGTCGTACAGCAGGTCCGTGGGGTTCGCGCCGGTGGGCGGCACGTAAGCCTGAGCCAGGAAGCCGCGGTTGCGGTCTGCACCCTGTGCCACGACGACGCGACGGTCGATGTCGCCGTAGTAGGCGCCGACCTGCCAACGGGTGGCTTGGTCACCCTTCGACGTCAAGCGCAGTTCGAGCGAGGCATCGCGCTGGTCGCGCTGCTGGTACTGGTAGCCGTCGCAAGTAGTCGGGCTGTACGGCGGGAGCAGGTCGAAGCCCGGAATGCCGGGGCCGAACTGGTTGGCGTAGAAGAACGGCGAGGGCAGCGGACCGGCGGGTGCGGCAGCGACCGAGGCGCGGCAGGTGGACTCCGCGGCGTAGACACCGAAGGCAGCCGAGGTACCGTCCGTCAGGAAGTAGTTTTCCTGCTTGTTGTAGGCGGCCACGGCGGTGAGGGTGCCCACGTCGAGTTCGAAGTCACCCTTGACTGACAAGTTGGTGTTCTTCTGCTCGTTCACCGGCTTCACATTATTCATGAACTGGAACGCGTGATCATTCACGTTCTGGTAGAAGTCCGGGTTACCGAAAGCCGCTGCGAAGCCCGGGAGGGCGAACGCGGCGTTGAAGTTAATGGCGCCGGCGGACACCTTGGAGTAGGCGGCCTTCACGTCGAAGCTGGCGTTGTCACCGACGGTGAACGTGAACCGACCTGAACCACCGGTCTCTTCCAGGTAGTCCGAGCAGTTGCCGCAGCGCAGCGTGGTGTTGTAGAAGAAGCCATCCGTACGGCGGTGGTAGGCCGAGAGGCTGCCACCAGCGTTCTCGCCGAGGGGGCCGGACAGGTACACGCTACCCTTGAATGTGCTCTTGTTGGCCACGCCCACATCCACGTCCGCCTCGAAAGCGTCGGAGGGCTTGCGGGTGTTCAGGATGATGGCGCCGGCGACGGCGTTACGGCCGTAGAGCGCGCCCTGCGGGCCCTTCAGAATTTCGATCTGCGAAACGTTGGCCAGCTCGCGGTTGAAGCCGGTCGGGTTGGTCTGCAGCACGCCGTCGATGACGAGCGCGAAGTTCGTCTCGGCGTCACGGCCGGTATTGATGCCGCGGATGTTCACCTGCATGTCGCCGACTTCGGCGGTCTGCACGGCAGCAACGCCAGGCGTCAGGGCGATGAAGTCCTGCGGGCGCTCGATGCCGGCGGAGACGATGTCTGCCGTGGTGAATGCCTGCACCGAGGCGGGCACGTCCTTGATGGACTCTGCACGCTGGCGGGCGGTGACGATGACTTCTTCAATGCCATCTGATGGTGCGGCGGCGTACGCCTGCGCGGAAGCCAGAACGGTGCCGATGCTGAGTGCCAGCAGGCTATAAACAGGACGCTTGCTCATGCGATGCCCTCGAGAGTGGAATGTCCGGACGTTTGGTTGCGTTGGACAAGAGTTGGACGCAGGCCTGAGCGTACACCGGGAGGGCTGTGGCTGCAATGCGACGGTATACAATTTTCGGAAATCCCGGCAGCGATAGTGTCCCGTGTGGCTGCGGGTAGCCGGTTTTTCGCCTGTTGCAAGAAAGCAACGTGCTGCTGTCCTGTACAATCTGCGGCAGGCCCTGCTGCTATCATTTGCACAGTATTTTCGTATTGCACCTCAGGCAGTACGGCAGGCGGGACGGGAACTCACGGCGATGTCCATCTACCGGCAGAACATCCAATTCCCCGCCAAAGACGCAGCCCTGCGGGAGGATGTCCATGCGCTTGGCGGCTTGGTAGGGGAAATTCTGCGCGAGCAAGGCGGCGAGGAACTTTTCCTGCGCGTTGAGGGTGACCGGGTTGCCGCCATCCGTCGCCGCGAGGGCGACCCCGACGGCGCTGCCGACCTCCGCCAACGGACCAGTGGCCGCACTCCCGCCGCCGCCCGCGATCTTTCCCGAGCCTTCTCCACTTGGTTTCAAGTGGTGAACCTTGCCGAGAAGGTGCACCGGACGCGTCGTCGCCGGCAGTATTTGAATGATGCAGACCATCCTCAGCCTGGTGGTATTGCCGACTGTCTGCAGCGTCTAAAGCGCGACGGCTACACCGCTGCCGAGGTGCGGCAGATGCTGGAGGGCCTGCGGATCTACCCTGTGTTCACGGCGCACCCGACGGAATCTACCCGCCGCACTATGCTGCGCAAGCAGCAGCGCGTCGCCGAACTGATGCTGGAGCGTATCGACCCCAACCTGACGCTACCCGAGAAGCGCAGCAGTTGGGAACGCATCCGCACCGAATTGACTTCCTCCTGGCAGACCGAGGACCACCCGCGCGAACGGCTGACCGTGGCCGACGAGCGCGAGCATGTTCTGTTCTATCTCGTCGAAGTCATTTACCGCATCGTCCCGGCGCTCTATGAAGAACTGGGCTTTGCGATGGAGAGGGTGTTTGGCGAACCCTGTGACCCGTCCACGCTGCCCGATTTCATCCGCTGCGGCTCCTGGGTCGGTGGCGACATGGAGGGCAACGCTGACGTGCACGCCAAGACACTGCGCGAGACTTTGCGGCGGCATCAGCGTGTCATCGTCAATGCCTACTTCGGCGAAGTGCAGAAACTCGCGGAGCAGCTTTCGCAGAGCGCCAGTCGCGTTGGCGTGTCAGCCGCGCTGATGACTCGTTCGGAGGAATATGCGCGCCGCTTGCCGGGCGTGCAGGGTATGACCCCGGCGCGCCATGACCGTATGCCTTATCGCGTGTTTTTGGGGCAGGTGGCCGAGCGCCTACGTGCCACCTATGAGGCGCTGCCAGAACAGTATGAGACAGCGACTCAGTTCACCGACGATATCCGGTTGGTAGCCGAGAGCCTTGCGGAACATCGCGGGCGGGCTGCGGGGCTGTTCTATGTGCAGCGGCTGCTGCGCCGTGTCGGCACCTTCGGGTTCCATCTGGCCACCATCGATGTGCGCCAACATGCTGATGTGCACCATGAGGTGCTGGCGCAGGGTCTGGCGGATCCCCAGTGGTGCGAGCGTCCTCCTGCCGAGCGGGCGGCACGCCTCGCTGCTGTGCTCGATGCCGATTTGGGGCCTGTGGCGCCGTTGGATGCCATTGGGCGCCGTACCCTTGGCGTATTTGAAGCCATGGGCCACGCGCGGCATCGCTTCGGCCGCGGTGCCATTGGTGAGTACGTCATCGGTGGTACGCAGGGCGTAGATGATGTGTTGGCGGTGCTGGTGCTGGCGCGATGGGCGGACGTGCTCGACCAGAAGACCGGCCAAGCCGTGTTGGATGCGGCGCCATTGCTGGAAACCATCGACACCTTGGAAGGGGCGGGCGCCTTACTGGAAGCACTGTGCGCAGTGCCCGCCTACCAACGCCACCTCGAGGCTCGCGGCAGGCGTCAGGTGGTGCAGTTGGGTTATCCGGACAGCGGCAAGGATGGCGGCTTGGTGGCGTCACGCTGGGCCATCCATGTGGCGCAGCAGCAGTTGGCTGCCACAGCGCGCAGCAACGCCGTACACCTCACGATGTTCCACGGACGTGGCGGTGCGGTCAGTCGTGGTGCGGCGCGTACGGATGTGTTGGTGCGCAGTGCGCCCCCCGGTGCCTTCCGCGGTGAACTGCGCGTTACGGAGCAGGGCGAAGTGCTTAGCCATGGCTACGGGCTGAAGCCCATCGCCATGCGTACCTTCGAGCAAGCCTTCCACGCGGTGATGATGGCGAGTACGCCGATGGCGGCTGCGCGCGCGGAGGACCCAGAACACCATGCGGTCATGCGCACCTTTGCGGACGCGAGCCGCGAGGCTTGGCAGCGCTTGGTTTACGGTAGCCCGGACTTTCATCGCTGGTTCCGCCAAGTGACACCGCTTGATGTCATCGAGCGGATGCAGATTGGGTCGCGCCCCGCAATGCGGGTGGGAGGGCAGGGCCTGACCGCGTTGCGGGCCGTCCCGTGGGCCTTTGCCTGGAGCCAGGCCAGGTTCTTCTTGCCAGGTTGGTATGGTGTGGGGACGGGGCTCGACGTGGCGCTGGCAGCGCATGGCAGTGCCGCGGTAGAAAACATGTTGGCGCATTGGCCATTCTTTTCAGGGTTGCTGGACGATGTCGAGCAGCAGTTGGCGACCACCGACCTCGAGATTGCCGGCTTCTACGCGCAGTTGGCGGAGCCTGGGCTGGCGAGTTACCTCGCGCCGGTGCAGGCGGAATACACACGGACTTTGGAACACTTGCTGCGCTTGAAGGGCGAGAGTCGCTTGCTCGATGGCGATCCGACCATCCAGCGTGCCATCAAACTGCGCAACCCGTATGTGGACCCCATGCATTTGATGCAGGTGGACTTGCTCCAGCGCTGGCGCGCCAGTGGCCGCGAGGACCGCGACCTGTTCGAGGCCTTGTTGGCCAGCATCAGTGGTATTGCGCAGGGACTGCAAGCCACCGGCTAAAGCGGCGGCGTGGGCTGGCCGTGGGTAGTATGCCCACGGTTAGTTCCTGTTACCGGCTGCTCAACACTCCGGAACGTTGACCGCGAGGCCTCCTTGGGAGGTCTCCTTGTAAATGGTCTTCATGTCTTCGCCCGTCTGTCGCATGGTAGCGATGACCATGTCGAGTGAGACCTTGTGCGTGCCATCGCCGCGCATGGCGAGGCGCGCCGCGTTGATGGCCTTTACCGCGCCCATGGCGTTGCGCTCGATGCAGGGAATTTGCACCAAGCCCGCGATAGGGTCGCAGGTGAGCCCGAGATTGTGCTCCATGCCAATCTCGGCCGCGTTCTCGAGTTGCTCGTTGGTGCCGTTCAGCGCTGCCACCAAGCCCGCAGCGGCCATGGAGCAGGCCACGCCCACTTCTCCCTGACAACCCATCTCTGCACCACTGATGGAAGCGTTGCGCTTGTAGAGCATGCCGATGGCCCCGGCAGCGAGCAGGAAGCGCACCACGCCTTCTTCGCTCGAACCGGCTTCAAAGCGGCGGTAGTACATGAGAACCGCCGGAATGATGCCCGCTGCGCCATTGGTGGGGGCCGTGACGACGCGGCCACCGGCAGCATTTTCCTCGTTGACCGCCAGCGCCCAGGCATTGACCCAGTCCATGGCTTCCATAGGTCCCGGGCTCGAGGCCTCGTTCAGCATGCGGTGCAACTTTGGCGCACGGCGACGCACTTTCAGTACGCCTGGCAGCAGACCTTGCGCCGAGAAGCCACGCGTGATGCAGCACTGCATCACGGTCCAAATTTGCAGCAGGCTGTCGCGAGTTTCAGGGGTCGGACGGAATGCGCTTTCGTTCGCCATCACCAGTTCGTTCAGTTCCAGTCCGGTTTCGCGGCAACGGCCGAGCAAGGAAGCACCGTCCCAGAAAGGATGCGGCAGGACGGCGGTTGTGCAGGCATTGTTCCCTGCGCCGAATTCTGCAGCGCGGACGATGAAGCCACCGCCGGTGGAATAGAACTCTTCGCGCAGGAGTACTTGGTCGGAGGCATCGAAAGCAGTGAAGCGCATGCCGTTGGCATGCATCGGCAGTACTTGGTCGCGGTGAAACAGCAAGTCCAAGGCTTCATCGAAGGACACGGTGTGCGTGCCTAGCAAGCGCAGTTCCCGGTTGCCGCGAATTCTTTCCAAGGCTGGGTCCATGCTCTCCGGGTCGAGCGTGGCCGGTTCCATGCCCTCAAGGCCAAGCAATACGGCGCGATCCGTGCAGTGGCCGCGGCCGGTGAGCGCCAGCGAACCGTACAGTTGGATAGCGATTTTGCGTACGCCGTCCAATAGGCCGCGGTGCGCCAAGTCTAGGGCGAACTGCCTTGCTGCGTTCATCGGGCCCATCGTGTGCGAGCTCGACGGACCTACCCCGATCTTGAAGATGTCGAGGACCGAAAGGCTGACGGGTGTCTGGTTCATGGGGTGGATTCTACCGTGGTGCCATCGCCGCGCTTGTCTGGCGGCGTCGTGCTGCCGCCTCTAGTGTCGTGTTCAGTACCTGCGCAATCCGTACGCCGGCGCGCGCGAGTTGCTGTGGCACCAAGCGACGCCCGCCTTCCAGGTAGGCCTCAGGCAGTTCCATGGGGCCGCTGCCTTTCGCTTGGGTGGGCAGCCCGCACTGGAAGTTGGGCAGGGGGTCGTATACCCAGCGACGAGACAGCGCGCGCGACTCTTCCATCCAGGCGTCCAGCGTGCCTCGTCGCCAAGCAGGGAATTCGCTCGCGAACTGGCGGGCCAAGGCCTTGGCATTGCCGCGCACCATGGTTTCTCCCTGACGCGCGGCCTCGGGTCCACGCCACAGCACCATGTTGACGAGGTCGCTATCCCAGACGGCATGTAGATTGGTGGGGAACAAGGGCCCCACCAGCGTGATGCGCACCTGATTGCCGCCTTGGTCGTGGTTCTCGCCGGCGTGCAGCGGTTGGTGGATGTCGCCAACCATGTGGACCAGCATCAGCACGGCTTGGCGCCGTGCTTCTACCGGGGAGTCCGGGTTGGCCAGAACACCCATCAGGCGGTCTGCCTGCTCGGAGGCACAGTCTCCATTGGGGCAGTACTCGGCTTTGTCCACGGGGCCCCCACACACCGGGCGGTCGTCGTAGTGCCATTGGTTCGAGCCGGGCACTTCTTTCTTCAGGCGGTCGCGTTGCTCGTCCATCCACGTGGACCACTTGGCCACGTCTACCTCACCCATGAGGGCGAGCAGTTCCGTGCGTGCCACTGGCGAGAGGAGGGGTTGGGCGATGTAGCCGGTGGTGCGGTGCCCATCGGCGCCCCAAGCCAATGCCGCGCCGGGTAGACAGACGCAGCAGACGACGAGCAGACACCAGCGGCTTACCGCGCCGGCGCGGGGAGGCAATTGTTTCATAGGGCAGCGAAGCTCCGTGCCGCGGAGGACCAGGCGGGCGCAGTGTCCAGCGCGGCGACAGCGGCTTCCACGGTGTCCACGAACACCCACATGTCAGCGTGTTGTTGCGCCATGAAGCGTTCATCGATGGCGGCTTCGAGCAGTTGTCGCAGCGGTTCGTAATAGCCGCCGCGGTTGACGATGATCACGGCGCCCGTCCATAGGCCCAAACGCTTGAGGGTTAGGGTTTCCAGTAATTCCTCGAAGGTGCCAGTGCCGCCGGGAAGCGCGATGACTGCCTCGCTGCGGCTGAGCATGAGGTGCTTACGGGTACGCATGTCATCCACGAGCATCAATTCCGACAGTGCATCGTGGGCCAGTTCCATGTCCGCCAGAAAGTTCGGCAGAACTCCTAGCACCTGACCGCCGACGCCCAGCGCGCCGTTGGCCAGTGCACCCATCGAACCTGACTTGCTACCACCGTAGATGACGGTGCGCCCCTCCTGTGCCAGTAATTCGCCAAGACGGCGGGCGTCGGCATGGTGGCCTGGGGCGCAACTCTTGCTGGACGCGCAGAAGACGCAGACGGCGCGCGGGATGACGGGGAGTTGGGCTTCGGACATGAGGGCGACCTGTACGGTGGGCAGCAGTGAGATGATACGCCCGCCATGCGACAATCTTGCTGTCGCTGTGCATTGCTCGGAGAGCCTTGATGTCCGTTCTGTTTAGTCCCTACACCCAGCGTGGAGTCACCTTTCGCAACCGCTTGGCCGTCTCGCCCATGTGCATGTATTCGGCACAGGATGGGTTCGCCAACGACTGGCATTTGGTCCATCTCGGTTCGCGGGCCGCAGGTGGTGCGGCACTGGTCATCGCTGAAGCCACGGCGGTAACGGCTCAAGGGCGCATCAATACCGCCGACCTCGGCTTGTGGAGCGATGAGCATATCCCCGGGCTGCGCCGCATCACGGACTTCATCCGTGCGCAGGGTGCGGTCGCCGGCATCCAATTGGCCCATGCTGGACGCAAGGCAGGCACTACGCCGTGCGGTGCTCGCACGCTCAAGCCAGAAGATGGAGGATGGTCGCCTATCGTGGCGCCTAGCGCCGTGTCGTTCGCTGAGGCCAGCCATGCCACGCCGCACGCCCTGTCGCTGGCGGAAATCGCCTCGCTAGTGGAAGCGTTTGCGGCGGCTGCCACGCGGGCGGTTGCCGCTGGGTTCGAGGTGGTGGAACTGCACGCGGCCCACGGCTATTTGTTCCATCAGTTCCTCTCGCCGCTGGCCAACCAACGGACGGACGCTTACGGCGGTAGTCAGGCGAATCGTTTTCGTTTCCTGCTGGAGGCTGCTGCGGCAGTGCGCGCAGCGTTACCGGCAGACAAGCCGCTGTGGGTGCGTTTGTCCGCGACGGACTACGTGGAGGGCGGGTGGACGGTGGAAGATTCGGTAGCCCTGTCCGTGGAACTGAAGGCGGTTGGCGTGGACTTGGTGGACTGCAGTTCCGGCGCCATCGTGCCCGGCGTGAAGATTCCCGTAGCGCCTGGCTTTCAAGTGCTATTCGCGGAGCGCATCCGTAGGGAGGCGGGGGTGGCAACCGGTGCGGTTGGGCTCATCACGGAGCCGGCCCAAGCGGAAGGTATTGTGGCAACCGGGCAGGCCGATATGGTGTTGCTCGCCCGCCAGATGCTGCGGGACCCCTACTGGCCCCAGCATGCTGCGGCCGCGCTCGGCGTGAAGCTGGACTATTGGGCGCAACAGTACTGGGCCGTGAAGCCGCGCTAAGCCGCGGCTATGCGCCGCCGCTTCAGGGAGCGGGTAGCGCCTTGGCGAGAACGTTGAAGTAGAGGTCCGGCCGTTGCGGCAGGCCGAACCGTACGTCGTCGTACGGGAAAGGACGATTTTCGCCCGTGCGCCTGTAACCCCGGCGTTCGTACCAGGCAATCAGTTCCGTACGCTGGGCGATGACGGTCATCTGTATTTCGCGGGTTCCCCATTCGCGGGCAGCCCATTGTTCGGCAGCAGCGAGCAGTGCCCGCCCCAGGCCTCGGGCTTGTCCCACCGGCCGCACTGTCAACATGCCCAAGTACGCCCCGTGGTCGGGTAAGCGCTGCAAGTGGACGCAGCAGGCCAGTCCCGCGGCGTCTGTATGGACCAACACCACTTGGCAATCGACTGGCTCATCATCTTCGCCAGTGTGACCGCGCAGAATTTCAGCCAACCCTTCGGGGTCCGTGCGTTGCCCGCCCAGCAGGTCGGCTTCCGTGGTCCAGCCCGCTTTGCTGGTCTCGCCCCGATAGGCGGAGTTCACCAGTTCGCTGAGGGCGGCGGCTTCCTCGGGATGCCCGGGGCGAATGACGAAAGTGGGCGCTGTGCTCGGTGCTGACATGGCGAAATGATACCCAGATTTCCGGTGCATACGAATGCCAGCCGAGCCTGTGACGGGCCGGGACGTTTTCCGCTAAACTTTGGCATGACAACGTGGGACAACAGGAGCGCTGCGGCAGTGTCTACCGAGGTGAATGCGGATATCTCCGGTCTTTTGGCAGTGTTTCAGCCAGGCAAGGTCAGGACCGCGCTGTTGACGCGGCTGGTCCGCTCACTGGGCAAGTCCCCTGCGCGTGCCACGGCGCGCGATATCTACGACGCGCTATCGCTCGCAGTCCACGAGGAACTCAGTGCGCGTTGGGTGGCCACGCAGGCGCGGGTGGCGGAATCTGGCGCGAAGCGCGTTTGCTACCTGTCGATGGAATATCTGCCGGGCCGCTCGTTGCCGAATGCCGTGGCCAGCCTTGGGCAGAACCTCGAAGAGGAAACCCGCACGGTGCTCGCGGGGCTGGGGTTCAACTACGAAGAGATTGTCCGGCTCGAGCCCGATCCGGGTTTGGGTAATGGCGGTTTAGGGCGCCTTGCGGCTTGCTATCTCGATTCGCTGGCGACGCTGCATTACCCCGCTGTGGGATATGGCATCCGTTTCGACTACGGCATCTTCGAGCAGGTCATCGACGAGGACGGTGCACAGCAAGAGCGCGCCAGCAGTTGGCTACGCGTTCGCAACCCCTGGGAGTCCCCGCGGACGGATGCCCGGTATCGTGTGCACTTCGGCGGGCGTTGCAGTTCCAGCGTTGATGGCGATGGGCGTGTGCGGCACCAGTGGATGGACACTCAAGACGTCTACGCGGTGGCCTTCGACCAACTCGTCCCCGGCAACCGCAGTTCCACAGTGAACCATCTACGCCTCTGGTCGGGACGTGCCGTGACGCCGTTCCATGTGCAGGTGTTCAACGCCGGGCGCTATGCCGAGGCGGTGGCGGAACAGATTGATGCGAAGAATCTTTCGCGCATCCTGTACCCCGACGACACCACGCCGCAGGGCAAAGAACTGCGTTTCAGGCAACAGTATTTCTTCGTGTCTGCCTCACTGCAGGACCTGCTGGCGACCCATCTCGGCGAAGGGCGTCCGCTGGACGCCTTGGCGGACAGTTGGTCCATCCAGTTGAACGACACGCATCCGGCTCTCGCGGTGCCAGAGTTGCTGCGTCTGCTGATCGATGTGCACGGCCTTGAATGGGAACAGGCCTGTGGCATTGCCTTCCGCACCTTTGGCTATACCAACCACACGCTGTTGCCCGAGGCGCTGGAGACCTGGCCGGTCAACTTCTTCGAACGTCTGCTGCCACGGCACTTGCAGATTATCTATGTGTTGAACCGTGACTTTCTCGACGAGGCGACGGGGCGTGCCGCTGCCATGGGCGAGGGGCAGGGGCTGAATGAACTGCGCCGTCGCTTGTCCATCATCAACGAGGACCATGGTCGTAGCGTACGCATGGCCAACATGGCGGTCATCGCCAGCCGTCACGTGAATGGCGTTGCAGCCTTGCATAGCGACTTGGTGCGTTCGGATTTGTTTCCGGAGTTTGCCCGGCTCTACCCCGAGCGTTTCACGAACGTTACTAACGGCATTGCGGTGCGGCGTTGGCTGGTACAGGCCAACCCGGGTTTGTCGGCCTTGCTGACACGGCATCTTGGGCATGGCTGGGAGAACGATCTCGAAGAGGTGGAACGACTGCGCTGGGCCGTGGACGATGCCGCCTTCCGTGCCGAGTACCGCGACATCAAGGCCGCGAACAAGGTGCGGCTGGCGGTCGAGGTGCAGCGCCGCATGGGGCTCGTTATCGACCCGCAGTCCATGTTCGATGTGCAGGTGAAGCGCATCCACGAGTACAAGCGGCAGTTGCTGAATTTGCTCTATGTGGTTTGGCGCTACCAGCGCATTCTGGAATCGCCGCAGGCGGACTTCGTGCCGCGTACCGTGATGTTTGCCGGCAAGGCGGCGCCGGGCTACGCGATGGCCAAGGCAGTCATCAAGTTGGTGAATAACGTGGCGCGCACGGTGAATGCCGACCCGGTGGTGGCTGGCCGGCTGAAGGTGGCCTTCCTGCCGGACTATGACGTTTCGCTGGCGCAGCAGGTGATGCCGGCGGCCGATCTCTCGCAGCAAATTTCCACTGCCGGCCTCGAGGCCAGCGGCACGGGCAACATGAAGCTGGCGCTGAACGGTGCCCTCACCATCGGCACACTGGACGGCGCTAATATCGAAATTGCCGAACATGTGGGCGTGGATAACGTCTTCATTTTCGGCTTGACCGCTGATGAGGTGGTGGCGAGCAGGCGTGCCGGCTATGTGCCTGGCGATGTCTTGCGCGCGGACCCGGAACTGGCGTCAGTGCTGCATCTCATTGGCGGCGGGCATTTCTCGCCGCACAACGTGGGCGAGGCCGGTCCGGTGGTAGACCGCTTGCTTGCCGACAACGAACCGTATCTGGTGCTCGCGGATTTCGCGGCTTACCGCGACGCGCAAGCACGTGCCGATGCGCTTTACCGGGATGCGGATGCTTGGTCGCGCAAGGCGGTGGCCAACACCGTGGGCATGGGGTTTTTCTCCAGTGACCGCAGCATCCGCGATTACGCGGAACGTTTGTGGCACTTGCGTCCGGTGGTTTGAGTTCGGCTGCATTCGGGGGAGAGATGACACAGCGTGTTCCAGACGTGGCGGAGCAGCTTGGCGACGCCCATGCGCCAACGCCCACTGGCGTGCGTGCGTTTGCTCCCGAGATCAGCGACTTTGACCTGCATCTCTTCGGCGAGGGTAACCACCTGCGGCTGTGGCAGGTGCTGGGTGCGCAGGTTCGAGTGCGCGAGGGCGTCACCGGCACGCGGTTCGCGGTGTGGGCGCCGAATGCGCACAGCGTTGCGGTAGTCGGCCTGTTTAACCAGTGGGATGGTCAGCTGCACGTCATGGAGAAGCGCGGCCCGGGCGGCGTCTGGGAGCTTTTCATTCCCGGCGTGCAGGCTGGCGAAGTTTACAAATACGCGGTGCATGGCGCGGACGGTAGCTGGGTACTCAAGACCGACCCCATGGCCCGCGCCACGGAATGTCGTCCCGCGAACTGCGGCGTGGTCACTGAAGAGCAGGCCTTCCCTTGGCATGACGCCCGTTGGCTGGAGCGCCGTGCCGCGCAGTGGCCCGGTGGCGAGCCGGTGTCCATCTATGAGGTGCATCCGGGTACTTGGCGGCGTCATGGCGATGGTGGTTTCTTCGACTGGGATACCTTGGCCGCGCAGTTGGTGCCGTATGTGACCGAGCAAGGCTTCACGCATGTCGAATTGATGGGTGTGGCCGAACACCCCTTCGATGGCAGTTGGGGCTACCAAGTGACCGGCTATTACGCGCCCACGGCGCGCCATGGCAGTCCGGAGGCCTTCAAGCGGTTCGTGGATTGCTGTCATCAGGCTGGTATCGGCGTCATTCTCGATTGGGTGCCCGCACATTTTCCGAAAGACGAGCATTCGCTCGCACGTTTTGACGGGACGGCTCTTTACGAACATGAAGACAGTCGACGTGGCGAGCATAAGGGCTGGGGTACGCTCATCTTCAATTACTCGCGTCATGAAGTGCGTAACTTCCTGGTGGCGAACGCTCTCTATTGGGTGGAGGAATTTCACATCGATGGTCTGCGGGTCGATGCCGTGGCCGCGATGCTGCATCTGGACTACGACCGTCCGTCCGGCCAATGGTTGCCTAACGAGCATGGTGGCCGCGAGAATCTGGAGGCGGTCGAGTTTCTGAAAGCCGTCAACTGGCAGTTACAGCAATCATTCCCCGGGGTCATCACGGCCGCTGAGGAGTCCACTACCTTCGCGGGCATTACGCGGCCCGTGGCCGAAGGCGGACTTGGGTTTACCTTCAAGTGGAACATGGGCTGGATGAACGACACGCTGCGTTACGTGGCGACCGATCCACTCTTTCGGCGCTATACCCATTCGCTCATCACTTTCAGTTTCATGTATGCGTGGTCCGAGCGTTTCCTGCTGCCCTTGTCTCACGATGAGGTGGTTCACGGGAAACGTTCCCTGTTGCAAAAAATGCCCGGTGACGATTGGCAGAAACGCGCCGGTTTGCGTCTACTACTGGCCTACCAGTGGGCCACTCCCGGCAAGAAGCTGTTGTTCATGGGTGGCGAGTTCGGTCAGCACCACGAGTGGCGCGACTGGGAGGCGCTCGACTGGGGATTGTTGGCAGACCACAACCATCAAGGGTTGCTGGCTTGCGTGCGCACCCTGAATGGCTTGTTGCGGACGCGTGGTGTGCTGCACCGCGAAGACCATCATCCACAGGGTTTCCGTTGGGTGGATGTAGATAGCGCGGAATTGTCCGTGTTCGCTTTCGAGCGCAATGCTCCCGGTGAACCGACGCTGCTGTGTGCGTTCAATGCCACGCCGGTTCCGCGAGGTGACTACTGGCTGGGCGTGGATGGTGGTCGTTGGCGCTGCGTGTTCGACTCCGACGCGGGTTGGATGGGAGGCGGTGATTGGCAACTGCAGGGCGAAGTCGATGCGCAGCGCCATGAGTGCCACGGTCGTTCGCACTCGCTTCATGTGCATCTGCCAGCGCTGGCAGCCCGCTTTTTTGAACGTATTGGTTAACCGAGGGTGTCGCCTTCCTCCTCGCCGCTGCTTGCCGGCACGCCGGCGCCACTCGGTGCCAGTTGGCAGCCTGCAACTACCCATGGGGTGGTACACGCGGGGGTGAACTTCGCTGTGCACGCTCCAGTGGCAGCAGCGCTGTGGTTGACTGTGTATTCCGCAGATGGCCAAGTGGAGGCGCGTTGGCCGTTTCCCGGCCGCGAAGGAGACGTGTTTCATGCCTTCCTTCCGGCACCACTGGGGGCTCCGGGCCTCGACTACACCGTCTCCACCACTATCGACGGCCCGCCACTCATCGAACCTTACTCGCGGCGAGTGATTGATGCGGACGACAGTCCACGCTCACGGGTTGTCGATACAGCGCCGTTGCGTTCGCGTGAAAAACGCCCTGCGGTGCCGTGGGGCGAAACGGTCATCCACGAGATTCACGTCAAGGGCTACACACAGTTGCACCCGGCGGTGCCAACGGACTGGCGTGGCAAGTACTTGGGACTGACCGTGCCGGCAGTACTCGAGCACTTGCAAGCCGTCGGTGCGACAGCTATCGAGTTGTTGCCAGTGCAGTGCTTCCGTCGTGAGGAATTTTTGCGCGCTAAAGGCCTGCCGAATTACTGGGGCTACAACCCCTTGGCGTGGTTCGCGCCGGCCGCGGAATATGCCGTGGAGGATCCATTGACGGAGTTCCGCGAGATGGTGCGGGCGGTCCATGCAGCGGGCCTCGAGGTCATTCTGGATGTAGTGTTTAACCACACTTGCGAGGGGGGGCAGGACGGGCCGGTGCTCGCTTGGCGTGGTCTTGATGATGTCGGCACGTACCATCGGCTGCCCGATGACTCCAGCCGCTATGACAACCT
>CALQLF020000007.1 GCA_943331345.2 Candidatus Planktophila lacus | reverse complement strand
AGGCCCATGCCGCCTGGCGTGTAGGGGCCGTCATGAGTGACGTGGAGCACCACGCCGTCTTGCACGCTAGTGCGCGCACCAATGCGGATGGGCGCGACGTCGCCGCGCACTACGGCGCAGGGCCACACGGAACTGTCGTCGCCGATGGCGACTTGGCCGATGACGACCGCTGCGCTGTCGACGTAGACGCGCTCACCCAATTGCGGCATGACGCCGCGCCACGGACGCAGGTTCATTCACCATCTCCCGTTCAGGCCAGTAGCCAGCCTGCGGCGCTTTGCCACGGCCGACACGCCAGCGCGCTTCACCGCATGGTTACCATTTCTTCAGCATTCGTCGGATGGATTGCCACCGTGTCGTCGAAGTCTTTTTTCGTCGCGCCCATCTTCATGGCCACCGCAAAACCCTGCGTCATCTCGTCGGCGCCGGGGCCGATGACATGCAGGCCTACCACGCGCTCGTCCGGCCCCACGCAGACCAGTTTCATGGTCGCCTTCGGTCGGATGGCGCCCAGCGCGTAATACATGGGAACGAACGAGGAGTTGTAAACCTTCACTGCCGCACCGTGTCTTGCGATGGCCTCCTCTTCAGTGAGGCCAATGGTGCCAATGGGTGGATGCGAGAAAACTACGGTAGCGATGCCGCTGTAGTCGAGCTTGCGGCCAACCATGCCGCCAAATTCGCGGTCCGCCAGACGCCTGCCAGCGGCGATGGCTACGGGGGTGAGCGCTACACAGCCGGTGACATCACCAATCGCCCAGATGCCAGGTACGTTGGTCGCCTGCCATTCGTCTACCGGGATGCAACCGTGTGCATTCTGCCGCACGCCGGCAGCCGCAAGATTCAAGCTTTCTACGGCAGGAGCCCGGCCTGTCGCCCACAACACGGTATCGAAGCCTTCAAATCGCCGGCCATCCGCCACGATGATTGTCTTCGGTCCGGTCGGCGTACCTTCCAGCGCCGCAGGCACAGCGTTGGTAACCACATTGAGCCCATCCGCCTGCATCTGCTTCATGAGGGCCGCGGCGATGGTGCTGTCGAAATTCTTAAGCACACGCTCGTTGCGAATGAACAAATGAACTTCGGTACCCAACGCTGCCAACATGCCGGCAAGCTCCACGGCAATGTAGCCACTGCCGATGATGGCCATCTTGTCTGGGCGTCGTTCCAGCGAGAAGAAGTCATCTGAAACGATGCCCAGCTCTGCCCCCGGTACGGCCGGACGCACTGGGTAACCGCCTGTAGCGATGACCACTTGCGCGGCGGTGACACGGCGACCATCAATATCCAGGGTATGTGCATCAATGAATCGACCGTGGCCCTGCAGCCAGGCGATGCCCTTCCGTTCAAGGTTGCCGGCGTAGATGCCATTCAGTCGGTGTACATAGGCGTCACGCGCGGCCTTCAGCCCAGCCCAGTCGTGGCCGGAGCTTTGCACGGCGAAGCCGTAGTCGCGTGCCTCATGGAGCCCGTGCGCCAACTGCGCGGCATTCCACATGACTTTCTTGGGAACACAGCCCAAGTTGACGCAGGTACCGCCGAGGCGGCTACTTTCAATGACAGCCGCTTTTGCGCCGTATTCGTAGGCGCGCTGCGCCGCCGCCAAGCCGCCGCTGCCACCGCCAATGCACACCAAGTCATAATCGTAAGCCACTGCCAAACCCCGTGACGCCGCTCTCATCGCGGCACAAGGGCGATGATATACAGTCGAAAGCCATCCTGGAGGCCTCATGTTCGCCAACCTGCTGCTAT
The DNA here is from genome assembly GCA_943331345.2 of Candidatus Planktophila lacus. GTDB lineage: Bacteria > Pseudomonadota > Gammaproteobacteria > Steroidobacterales > Steroidobacteraceae > CAIOHZ01. Next base: position 62,099 of record CALQLF020000007.1, on the reverse strand, counting down.
TCGCCCTGCTGGCCGCGCTCACTACCTATCTGGTCGGCATCCACAATGGTTTGGTCCGCTTGCGCGAAGCGGTACGCGCCGCCTTGTCGAATATCGGCGTGGTGCTGAAGCAGCGTCACGACGAAATTCCCAAGTTGGTGGAAGCTTGCCGTCAGTACATGCTCCATGAAGCCTCCACATTGGAGCGCGTCATGGCAGCGCGTGGCGCCGTGGCGCGCGCGCAAGGCAATGGCAATGTACCCGCCCTGGGTGCTGCAGAAGGCCAATTGCGCATGGGTCTTGGACAACTCTTCGCTCTCGCCGAGGCATACCCTTCGCTCAAGGCAGACGTCAGCTTCGCGCAACTCTCGGCGCGCATCAGCGCGCTGGAAGACCAGATTGCCGATCGTCGCGAGCTCTACAACGACAGCGTCAATCTGAATAACATCCGAATCGACAGTGTGCCGGATACGTTCGTCGCCCGCGCTTTCGGGTTCCAGCGTGCACAGATGCTGGAGTTCACCGCAAGCGAGACCGCGGACGTGGACGTACGCCAACTGTTCCGCAGCTAGCGTAGCCATGCAGGACACTTTCTGGCTGGCGGGGCTGCTGGCCGTTGCCGGCTGCTTCGGACTAGCCGTCGCGTACCGCCACTGGCAGCACGCACGGCTGGTGGAGGACACCCCCACCTCGTTGGTGCGCTCCGCGGCCCAAGGCTTCGTGCGGCTAGAGGGCACTGCCCGCCTCATGCCTGGCGAACCCATCATCGCGCCGCTGTCTGGGCGTCCTTGCGTCTGGTGGCGCTATCGCATTGAGGAGCAAAGCGGTTCCGAAGATCGGTGGCAATCACTGGAGACCGAGACCAGCAGCGCCCACTTCGAACTCGCCGACGTTACCGGTGTAGTGCTGGTCGACCCCGACGGCGCCGACCTCCACGGCACCACTACCGACACCTGGTACGGCGGCACGCCACGGCCCACCGCCGGCCCACCAACCTTCAAAGGCTTCCGGGGTTTCGGGGATGCCTACCGCTACCAGGAAGAGCGTATCGAAGCCGGGGCTTTCATCCATGCCTTGGGTCGGCTGACTACCGAGCGGCCAGGGCTTGGCCTTGGCAGCGACGAGGAAGTGGCCGCCCGCTTGCGCGCCTGGAAACGAGACCCCGCCAAGCGCGCTGAATTCGACACCGACGGTAACGGCGAATTGGACTTGGCCGAATGGGAGCAGGCCCGCCAGGCCGCCTTGGCGGAAACGGTGCGCGCCGACGCCGCAGCGCCGCATCGCCCTACGCATTTGCTCCGCAAGCCAGATCCGGGGCAGCCCTATTTGTTGGGCGCCATGCCGCCCGATGTTCTGGTGCTACGCCACCGCCGCAGGGCTTTCGGGGCGGGCTTCCTGTTCCTGCTGTGCAGCATTGGCACCGCCTGGCTACTGGCCCTCGGCCGCTGAACCCCTATTGCGCCCCGCGCATACGGACGAGAATTGCGCCATCATTCGCGTATGAGCGAAACCACTTCCCTAGCCGCCGCGACGGCCACCCCGAACCCCCTCTTGGACCTCACCGGCCTCCCTCGTTACGGGGAGATTGCCGCGGATCACATCGAACCCGCCGTGCGGACACAACTGGCCGCCTGCCGCGCCGGTCTGGAAGCTTTGTTGGCGCAACCAGCCGCCGGCTTCGCCGCGTTGGTGGAGCCATTCGAGGCGCTACAGCAACAACTGTCGCGTGTGTTCGCGCCCATCAGCCACCTGAATGCCGTAGTGAACACGCCGGAACTGCGCGCCGCGTACAACGCCTGCGTGCCGCTCATGGCCGAATACGGCACCGAGATTGGGCAGAACGAAGAACTGCACGCTGCCTACCAACGCCTGCAAGCGGCGGCCGTCGGGTTGAACCCGGTGCAGCGGCAACTGCTGCACTACGCCCTACGCGATTTCAAGCTGGCGGGCGTAGGCCTGCCCGTCGCCACCAAGGCGCGCTACAAAGACATCATGCAGGAGCTCGCGCAGCTGCAAGCGAAGTTCGAAGAGAACGTGCTCGATGCCACCAATGCCTGGCACCGCGATGTGGCCGATGAAGCCGAATTGACCGGACTACCCGCCCACGTGGTGGCGCACGCTGCAGGCCTGGCGACCGAGGCAGGTCTCTCTGGCTGGCGGCTGCCGCTGGATGGCCCCACCTATATGGCGGTCATGTCGCATGCCGCCACGCGGCAACTGCGCCGCGACTTCTACGAGGCGTGGAACACCCGCGCCTCCGACCGGGGCCCGCAGGCTGGCACTTACGACAACAGTCAGCTCATCGAAGACATCTTGCGACTGCGGCATGAAGCCGCGGGTTTGCTGGGCTTTGCCAACTATGCGGAGCTGTCACTGGCCACCAAGATGGCCAGTTCTGTTGAAGAAGTGCTGGCCTTTCTGGCGGACCTCGCCCAGCGCTATCAGCAAGCAGCGCGCAAGGAATTGGCAGAACTCACCGCTTTCGCCGGTGAACCCTTGGAAGCTTGGGATATCGGCTGGCATGCCGAACGCCTGAAGCAGGAACGCTATGCCGTGAGCGAAGAAGCGCTGCGGCCCTACTTCCCGGTGCCCCGCGTCATGGAAGGCCTGTTCACGGTACTGGGCAAGCTCTATGGCTTGCGTCTGGAGCAGCGCCCCGTGCCCGTGTGGCATGCAGATGCCAGCTACTACGAAGTGCTAGGGCAAGATGGCGCCGTCATCGGCGGCCTCTACCTGGACTTGTACGCACGCCCGGGCAAGCGTGGCGGTGCGTGGATGGGCGAATGTATCGGCCGCACGGCACTGCAAGGCCATGCCACGCTGCCAGTGGCCAATGTGGTGTGTAATTTCGCACCGCCCAGCGCCGGCAAGCCCGCGCTGCTGACCCACTACGATGTCACTACGCTGTTCCACGAGTTCGGCCATGCTCTGCACCACTTGCTCACGCGCGTGGACTACCCGAGCTTGTCGGGTATCAATGGCGTGGCTTGGGATGCGGTGGAACTGCCGAGCCAGATCATGGAACAGTGGTGCTGGCGGCCCGAAGCCCTGCCGCTGCTTTCCAGCCACGTGGATACCGGCGAACCGCTCCCTGCGGAACTACTCGAGCGTTTGCTGAACTCGCGCCGTTTCCAGGCCGGCCTCTTCGGCGCGCGGCAACTGGAGTTCGCGCTATTCGACTTCCAACTGCACGCGCAGTACTCACCTAGTGCCGGCGCACGCATTGCCGAAACGCTGGCGACTGCCCGCGCCACCGCAGCCGCTGTGCAAGCCCCCGAATGGAACCGCTTCGCGCATGCCTTCTCGCATATCTTCGCGGGGGGCTATGCCGCGGGCTACTACAGCTACAAGTGGGCCGAAGTACTGGCAGCAGATGCCTTCAGCGCCTTCGAAGAAGCTGGCGTATTCGACAACGCCACCGCGCAGCGCTTCCGCGATGAAGTGCTGGCCTGTGGTGGTAGCCGCGAGGCCATGGACGCCTTCGTGGCCTTCCGTGGCCGCAAACCAGACCCCGCAGCACTGCTGCGCCAGCAAGGGCTGGCAGCATGAGCGCCCGCAACTTGGCTACTAACCTGATGAGCACGAGCCGATGACCACTGGCACGCTGAAAATAGGGACTTGGAACGTCAACTCGCTGCGCGTGCGCTTGCCGCAACTGCAGCAGTGGCTGGAGGGCTCGCCGGTGGACGTCATCGGCTTGCAAGAGCTAAAGCTGGAAGACAAGGACTTCCCGGCCGAGGCAATCGCGGCTGCCGGCTGGCAAGCAGTGTGGAGCGGCCAAAAGACCTACAACGGCGTGGCCTTGCTCGCGCGTCAACCGCTCGAAGACGTTGCCATTGGCATTCCCGGTTACGACGACCCGCAACGCCGCGTCATCGCCGCCACGGTGGCTGGCGTACGCGTCATCTGCGTCTACGTACCCAATGGTCAGTCGCTCGATTCAGAGAAATATCCGTACAAGTTGGAATGGCTGGCGCGGCTGAAAGACTACTTGGCAGCCGAAGTGGCGCGCTTTCCGAAACTCGCGTTAGTCGGCGACTTCAACATTGCACCGGATGACCGCGACGTGCATGAACCTGCCAAATGGGCTGGCGGCGTGCTGGTGAGCGAACCCGAACGCAACGCCTACGGCGCACTGCTGGCGCTGGGTCTCGAAGATGTGTTCCGCCGCTTCGAACAAGCGGCCGCCAGCTATTCCTGGTGGGACTACCGCATGGGCGCATTCCGCCGCAACCACGGCCTGCGTATTGATTTGGTGCTGGCCACGGCCGCGTTGGCAAGCAACTGTACCGCTTGCCATGTAGACCGCGAGCCACGCTTGTGGGAGCGGCCTTCGGACCACGCACCGGTAGTCGCGGAGTTCCGCACCGCTTGAACGGAGCCGTTGCCGTCTATCACCGCAGACCAATGGCACCCACCCCCCGGCAATAGGAACGGGGGTTTCCCTGCATTGCCTCGCAGGAACTGCTCGCGGGAAACGGTGGGTAAAACCGTGCGCCAGTTCCGTTTCTGCAAGGAGTCGCTCCCCTAGACTCTTCCGATGGCGATTCAGACGGCAACCGCGGGAAGCGCAAACCCCGGTCCGCCGCGTTACAGGCGCAGCGATTACGACGTCACGAACACCGTTCAGGTCAGTTCGGTCAGCGCCACCCGCAAAGCCGTCGAGAATCTTTATGTCAACCAGTGGCCGGAAGCTTCCTTCCAGCCCATTGATGCTGCCTTCGAGTTCATCGAACAACTGTTCGCCGGTGAAATTCCCGGCTATCTCGGCATCGACACCGTTTACCACGACCGCCAACACACGCTCGACAACGTGCTGGCCATGGCGCGTCTGCTGGTGGCTTGGGAAAAATCGCGCCCTATGGAGTGGCGCCTCGGCGCGGACCGCGCTGCCATGGGGCTCATCACTTCGCTGTTCCACGATGCCGGCTATGTTCGGGAAACTGGGGAAGCCGTCCAGAACGGCGCCGAACTAACCCGCACGCATGTGTCGCGCAGCGCGCGCATTCTCGGCCGCTTCCTGCCCACCGTCGGTATGGACCACTGGGTGGCAATAGCCACGCAAGTCGTGCACTACACCGGCTATGAAGTACCCCTGGAACGCATCCAGACCACGGACCCGCGCGACCGCAAGATAGGCCATCTGCTCGGCACGGCGGACCTGCTCGCGCAGTTCTCGGACCGCTGCTATCTGGAAAAATGCCGCGACCGTCTCTATCCGGAATTCGTCCTCGCCGGCATGGCGCACGGGCGTTCTCCCGACGGCCGCGTGGTGGTGCACTACGCCTCCGGGCTGGACCTGCTGCGTCGCACCCCCATGTTTGTCAGCGCCACGCGGCGCGAACGTCTCGAAGGCTCGTTCGAAGGCTCGTACCATTTGATGGAAGTGTTGTACGCTGGGCGCAACCCGTACATCGAGGCCATCGACGGGATGATGCTCTTCCTGCAGCAGGTGCTACGCACCGGCAACTGGCCGCTTCTGCGGCGTCAGCCGCCGGTGTTCACCCGGGACCCCAACCCCATGCCGGAAGTCCGCTCCCTGATGGTCAGGAAGCTCAAGGACGTCTGGAATGCCTGAAGCCGCTGCACGGCTCGGCGCGCGCTGGTCGCGACGCCGTGCCTTCATCACCGGAGCCGGAAGCGGCCTCGGTCTCGCTCTTGCCACCGAACTCGCCAAAGCGGGCTGGACCATCGGTCGCTTCGACCGCGAGCCACAGCGTCTGGCGGAAACCGCCCCGGCCTTGCGGGCTGCCGGCGGGAGCGTCTACGACTACCTCGGCGATGTCACCAACGAAGCGGCTTTCGCGGCTGCCATCGACAGCTTCACCGGCACCAACGGTGGCCTGGACCTGATGGTGAACAACGCCGGCGTGGCTGCGGCCGGTCGCATTGAAACCACGCCGGCCGAAGACTGGCGCTGGATTCTCGAGATCAACGTCGTGGCCGTCGCCACCGGCAGCCGTTTGGCCCTGCCGCACCTCAAGGCTGCGCCCAACGGCGGTGCCGTGGTGAACATTGCTTCCGCTGCCGGCTTCGCTGCGCCGCCGCTCATGGGCGCCTACAACGCCTCGAAGGCCGCGGTCATCTCGCTCACGGAAACGCTGGCCGCCGAGCTCGGCGGCACGAAAGTGAATGCGTTGGCCGTCATGCCCACGTTCTTCCAGACGCGCTTGCTGGACACGGCCCGTGCCGGCACCAAGGAAATGGCCACGGCACGCCGCTGGATGGAAACCAGCAACTTCACTGCCGAGCAGTGCGCCAAAGCCATTCTGAATGCCGTGGATGCTGGCAAGTTCCACTTGGCACTGCCCGCAGATTCACGCTGGATGTGGCGCTTGAAGCGCCTGCTGCCGGCTTATTTCGTCGGCCGTTTGCGCAAGGGCGGCGGACGGTCCACGCGGCGCACGTAGCGTTCGTAAAGTGCTGGCAGTTCGGCCAGCACAGCGGCGCGGCCTTCCATCGCAGAACCTGCTATCGCCTCGTGCAGGTGCGCGAGGCGTAGCCGCCGCGAAGCTTCACCGGCCACGGTGGTACAACTCAAGTGCCAAGGCTCCGGCGCCACGCCGCCCAAGTCTCGCCGGTAAGGCCGGTGGAATCCGAGGCCGTGCAGGTTTTCGTCCAGCCAACGCCCCAACTTTGCGAAGGGACCACCTGCCGCATATTCCGCCGGCACCAATTGCACTGCGTAACCGCTCGGCAATGCCGCGCGGTCGATGACATCGAACTCCGTGCCCCAATGGTGCCGGCTGGCGCCTGGCAAGGCGGACCACGCAAGAATGGCAGCCACGCGCTCAGCAGCGTTCATTTGGGCCATCTCCACGGGCTCTCCCGCGCGGTTCAGCACGGCGCGTTCTCCGCGCCACTTCGCGTTCCAGATGACCTCTTGCTGCGCGAAGCCGCGATACGCGCTCACGGCGGCCAGTTCAATGCCGGCTTCAGCCGCAGCCGCCACCAACGCTTGCCACACTGGCCAAGCCGCTGCGTGGCAGGCATGCCGCCCACCCGGCTCCAGTTCCACTAGCGACGGGGGCTCGCGTCCAACGCAAGTCTCAGGAGAAAAGTAGGGTAATGCAGCAGAAGCCATTAGCGGATTGTGCCGGAATCTGTGAACCAGGCGCAGCCTTCAAACGGTGCACATGCGTAACATTTCCGACATGTGGTTTTACCGTTCCATGTTGTCCAAGGCGCTCACTGGGGGCGCGCTCGCCGGGCTTGCCATCTGTGGCGCCCTGGCCGGCTCCCTGTTGCTGGAACATACGGCGCAGGTGGAACGGCTGGAAGACGTGCTGGAGACCAGCACGCAGCGCTTCATGCTGGAAGCCCAGCGCACGCATCAGGCGGCCATAGCGCAGTCCATCGCCCGCACCTCAGCCGGCGGAGCCACCGAGTCCCCCAGCGTCATGACCAGCCTGATGGATGGGCTCGTGGGCGGGCACCCGGAACTGGTGAAGGTGGAATGGTTTGCCAAAGACGGCACGCTGAAACAGGAAGTTCGCGGCCAAGGCAACCCTTCCCCGGCGCTGTCGAGCCACTTCGACATACCGCTGCCCGCCAAAAATGGCAGCCCCAACGGCATGCTCGTGGTGACCTACACCCGCGAACACATCGATCAGGTACGCGACCGGGTCCACCAGGTCATCCTTGAACGTGCTGATCGCGACCGCTACGGTCACTTGAAAGTCATTGCTTGGTTCAGCCTGCTGGTCATGTCCGTAGCGCTTGCCATGTCGGGCTGGCTCGGTTTCCGTCTGCGGCACTGGATAGTCGAAATTCGGTCTGCTGCCCGCCGTTTGGCCGGTGGCGACTATGAAACCCCCGTGTTGCGCCAAAGTGGCGACGAGATTGGCGACTTGGCCGAAAGCGTCGACTACCTGCGCCAACGCCTGAAGGTCACCACCATCAGTCGCAACTATCTGGACTCCGTGCTGAACAGCATGCCGGACGCCGTGCTGGTCACGACACCCGAAGGCATCATCCGGCGCACGAACGACGCTACCGAAAAGCTGCTCGGCTGGGCAGAGTTCGAACTGGTAGGCCGCGAACTGCGGTCCATCATTGGTGAGACGGACCGGGCCACCTTCAACTTGGCTACGGTGCATGAAGTCGGTGAGACCGTCGTGGAAACCCACGGGGGGCAGTCCATTCCGGTTTCCATCAGCGGCAGCACGCTCAGCGGCGATGATGTCCAGTTCCGCGGCTACGTGTTCGTGCTGCGTAATCTCACCGAGCGCAAGCGCGCCGAACGCCGCATTCGTTACCTCGCCCGCTATGACACGCTCACGAAGATTCCCAATCGCATGCAGTTCCAGCATTTGCTGCAGCAGGCATTGGCCCGCAATCTGCGCCAAGGCCGCGTGGTGGCGCTGTTTTACATCGACCTCGATCGCTTCAAGGAAGTGAACGACACCTTCGGCCATGCCGCCGGCGACCGTACGCTGGAAGTGTTGACGGAGCGCTTGCAGCGACTGTTGCCGAAGGACGCCGCTCTCGGCCGTTTGGCGGGCGACGAATTCGCGATTTTCGTGGAAGGTCTCCCGGCTGCAGACACCCGCGATGTCGTCACCCCCATCTGTCGCCAATTGCTGGAGGGCATCAATGGCGCTTTCTGGCTGCAGGGCAACGAGGTCTATCTGTCCGCCAGCCTTGGCATTTCGCTTGCTCCGCGCGACGCCGAGAACGTCGTCGACCTGGTGCGCAACGCCGACGCAGCCATGTACCACGCCAAACAGAATGGCGGCGGTAGCTTCACCTTCTACACGCCGGAAATGAACAACGCAGCGGTGGAACGGCTCATGCTCAAGAGCAAGCTGCGCCGCTCGCTGGAACGCGACGAGTTCGTCATGCTCTACCAGCCCAAGGTAGACCTGCGTACCGGACGCATCGTCGGTGCCGAAGCGCTGTTGCGTTGGCGCCTGCCCGGGCACGGCGACATCTCGCCGGCACACTTCATCCCCATCGCCGAAGAAAGCAACCTCATCCTCGCCATCGGCGAGTGGGTTATGCGGCGCGTTTGCCAGGAATACGCGCAATGGCAGAAGGCCGTGAGCAACCCGGGCCGGGTCTCCATCAATCTCTCCCTGAAGCAACTGCGTCAGGCCAGTTTCATTACGCGCTGCCAGTCGGTGTTCCGCGAAGCGGGTGTGTCACCCTCCTGCTTCGAACTCGAGGTGACAGAAACCACCCTCATGACCGACGCCAAGCGCACGGTAAAGCTGCTGGATGAGCTTTATGCGCTGGGCATTCACCTTTCCATCGACGATTTCGGCACTGGCTACAGTTCGCTTTCGACGCTGCAACAATTGCCGGTAGGCACTTTGAAAATCGACCAGAGTTTTGTCGCCAACTCGGTGGGAACGCCGGACGATGCGGCGCTAGTTCGCACGATGATTGAAATGGGCCGTAACCTGAAACTTGATGTCGTCGCCGAAGGCGTGGAAACGGCGGAGCAATTGGCCCTGCTGCGCGAGCTGGGCTGCGACTACGCGCAGGGCATGCTGCTCGGTGTGCCCATGAGCGGCGAAGCGCTGCTGGCACTGCTGGTCGAGCAAGCCAGTGGCACGCCGGTGCTGGCGCAGCACTTCGGCTGAGCCTTACTGCCAGCGTACGCTGGCGCGAACCGTCGGCGCTGCTAGACTGCGCGCCCCATGATTCACTTCCGACAAGTCACCCTCCGCCGCGGCACGCGCGCCCTCTTCGAGGACGCCAGCTTCAGCCTGTTCCGTGGCGACCGCGCCGGCATCGTTGGCGCCAACGGTGCCGGCAAGTCGAGCCTGTTCGCCTTGGTCACCGGTGAACTGCATGCGGACGCCGGCGACGTGCAGCGGCCCGCCAGCCAAGTGCTGGCCAGCGTGGCGCAGGAAGTGCCGCCGGATAGCCGCGCTGCCGTGGAATTCGTGATGGATGGCGACGCCCCCATGCGCGCCGCTGAACGCGAGGTGGCAGCGGCCGAAAGCAGTGGTGATGGCGCTCGTATCGGCACGGCTCACGCGCACTTCGACGTCGCCGGTGGCTGGACGGCGCGCAGTCGCGCCGCCACGCTCATGGCCGGCCTCGGGTTCACGCCCGAAGACCAGACACGCCCCGTCGACGCTTTCTCCGGTGGCTGGCGCGTACGGTTGGCGCTGGCGCAGGCACTCATGTGCCCTTCGGACATCCTGCTGCTGGACGAACCCACCAACCACCTCGACCTCGACGCCGTGCTGTGGCTTGAAAGCTGGTTGCTGGCCTACACCGGCACACTGCTGGTCATCGCCCATGACCGCGAGTTCCTCGACCGCGTGGCGAACCGCATCCTCAGCCTCGAACATGGCCGCGTCACCGCCTACAGCGGTAACTACTCGGGCTTCGAAGACCAACGGGCCGCGCAGTTGGCGCAGCAGCAATCGTTGTACGAGCGCCAGCAGCGTCAGGTGAAGCACTTGGAGAGCTACATCGCTCGCTTCAAAGCGCAAGCCACGAAGGCCCGGCAGGCCCAAAGCCGCGTGAAGATGCTTGAGCGCATGCAACGCATTGCGCCGGCGCATGTGGACAGCGAGTTCAGCTTCAGCTTCCGTACGCCTACCAAACTGCCCCGGCCACTGCTGACGATAGAGAAGGCAGATGCCGGCTATGGGGAGCGCATCGTCGTCGGTGGCGCGACCATGAGTTTGGCGCCTGGCGACCGCGTCGGCCTGCTAGGCCGCAACGGCGCCGGCAAGAGCACGCTCACGCGCATACTGGCCGGTGCGCAGGAATTGCTCGCCGGGCGCCGCCGCACCGCGCAAGACACCGTCATCGGCTACTTCGCGCAGCACACGCTCGAAATGCTCGACGGCAGTCAGAACCCGCTGTGGCATATCAAGCGCCGCGGTGGCACCGCATTGGCGCAGGACACCGACGAGGCCCAACGCACTTACCTTGGCACCTTCGGTTTCCAGGGCGACCGCGTATTCGAGGCCGTAGAGCCATTCTCCGGTGGTGAAAAGGCACGGCTGGCACTGGCCTTGCTGGTGTCTCACCGCCCGAACCTGCTGCTGCTCGACGAACCGACCAACCACCTTGACCTAGAGATGCGCCACGCGCTGGCCATGGCCCTGCAAGACTTCGAGGGCGCCATGGTGGTGGTGTCCCACGACCGCCACTTGCTGCGCCTGGTAACGGACACCCTATGGCTGGTGGATAGCGGGCGCGCCGTGCCCTTCGACGGGGACCTCGACGACTACGCCACGTGGCTGTCCAGTCGCGAGCAAGCTCGCTCCCACAACGGTGGTACGAGCGAGGCGAATGGCGGTGGGAGGGAGCTTGCTCCCGACTCTTCCAGCGGCAGCGAGACCGCCGAACAGCGCCAAGCCCGCAAACGGGCCGAGGCGGAACGCCGGCAGGCACTGACGCCGCTACGTCAGGCCGTCACCAAAGCTGAACAAGGGCTGGACAAGGCCGCCGCCGCCGTCGCAAAGCTGGAAACCAGCCTGACCGACGAGACGCTCTACCTGCCGGCCCGCAAGGCGGACCTCACCCGCCTGCTGGCGGAGCAAACCGCCGCAAAGCAGCAACTGGCGCGTTTGGAAGAGGCTTGGCTGGAAGCCTCGGAGCAGCTGGAAAACGCACAAAACGCTGAATAAAAAAAGGCGGACCCGGGGAAGGGCCCGCCTTTAAGCGGGGTCACTCGTCAAACAGACTGAAAACTCAACGAGGAAAATTCTAGCCACCGTCCAGAATGTTGTCAAGCATATGTACTGCTTGCTACTCGACAGGACATAGACAACAATAGGAGTCATTGTCCCCCCGACCGTCCCTCAGGCCGTATAAACCATGTACTCCATCAAGGCCGTCTCGCAAGCCACTGGCCTGTCGATTGAGACCCTGCGCGCCTGGGAACGCCGCTATGGCATTGTCGAGCCCCAGCGTGACGCCAACAGCCGCCGCTCGTACCGGCCGGAAGATGTCATTCGGCTGCGCAAACTGCGCGAGGCCACCGAACGCGGCCACCCCATCAGCAAGTTGTCGCGCTTGTCGGACGAGGAACTGAACCGACTGCTGGAGGAACCCGGCCTGAAGGGCGCCAAGGCCAATGCTTCGCAGGGCTTCGCCGACCAGATCCTGAACGCCGCTACCCACTACAAGCCAGACGATTGCGACCACAGCCTGTCCATGGCGCTGGCCCTGCTGCCCATCAGCGAGGTAGTGAACGAGGTACTGTCGCCGCTGATGCGCGAAGTGGGCGAACGTTGGCACTCCGGACGTTTCACCATTGCGCAAGAACGGCTGGTCACCGCTGCCATCCGTAAGCAAGTGGCCAGCGTTCTGGACACGTACAACCGTATTTCTACCGGACCGCTGATGGTGCTCACTACCGTCAGCGACGAGCGCCACGAACTGGGCATCCTGATGTGTGCGCTGGTCGCCGCTAGCCGTGGCTTGCGCTGCCTCTACCTCGGTCCCGATTTGCCGGCGACAGATATCGCGCTGCTGGGAGAAAAGACCAACGCTGCCGTGGTCACCCTCAGCTTCGTGATGAGTGAAGACAACACCCACACCACCGGCCAACTCGCTGAAGTGGCGCGGTTGCTGCCGGCCAGCACCGAATTGTGGATTGGCGGCGCTGGCGTGCGGCAGTTTGCGGCAGGCCAAGTGCCAGCGCGGTGCCGCGCCATGGCCGACCTGGTGGAGTTCGAGCGTCAGGTGGAAGCGCTGGCCGCGCGGCGCGCCTGAGATAGTCTGAAGTTGCTCTGAAACAGACTATGGGGCAGGACTAGCGGTCTGCCGCCGCCAACTGTTCCGCCTGCACAGCCACCTGCGTCGTGGCGGCCTGCACCGCCGCAATGAACGCCGCGGCGATGGCAGTGCGGGTGTCTGCCGTCGCGGGCACCGTTGCCTTGCCCTCCACGGCGCCGAGCACGGCGCCATCTTTGGCGCGGCCGAGCACGCCCGTCAGCACCACGTCTACCCGCGGTGCTTCTCCAAGACGCGTATAGCGCGCACTGAATTCCGCTACCTCCAGTTCCAGCGCCCACTTGCCCTTGAACGGGGAAGTGTCGCTCAGCACGGCAGCGAACACGCCACGGGTGCGCAAGGTATCGGCCACCACCGTTCCCACGCCCTCATCCACTGGGCTGGCCCACACCGCAGCCGCCAAGCGGTCGCTGCGACCATCCGGCAAGTGCACCGGAAGTTGGTGGTTGTCCCAGCCGCCGCGCACGCGTGGCAAACGTACGGTCAGCGTTCCGGGCAATGTAGACACAGTCCCGGCTTCCGCCGGCTTTGCCGATGCCACCAACACGAACGTATCCGGCGCCGGTTGGCGCGAATCGAAACCCCCGAAACACCCGGCCAACAGCGGCAAGGCCACCACGGCAACAGCCCAGTTTTTCATCGCGTTCATTGCGGCACCTCCAGGCCGGCCGGGGCCGGCGCATACAACACGCGCGAAGGATCGTCGTTCAAGGACTTGGACATACGCTTGAACTCACGCGCTGCCTCGCGGCTTTCACGCAGCAGAGCTTCCAGTTCCGCGAGGCCTTGGCCCGTGAAGCGGGACAGATCCCCTTCGTGGTCGGCGAGGAACTTGTCGAGCCGCGCCGTGGTACGCGCCAGGTTCGCGGCCGTCACCTGCACCTGCGCAGAAGCGTCCTCAAGACGTGGACCCGCCGCCGCCACGAGCTTGGCAATGCCTTCGGTGGCAGCGTGAACCTCGGTGGCGGTGGCGCGCAGGTCGCGCATGAGAGCTCCGGCATCATCCAGCGTCTCCGGCAGCGTGCGGCTTGCCCGCTCCACGTTCTGCAAGGTACGGTTCACGGCGCGCAGGTTGTCATCGGCCAGCAAGCGGTTTAAGCGCGTGGTCACGGCGGTGGCCTGTGCCACGAGCCCCGGCAAGCCACTGACGAACGCATCGAAGTCGCTCTGCACACTGCGAATGACCGGGTATTGCTGCGACGCCACCTCCGGCGCCATGGCCGCACGTCCATCATCTTCGGCCAAGTCGATGAACAGCACGCCCGTAATGCCCTGGAAACTGAGACGCGCGATGGTCTTCGGGTTCACCGGCGCGGTGGAATCCACATCGACCAACACCAGCACGCGCTGCCCATTGCGTGGGTCGAGGCGAATCTTCGCCACGCGCCCGACGTTGACGCCGAGGTAGCGCACGGTGCTGCCTTCACTGAGGCCGCTGACGCTGCCGTTGAAGTACACCTCGTAGCGGGCGTATTCGCGCCGGTCTCCAGTGTCCGAGTACCAAAGCACGAAGGCCACGGCCAAGGCCGCTACCAGCAACACGAACAATCCCACCGCAGCGTAGTTCGCTTCACGGTCCATGGTTATCCTCCAATGCCTGCCTGCGCAGACGTGCGCAGGCCTGCCGGCCACTGCCGACCGCTACCGGCGAGCGCTGCGCGACCGCGCAGCCCACCAAAATATTCCTGTATCCACGGGTGCGGGTTGGCGAGAATTTCATCCACCGTACCACTCACCATCTTTCCGTCCACCAGCACGCCCAACCGGTTGCAGGTACCGAACAGCGTATCGAGGTCGTGCGTAATCATCACTACCGTCAGCCCCAACTGTCGCTGGAGTTCGAGCAGCAATTGGTCGAAACCCGTGGCTGCGATGGGATCCAGCCCCGACGTCGGTTCATCGAGAAACAGCAACGGCGGGTCCAGCGCCAATGCACGGGCCAGCGCCGCACGCTTCACCATACCGCCGGAAAGCTGCGCCGGATACTTGTCACCGGCCGCCAGCGGCAAGCCCACCAGTGCCAGCCGCAGGTCGGCCAGCCGCCGGCGCGCCGCTGGCGACAGACCGAGGTGCTCGATCATCGGCACTTCAATGTTCTGCCGCACGGTCAGCGAACTGAACAAAGCCCCGTGCTGGAAGGTAACCCCATAGCGCCGCTTCACTTCACGAGGAGCGGTCGCTGCAGGGTCGCCTTCGGCTACCACAGTCCGGCCATCAATCCATACTTCGCCTGCACGCGGGCGCTGCAAACCCAGCAACGTACGCAGCAGCACACTCTTGCCACTGCCTGAGCCGCCGACAATGCCAAACACCTCACCGGGGTACACATCAAGGTCCACGCCATTGTGAACCACTTGCGTACCGAAGCGGTTGACGATGCCGCGCGCGGAGATGACCGGCGCCATGGCATACAGGCCGCTCAAAAGTCGATCTCCAGATACAACACTGCGAACAACGCGTCCGCAAGGATGACGAGGAAGATGCCCTGCACCACCGCTACCGTGGTGAGGCGACCGAGCTCGCGCGAAGAGCCGCGTACCTGCAAGCCGCGCAAGGTACCCACCAAAGCAATAAGGAGTGCGAAGACCGGCGCTTTCAGCAAACCGGCCCAGAAGGTGGTGGGCGCAATGCTCTCGTCCATGCGCGTCAGGAACTGGTTGAAGGGAATATCCACCAACGACCACGACAACACGGCACCGCCTGCCAATCCCATGAAGTCCGCGACGATGGTGAGCAAGGGCAGCGCGATGACCAGCGCCAGCACCCGCGGCAATACCAGTACTTCGACCGGCTCCAGACCCATGGCCTCGAGCGCGTCTACTTCTTCGTTCAGGCGCATGGCACCGAGTTCGGCCGCGAAGGCACTGCCCGAACGACCGGCCACGATGATGGCCGTTAGCAGTACCGCCAGTTCACGCAACACGGACAGCGTGATGAGATCGACCACGAAGATCTCGCCGCCGAAGTTCCGCAATTGCTGCGCGCCGATGTAAGCGACGATGACGGCGATGAGGAAGGCAATGAGCGACACGATGGGGATAGCTTGCACGCCAGTCTCGTAGACATGTCGCGCCACGGAGGTGCCACGCAAGCGACTCGGTTGCACCACACCACGACCGAAGGCGACGACAATGCGCCCGAGCAACACCATGGCTTGTCGCAGGCCCCGCCAACTCTCAAGCGTGCGGCGGCCCAGCGCCTCGGCGGGCAAGGCATAGCGATGGTGTCGCACTGTCGCAAGCGAGTCAGTCGTGGGCAGCGTACGCAGCGCGTCGGCAGGAGCCTCCAGCGGCTTCAGCGGCTGGTAGCGGTCAACAATGCCCAGCGCAGGCGGGCGTACGCCTTGCCAGGCGACAGCGAGGCCCGCATCGCGGCAGCGTTGCTCGAAAACCTGCAACAGTGACGCCGCCGCCAAATCCAGCGGGCCTTCCGCCAGCGACTCGAGAGTGACAGTGCCCGCAGCCGGCAACACGACCGCACGCAAGGCGGCCTCGACACTGGCGGCGGCAGGCGCCTGCCATGCGCCTTCCAGCTGCAACAGCAAGCCACCGGGTGAACTCTCGGCGCGAAGCACGCGTCTCTCCCATGGGGACTCGTGCCGATGCTATCAGGTACGCAGCGCCACCACCGTGGCCATCACCACACCGCCCGGACGGGGCCAAGGAACCTCGTCGCCCGGCAACGCACCCAGCAAGGCTTTCGCCAACGGCGATACCCAGCTCAGTTCGCCGCGCTCGGCGTCGGCCTCGTCTTCGCCTACCAGACGAAAATGCCAAATTCGGCCGTCCTCGTCTTCCAGTTCCACCTTCACACCGAAGGCCACTCGCGGCGGCGTCGCCGTCGGGGCGGGTACGACGATGGCCGAACCCAACCGGGCCTCCGCCCACCGCAACTCGCGACGCCAATGCGCAGCGGAAAGACCATCCGGCGGCACCCGGCCAGCTGCTTGGTCCGCCAAGGCCGCGGACAAACGGGTCTGCGCACGCTGCAGGCGCGCGGCCATCGCCTCGCGCCCGGATGGCGTGGTGTAGTTCGGGTGGGGGCTCAGAGGCAAATCGGGCAACGCGTCGTCGCCGTCGCCCTCTTTGACGAAAGCGCGACTCACGAACCGAAGCGCACCGTGATGCTGCCACTGCCCGTGTCGATGCTGCCGCTGTGGGCACCGGCGCCACCTACCACGATGCGATGGTCTTCATCACCTTCGAGGCGCGCCGCGCCGCTGGCACTGATGTCGCCACTGCCGGTGTCCACCTTCAGTCGCAGCGAGGGCACACCCGTGGACGCTACGCTGACGCTACCGCTACCGGTAGAGATGTCCAAGGCTTCAACGCCCGACAGCTCACCTTCCAGTTGGACTTCGCCACTGCCAGTGGCCGCCTTCAGACTATGCACAGCGCTGAGGCCCTTGGCACGTACCGCACCGCTCCCGGTGTCCGCGTCGATGTCGCCGCTGAAGTCCTGCACGAACACATCGCCGCTGCCCGTTTCGGCCTTGAGCGAGCCGCTCCCGCCCAGAACACGCACTTCACCGCTGCCGGTGTCCGCCACTTGCCGACCGGTGTTGTGGTCAAGCACCACTTCACCACTGCCCGTCTCGGCTTTCACTTCGCCATCGTGGCCCTGCACGCGCACCCGGCCGAAGCCCGTTTCCACCGCAAGCCCGCCACGCGAACCCGCCACGACAATCTCGCCGCCCATGGTCTCGAGACGCAAGCCGGCCCGCACGGCGTTCGCCTGCAACTGGCCGAACTGCTGCGTGACGACGAGGCGAGCACCCCGCGGCACCAACACAGTTACGTCGGCATAAACATCCTGCGGACCGCGCTGGATAGCATAGCGGTGGCCGTCGTAATCCACTTTGCCCTTGAACCACCAGCCGCCAATCTGCGGCGCCAGCGGCGAATGTACAGTGGCCACTGCAGCAGGCCAACGCACCACCACCAAGCGGCCGCCATCGCGTATTTCGGGGGCAACGCCGGCTTGGCTACCCACCACGCGCACCACGTAGTCGCTGCCCGGGGCCTCGCCTACCTGCACACTGCCAATGAAGTTGCGCAGTTCCACGTGGGACTGTCCGGACACCACCAGCTCTTGCGGAGCGGTGGCGGCGGCTGCTGCTAACGGCAGCATCGCCGTACCGCATAGCCCCACCGTCAACACGGTGGCCACTACCGGGGCGAACACCGCGACCAAGCGCTTGGAAAAACGAATTGAACGACGCATGACGAAGCTCCTTCAGGTGTTTTCGTCGCGATAACGGCGCGCCCAGACGGCACCACCGATGAAGAGCAGCCCCACCAACACACCGACCCACAAGTCGGCGGACGTAACGGCAGCCAATAGACGTTCACCGCTGACACTGGGCACATAGCCGTGGGCATTCATAGCTGCAGGACCTGCGGTGGCGTGGCTTAGGCCCACGATCGCACCAAAGGCGTGTTGGAACAGTTGCCCGACGAACCAGTCGCTGTGAAACAACAAGGACTCCGCCAGACCTACGCCCCCTACCAGCAAGCCCGCCACCACGAAGGGCGCGCGTGCTGTCGCCGCCGACACCAGCAGCCCGTAGCCCACGAGGGGAAGGGTCCACAACGCGAAGCCAACCGCCACCCACAGCAGCGTCAATACATCGGCGATCCACAGTTGCGGGGAGCCCAACGCGCCGACAAAGGCGTGCGCCGCAGCCGCTGCGTTAGGGCCAAAGGCTGTCCCCAACTGCATGGCAAGTTCACCTACCCGCAGGGCAGCCAGCGCAGCAAACACTGCCTGCGTAGCCACAGTGAACAACAAGGCCACCAGCGGCAGTACCACGCTCGCGACGAACACCTTCGACAGCACGGTTTCCAGATCGCTGGCGGGCAGGCTCTTCCAGAACAACACGCTCCGGTCTTTGCGGTCGTCGAACAGCGAGTTCAGCGCGTAGAAGAGCTGCGTGAACAACAGGGTGATGTAGAACGGCACCGCCATGCCGAGCAGCGCCGTTCCGGCCCACTGGGCAGCCGCTGACGCATTCACTACCAGGCCCGGGCCGTGGGGCTCCGGGTTACCGTCGAGGCTGACGTGACCCACGGCTGCACTGAACAGGATGATGGCTGCGCAGATGGCAGGCGCAATCCAGATGCCGCGGTGCTCCCACAGTTCGCGTCGCACCAGCCACTTGAAGACTTGCAGGCGCGGCGCGTGCACGGCACCAGCCACCGCCTTGCCACTTTCCAGTACCGCGTTCATTGCCGGCCTCCCTGCATGGTTGCCACGAACAAGTCCGCCACGCCGGGCGTGCGCAGTTCACCCAATGGCGCCAGCGTGGCGTGGTCTTTGCCGTCGAAGATGAAGGCGAAGCGGCCCAGTGCTTGCTGTTCGTGGATGGGCCCCAGCGCGCGTGCGGCCGCCGCGTGGTCGGCCGTGGTGATCAACTGCACGAAGCGCTCGCCAAGGCGATCCATCGGCGTGTCGAGCACCAATTTACCGCGGTTGATGAACAGCAGGTCCGTGAGCAAGTGCTCCACCTCTTCCACCTGATGCGTGGTGATGAGCAGCGTTCGCGTCTCGTCGAAGTAATCGTTGATGAGCGCGTCGTAGAAAGACTTCCGCGCGAGAATGTCGAGGCCCAGCGTCGGCTCGTCGAGCACGAGCAACTTGGCATCAATGGCCATCGCGATGGCCAAGTGCAACTGCGTCACCATGCCCTTCGACAACGTCTTCACTTGGGCTTTCGGCGGAATGTTGGTGCGCGCCAGAAATTCGCGGCAGCGTTCGGCGCGGAACCGCGGGTGCACGCCTTCCACGAAGGCCACCACTTGGTGCACGCGAATCCAGCGCGGCAACACGGCCACGTCGGCGATAAAACACACGTCCTGCATCAGGGCGTCGCGCTGGCGGTAAGGGTCCAAGCCCGCTACTCGCAAGTAGCCGTCGTAGTGGGTCAGGCCGAGCAGCGCCTTGAGCGCCGTGGTCTTGCCCGCCCCGTTCGGACCGATGAGGCCGACGATGCGTCCAGCCTCGACCGTGAACGAAACGTCGTCCAGCGCCCGCGCGGACCCGTAGGACTTCGACAAGCCCTTCGCTTCAATGAGTGTGCCCATGGGCAACGCCTCCGTGGATGGTTGGTTCGAATTAGCTTTCCGTATCGCTCGCCCCGGCCTCTGGCACCGGAACGACAACGGGGGGTGCCGGGGAGACCGGCGCCGGGGACGGCGGCAACGCGGCCAACAACTCTTCCGGCCGGAAACCCAGCCGTTGGATGGTGGCGGCCACGCGGGGCCATTCACTGTCGAGGAACTTCTGGCGCTCACCCTTCAACAGGGCGGCACGCGCCCCCGCCGCCACGTACATACCGCGGCCGCGCTTCTTCTCCACCAGCGACTCGTCGACGAGTTCCTGGTAGCCCTTCAGCACGGTGAGTGGATTCAGGCGGAAATCGGCCGCAACGTTACGCACAGAGGGGAGCGCATCCCCTTCCTGCAGCGTGCCATCCAGAATCATCGCCACTACGCGGTCGCGCAGTTGGCGGTAGATCGGCTGGCTGTCGTTCCATTGCGCGTCCATGGGGCTTCTCAGTCGTTCCCTAAACCAGTGTTGGGGCTGACTACCGCACCAGTCTAGCAGTGCGCCATCAGCCGCTTGGGGGGAGCAATTCCCGTGACTCGCTCCCTTATGGTGTTGTAGTTAACTATATCACTAACCACATTGCAAGCCCCCTTGCCGGTGGGCCTTCAGGGTCGGCCGCCATGCCGCCCGTGGGTGCTAACATTCAGGTCTTCACTAGCAGTCGTGTCTTACGGAGTTCCCCGTCCATGAAGAAGCCCGTCAACGTGGCAATCACCGGCGCTGCCGGCCAGATCGGTTATGCCCTCGCCTTCCGCGTCGCCTCCGGCGCCATGCTCGGCCCGGACCAGCCCATCAACCTCCACCTGCTCGAGATCACGCCCGCCCTCCCCGGCTTGCAGGGCGTGGTCATGGAACTGAACGACTGCGCGTTCCCGACGCTGAACAAGGTCATCGCCACCGACGACGCCCGCGTGGCGTTCAAGGACTGCGACGTCGCCATGCTCGTCGGTGCCCGCCCGCGCGGCCCCGGCATGGAGCGCAAGGACCTGCTGCTGGCCAACGCGCAGATTTTCTCGGCGCAGGGCAAGGCGCTGGACGAAGTGGCCTCGCGCGACGTGCGCGTGCTGGTCGTCGGCAACCCGGCCAACACCAACGCCCTCATCGCCCAGCAGAACGCGAAGTCGCTGAACCCGGCGAACTTCACCGCCATGACCCGCCTCGACCACAACCGCGCCCTGTCGCAGCTGGCCGAGAAGACCGGCAAGCATGTGAACGACATCCGCCGCATGACCATCTGGGGCAACCACAGCGCCACGCAGTACCCGGACTTGTTGCAGGCCACCGTCGGCGGCGCCGCCGCGTCTTCACTCGTGGACGAAAGCTGGACCCGCGAGACGTTCATTCCCACCGTGCAGCAGCGCGGCGCGGCCATCATCAAGGCGCGTGGTGCTTCGTCAGCCGCCTCGGCAGCCTCCGCCGCCATGGACCACATCCGCACTTGGGTGCAGGGCACCGCGGAAGGCGATTGGGTGTCGATGGGCATTCCTTCAGATGGCAGCTATGGCATCGCCACCGGCGTGATCTATTCGTACCCCGTCACCTGCAAGGACGGCAAATACAGCATCGTGCAGGGCCTCGCCATTGACGCGTTCAGCCGCGCCAAGATGGATGCCACGCACCAGGAACTGCTGGAAGAGCGCGACGGCGTGAAGGACCTGCTGTAAAGCCAATCGGCTTCGTGTGGGAGGCAGCTTGCTGAACTCCCCACGCGACTGTAGGAGGCAGCTTGCTGCCGACTCCAAGAGTCGCGAGCAAACTCGCTCCTACAGGTGGCATGTTCGGTCGCGAGCAAGCTTGCGGTTTTAGATGACGTGTCGGGGTCGAGCGCGCGCCAGAGCGCCGACGCGAGCCACCAGCCTTCGGCTATAGTCCACCGCAGCGGGTCCATCATTTTCCATCTGGACCGGGAGCGACCATGCTGCTGACACTGTTCTGGCTGCTCACCCTGCTGGGCCTCCTGCTAATCCTCACCTATCGCCACAGCAGCCTCCGCGCCGCCACGGTGGCCCTCGGGTTGTGGTTGGTGTTGTGGGTATCCCTGCGACAACCCCATGGCGTACTGCCGCTGCTCGCTGCTGCGGCCTACGCCGCCCTGCTGGCCTTGAATCTCAAGGCGCTGCGCGTGGCGTTCATCAGTCGCCCGTTCCTGCGCCTCTACAAGCGCCTGCTACCCACCATGAGCAGCACCGAACGCGAAGCGCTGGAGGCCGGCACGGTGTGGTGGGACGGGCAACTGTTCACCGGCAACCCGGACTGGCCGCAGTTGATGAACGCCGCCGCGCCGCAATTGACAGCAGAGGAACAAGCATTCCTGGACGGTCCCTGCGAAGAACTCTGCCGGCTACATGACGACTGGCAGTCTACGCACTTGCTGGGCGACCTGTCGCCAGCCGTGTGGGCGCTGCTCAAGCGCCGCGGCTTCTTCGCCATGATCATTCCGAAGGAATATGGCGGCCTCGGCTTCAGCGCCTATGCCCACAGCTGCGTATTGGTGAAGTTGTCGAGCCGCAGCAGCATGCTAGGTTCTACCGTTGCCGTACCGAACTCGTTGGGGCCGGCAGAACTGCTGCTGCACTACGGCACGCAGGCGCAGCGCGACCACTACCTGCCGCGCCTCGCCGATGGTCGCGAAGTACCTTGCTTCGCGCTCACCGGCCCGCGTGCGGGTTCAGACGCCGCTTCACTACCCGATACCGGCGTGGTGTGTCGTGGGCAATGGGAAGGCCGCGAGATCATCGGCCTGAAGCTGAACTTCTCGAAGCGCTACATCACGCTGGCCCCAGTTGCCACCGTCATTGGCTTGGCGTTTCGTCTGTTCGACCCGGACCGCTTGCTGGGCGGCGGCGAAGACCGCGGCATCACCGTGGCGCTCATTCCACGGAACACAGCCGGTATCGAGATTGGTCGTCGTCACTTCCCGCTGAACGTGCCATTCCAGAACGGCCCCATCCACGGCCACGACGTGTTCGTACCGCTCGACTTCATCATCGGTGGCCCGGTCAACATCGGCCAAGGCTGGCGCATGTTGGTGGAACAGCTCTCCGTGGGGCGCTGCATCTCGCTGCCCTCCAGCACCACGGGCGGCTCCAAGGCTGCTTCGTTTGCTGCCGGCGCCTACGGACGCATCCGTCGGCAGTTCAACACTTCCGTGGGCCGCTTCGAAGGTGTGGAGCATGTGGTGGCACGCATCGTCGGGAACACCTACATCATGGACGCCGCGCGCGCTGTCACGGCGGGCGCCATCGACGGCGGCGAAAAACCCTCTGTGCCTTCGGCCATGCTGAAGTACCACGTCACGGAGATGGGTCGACAGGTGGCTAACGATGTGATGGACGTCCATGGCGGCAAAGGCATCTGCCTTGGCCCCAATAATTTTTTGGCGCGCGGCTACCAGGTAGTGCCCGTGGCCATCACCGTGGAAGGCGCGAATATTCTCACCCGCAGTCTCATCATCTTCGGGCAGGGTGCCATTCGTTGCCATCCGTGGGTGTTGAAGGAGATGGAGGCTGCACGCGACACAGACCGTACCCGCGGACTGGCAGCTTTCGACACTGCACTGTTCGGCCATATCGGCTTCACGCTGTCCAACGCCGCACGCTCGCTAGTGATGGCGTTGACGCAAGCGCGCTTCACCAAGGTGCCAACCACAGACAGTAGTGCCCGCCACTTTCAGCACATCAACCGCTTCAGCGCGTCATTCGCCTTCGCCAGCGACGTGGCCATGCTGGCGCTGGGCGGTTACCTCAAGAAAAAGGAAAACCTCTCGGCGCGTCTAGGCGATGTGCTCTCCGCGCTTTACTTGGCGTCGATGGTATTGAAGCATCATCAAAACCAAGGACGCCCTGCCGAAGACGAGGTATTGGTGGACTGGGCCTGCCGCACGCTGCTTTACAAGGCACAGGAACAGTTGCACTTGTTCCTGCGCAACTTCCCGGTACGTTGGCTCGCGTTATTCATGCGGCTCTTCATCTTTCCGCGTGGCCTCACGTATTTCGCCCCGAGCGACAACCAAGGCCACAAATTGGTGGACTTGGTGATGAACCCCGGCCCCGCGCGCGACCGCCTTTGCGGCGGCATCTACCGGGCAGTGGAGCCCGGCAATGCGCTGGGCTTGCTGCAGGAAGCACTGGAACTGTCCGTGCAAGCCGAGCCCTTGGAGCGCCGGTTGCGGGTCGAAGGCATCAAGACGGGCCGCATCACGGCGCTGGACCTGCCAGGCCAAGTGGACCAAGGCGAAGCCACTGGCCTGCTCACCGCTGAGGAAGCCAACTGGCTGCGCGACTACGACCGTAAAGTGATGGCAATGGTGCATGTGGACGATTTCGCGCCACACGAACTCGGTATGCAATCCACGCCTGCCAGCTTCGCTGCTGCCCATCCTCATCTCGGCTGAAATTCACTCAAACAGACGTCCATGCTGTCTTCCACACCATCGCCTGCTCACGACGACTGCGCCAACTGCGGTGCACGCCTCGCCGGGCCTTGGTGCAGCCAATGCGGCCAGCATAGCCATGAAAGCGGTCGGCGACTGCGCGACCTGCTGCACGATGCTTGGCATTCATTCACACATCTGGATGGCCGCTTCGGCAGCACCTTGCAACTACTATTCCTGAAACCGGGTGCACTAACGCGTGAGTACTTCGCGAACCGACGTGCGCGACATGTGCCCCCCTTCCGCTTGTACCTTGTCTGCAGCCTGCTCTTCTTCGCACTCACCTCAGTGGAGAAGTGGTACGCCGACCACCACGACACACACGCACCGGGGCCTGTGGTCTTCGACGTCGAGAAAGCAGGCGCGGGCCCTTGCGAATTCAATCTTGGCGCTGGTGGAACTCCCGTATGGGTGACAACCGCCTGCAACAATATCGCCAAGGACCAAGGGAAGACGCTGGCCAAGGCCTTTCTCGGCAATGCGCCGAAGATGATGTTCCTATTCCTGCCCTTGCTCGCTGCCTTGATGCAATTGGCGTACTGGCGTCCGCGTCGCTGGTACGTGGAGCATGTGGTGTTCAGCTTGCACACTCACGCCTTGCTGTTCACTGGCTTTTCGCTGGCCATGCTGCTGGGCCTGGCAGCCACGGCTTGGCCGGCGCTGGAGCTACCGACCACCGTCGCGAAAGTGGCCCTGTTCCTTTGGCTCGGCCTTTACCCTTACCGTGCCATGCGGGTGTACTACGGACAAACGCGCGCCAGGACACTCGTGAAATTCATGGGCCTCGGCATCGTGTATTTCACGCTGCTGGCGGTGGTCATGCTGCTCACCCTCGTGGTCAGCGCCGTCGGCGCTTGAACCGCGAGTCATGCAACGTGTTCCTTGAACCGCCTCAAGTGACTTCCCCGCCTTGAACCGCGCCATTCTGCATGTCGACATGGATGCGTTCTTCGCCTCCGTGGAGATTCACGACAACCCGGCCTTGGCCGGACTGCCAGTGGTGGTGGGCGGCGAAGGCGACCGAGGCGTGGTAGCCGCCGCGAGCTATGCCGTGCGTGTCTTCGGCGTCCATAGCGCCATGCCGATGCGTGAAGCACGACGGCGTTGCCCGCAGTTGGTAGTAGTGCGCCCGCGCATGGAGCGCTACAAGGAAGTGTCGCGGCAGGTGTTCGCGCTGTTTCGCGAAGTAACCCCACTGGTCGAGGGCTTGTCGGTCGACGAAGCTTTTCTCGATGTCACGGCGAGCCGCCAATTGCTTGGTGATGAACTCACCATCGCCCGTGCCTTGAAGCAACGCATCCAGACCACAACCGGCCTCACCGCTTCCATTGGCGTAGCACCGAACAAGCTGGTGGCGAAGATTGCCAGCGACCTCGACAAACCGGATGGCCTGACGCATGTGCCTCCGGAACGTGTGCAGGCCATGTTGGATCCTTTGCCGGTGAGCAAGCTCTGGGGCTTGGGCCCAAAGACCTTGCCGCGGGTGCAGGCAGCGGGGATACACACCTTCCACGACCTGCGCACGGCCAACGACACACAACTCTGGGCGGCATTCGGTCGCCATGGCGCAGCCATGCGCGCTCGTGCCAGCGGCGAAGACGAACGCGCGGTGGAACCGGACTGGCAGGAACTGCAGGTGAGCGCCGAAGAAACCTTCGACCGCGACCTGACCGACCCCACGGCCCTGTTGGCGGCGCTGACGGCACTGGCCGACCGCGCCTGCGCCCGAGTGCGCGCCAAAGGCTGGGAAGCCGGCACGGTCACCCTGAAGCTACGCCGCAGCGACTTCCGCACCTTCACTCGGCAGCGCTCGTTTTCGCCCCCCACCGCCGACACACAAGCCGTGCTGCAATTGGCGGCCAGTCTCTTCAACACTTGGCACCGCGAGCAAGGACTGCCCGCCGTGCGACTGCTGGGTGTGGGGCTGGGTAGCTTGGTGCCCGCCAGCCAACTAGACCTGCTTTCGCAACCCGCCATACCGGACCGCAGCACCAAGCCAGACGACCAAGGCCGCGACAGTACAGACAGCGTCGTCGATGCCATCCGCGCGAAGTTCGGCGCCACTGCGGTGCGTCGCGCCAATGTGCTGGACCGGCCACAAGACCGTGCCGACGGCTTCACCGAGGTGCGGCGAAAGGATTAGTCTCTGCACTTCACTCCAGCGGGAAACTCAGCATGAACCCCACCACAGCACCTCGCTTGCCTACCCTTCTCCGCCAGTGGCGAAGCGCGCTGAGCGGCAGTTTGCTGCTCGGCTCACTCCTGCTGGCCACGGCCGCACAAGCCACGCCGGCCTTCAGCGTCACCTTGCCTGCCAGCTACACCGGCGGCAACCAGACCGGACGCTTGCTGCTCATCCTCGCCCCAGCAGATCAACAACCGGAGGCCGAGCCCCGCGCACTGGTGGCCTTCGGTGCTGACGCCATACCGTTCTTTGGTATGGAGATTGCTGGTTGGAAGCCCGGCACGCAACGCGTGGTGAACGCTGCCGCCTTCGGCTTCCCAGTGCAGTCGCTGCGCGATTTGCCCGCCGGCAAGTACCGCGTGCAAGCCCTGCTGAACCGCTACGAGACTTTCCATCTGGCAGATGGTCGCGTGCTGGAACTGGCACCCGACCGCGGTGAAGGGCAGCACTGGAATGCCAAGCCCGGCAATCTATATTCGCCGCCAATCACCGTCGACCTCAACCCCGGCCAGCGTGGCACCATCAAGCTCACCTTGTCGGCAGAAGTTCCGGCCATTCCCGAGTTCAAGGAAACGCCGTACGTGAAGCACGTGCGTATCCGCAGTGAACGGTTATCGAAGTTCTGGGGCCGGGAT
This sequence comes from Candidatus Planktophila lacus, assembly GCA_943331345.2. Lineage (GTDB taxonomy): Bacteria > Pseudomonadota > Gammaproteobacteria > Steroidobacterales > Steroidobacteraceae > CAIOHZ01. The sequence goes on along the minus strand of CALQLF020000007.1, from coordinate 35,050 downwards.
ATCTTTCTCGGAGCTTTCGTCACGCTACCTTGGGGATATGACACGCACCCCGAAGCGCGTTACCCGCTGGTGATCAACCATGGCCACTTCCCCGATGGCCCCGGCGAGTGGCGCGAGACTCCGCCGGACCCGAACCTCAAGCCCGTTTACAGCCAGCGCTTCCGGATCGAAGGCTACAACCGCATCGAACAGCAACTGGGCTGGGAACTGTTTCAAGCTTGGACCGCCCCGGGTTTTCCGCGCGTGTTGATGATTGAGATCCAGCACCCCACGCCTTGGTATGACGACTCCTATGCGGTGAACTCCGCGAACAACGGGCCCTATGGCGATGCCATCCAATACGAGTTGCTGCCGGAGATTGAGCGTCGCTTCCGCGGATTGGGGCAAGGCTGGGCGCGCTTCGTCTTCGGTGGCAGCACGGGCGGTTGGGAAGCCATGGCCGTGCAGATGTTCTACCCAGACGACTACAACGGCGCCTGGGTAGCTTGCCCGGACCCCATCGACTTCCACCACTATATGACCGTGGACCTCTATGGGGACCGCAACGCCTACTTCATCGACAACCGCTTCAAGCGCACGCCGCGGCCCGCACACCGCGACTGGCTAGGGCATATCGATACCACCATGGAAGAGAACAACCTGTGGGAGCTGGCGCTCGGCACACATGGCCGTTCGGGGGATCAGTTCGACGTGTGGGAGAGTGTCTTCTCGCCGCCAGGGCCCGATGGCTACCCGCGCCGGGTCTGGGACAAGTTCACGGGCGAAATCGACCCGGTGACCGTCGCCTACTGGCGCGACCACTACGACCTTTCGCACATCCTCCAGCGCGATTGGCCCACGCTCGGCCCCAAACTGCGCGGCAAACTGCGCCTGTACGTGGGCGACATGGACAACTACTACCTGAACAATGCCGTCTACGGCGTGGAGCAGTTCCTGCGCGCTGCGAACCCGCCCTCCGATGCGGTGGTGGATTATGGCGACCGCGACGAGCACTGCTGGAACGGCGACCACACGCGCCCCAATGCGTATTCGCGCCTGCGCTACCCGCAGATGGTTCTGCCGTGGGCAGTCGAGCGCATGCTCATGACGGCGCCTAAGGATGCCGATACGCGGAGTTGGCGCTACTAGCCGCGACTGGGCGCGCCATCGGCCGCGGTACAGGACAGCGCGGCACCGTACCGCCCCGGCATTGCAACGCCGGGGCAGTCTGCCCCGGCACGGGCTATCATTCCCCCATGTACACCTCGTTCTTCGGGCTGGCCGAGCCACCGTTCGCCATCACGCCAGACCCGCGGTATCTCTTCCTGAGTGACCGCCACGCGGAGGCCTTGGCGCACCTGCTGTATGGCGTCACCCACTCGGGTGGCTTCGTCCAGCTCACGGGCGAGGTGGGCACCGGCAAGACCACCGTGGTGCGCAGCTTGCTCGCGCAAGTGCCAGACAACGCGGATGTGGCGCTTATCCTGAACCCGCGCGTCTCGCCGCTGGAGCTGGTGCAAGGCATCTGCGACGAACTGCGCTTGCCGATAACGGAGCCGGCCCGCAACAGCATCAAACAACTGGTCGACGTGCTGAACGACTACCTGTTGGCGCGCCATGCGCTCGGCCGGCGGGTAGTAGTCATCATCGACGAGGCGCAGCAACTGTCCCCGGAGGTACTGGAGCAAGTGCGCTTGCTGACGAACCTCGAAACGGCCACCACCAAGCTGCTGCAAGTCATCCTCATCGGGCAGCCGGAGCTACGCGAACTGCTGGCCCGCACGGACCTGCGCCAACTCGCGCAGCGGGTGACCGGCCGCTACCATCTCGAGCCGCTGACGCGCGAGGAAACCGTGGCGTACGTGCGGCATCGTCTGAAGGTTGCCGGGGCTATCTCGCCGCTGTTCTCCCCGGCTGCACTTCACGAAGTGCACCGTCTGGCGCGCGGCACGCCGCGTCTTATCAATGTCCTGTGCGACCGCGCTCTACTGGCGGCCTACACGCAGGAAGAAAACCGCGTGACGCCAGCACTGGTGCGCGTCGCCGCCAGTGAAGTCCATGGTCGTCGTGTGATGCCCGCGTGGGCGGCCTGGGCTGGAGCCGCCGCTGCCGTGGTGGCCGTGGCTGTCTTGGGCACTGCGCTCTGGATGGCGTGGCGTGCACCTGCTGCCAATGCGGGGCCATCCGGTGCCGCCGCGGCATCAGCCTCGGTGACTAGCGCCGGCAGCGCGTCCATGGCCAGCGCCACACCGGCTGACACCTCGACCACCATCGTCAGCGCCGACGCTGAATCAGCGGCCGCGCTGCAGGGCGTCGCCGCCGTGCTCGCCGCCCATGCGGCCGAAACCGGCACGGAAACCGCCATCGCCCGCCTGTTCGAACGCTGGAATCTTCGCTACGACTCGCTCCAAGGCGCCCCCTGTCCGCAGGCCAGTGCCGCCGGTCTGGAGTGCGCCACCGTGAACGGAAGTTGGAGCCAGCTGCTGCAGTTGCGCCGCCCGGCCGTGCTGGCTCTGGCCGACCCGGCCGGCAACGCGCACCAGGTATTGCTGGTGCAAGTGAACGGCGAACAAGCGCGCTTGGCACTGGGCACGGGCAACGCGGGTATTGCCGTCCGCACCGGCGACTTGCTGCAACACTGGCAGGGCCAAGCCTTGCTGTTGTGGCGGCCCGCTTTCCAACCAGTGCGTTCGCTCAGCTACGGCATGCGCGGCTCGGAGGTCCGTAGCCTTGCCGAACTGCTCCAACAAGCCCGGGGCGGCCACACACGTGACCCGCTTGGCGACCAGTACGACGGCGAACTACAGCGCGCAGTAAAGGCATTCCAGCAGCGCCACCGGTTGGTCGTCGACGGCATAGCCGGCGTGCGCACGCAGATGGTGCTGGATGCCGTCGCCGATACCCGCGATGTGCCGTTGCTCACCAGCCAGGAAGCCCGCTGATGTCCATCATCCTCGATGCCCTGCGCAAGAGCGAGAGTGAGCGCCTACGGGAAGCCGAAGCCCACCGCAGCGAACTGCCGCGCGCCAGAGGGCGCACACGCATGCCTTGGTGGGTTTGGGCAGTGGCAGTGCTGTTGCTCGCCAATGTCGCCCTGCTGCTGTGGCTGGCCTTGCGCCCGGCAACACCGGCCAACGGCTCAATAGCCAGCCGCGCGGCGGGTAGTGAAGTACGTGACCTCGAACGCTTGGCCGCTGCCGGCACGGAGACCACCGGTAGCGCCGCCGCCGCTGGAGCACGTCGCCCCACCCCAGATATACCGCCGGCGCAATTTCCCCAACGCAACACCGAGCCGGCTGCCGCCCCGACACTCGCTGAAGCCGAAGCCCTTCACGCGGCCACCGCGCCAACCCTCGCGCAGCGCGCCGCCGATGCCGTGGCTGCCGAAGGGCCAGGTCGCGGCAACGCGGGCGGCTATACGCGCAGCGAAGCGCCCAGCGAGCTTTCCACCGTGCTGCCAGAAGGTGTACCGGCGCTGGAGGTGTCGCTGCACTACTACGACAGCACCAGCGGCCGCAGCTTCATTTCCATCAACGGGCATACTGCGCGTGATGGGACCGTGCTTCCCGAAGGCCCACAGGTGGAGCGCGTGACAGAAGAAGGGGCCATCCTGAACTACCGCGGTCAGCGCTTCTTGCTGCCACGCAACTAAAACCAGGCGTGCTGGCCATGGCACAGCCTGAGTCGATGAGGGGGTTGGACTTGAGCACTGCGACAACTACTGCGCCCTTGCCTGCGGCACTCCCGGCCCTGGAGTCGCTCGACGGCTTGCGCCTCGCCGCCGCGTTGCGCACCGGCATCCGCCGATTGCTGCAGCAGCAAGAGCACATCAACAAGATCAACGTGTTCCCGGTGCCCGATGGCGACACGGGAACGAACATGGCACTGACCCTGCATGCGGTGTTTCAGCAAATCGGGCGCGTGGAGATTCCGCACGCGGGGCAGTTGCTCACGCGCGTGGCAGACGCAGCGCTCGATGGCGCTCGCGGCAATTCCGGCGCCATCCTCGCACAGTTTTTTCTTGGCCTAGGCGACCACGCCGCTGCCACGCCAGCGCTGGGCGCCAGCGAACTGGCCACGGCCATGGAAGGCGGCGCTCGCTATGCACGCGATGCCATGGCGGAACCGCGTGAAGGCACGCTGCTCACGGTACTGGCTGCCTGCGCACTGGCCATCCGCGAACAAGTGCAACACGGCGCCCGCGATGTCCGCAGCATCTTGCACAACGCCCTCCAGCAATCCGAAGAAGCCACGCGGCGCACTACCGAACAACTGGAACACTTGAAGCGCGCCAACGTGGTGGACGCCGGCGCCTTGGGTTTCGTCGAACTACTCACCGGCATGGTGGGTTACCTCGATACGGGAATCGAACCGGATGAAGGCCTGTCCGACGACACGACCGCCGTGGAGCACGACGAGCGCACCACCGCTGGCGAGACCGGCGACCTGACGCACCGTTGGTGCACCGAATGTCTCGTGCTAGCGCGTGATGCCCACACGCCCGTGGACCGGCGCGCCTTGCGTGAAGCCCTGTCTGCCCTCGGCAGCAGCCTCGTGGTGGCAGGCCACGAGCGCAAGGTGAAAGTGCATGTGCATGTGAACGAGCCGGAAGCCGTGTTCCGTGCCATGGAAGCCTTTGGCACCGTGCAGGGCCAGAAGGCAGACGACATGCAACGCCAGCAGGAAAGCGCGCACCATGCGCGGCGTCAGCAGGTGGCCATCGCTACCGACTCGGCGGGCGACTTGCCGGAATCGTGGATGGAGCGCTACGACATCCACAGCGTTCCGGCGCGGGTGAACATTGGGACCCACAGCTACCTCGACAAGGTAACGCTCGACCTCGCCACCTTCCTGCGCCTGCTCGACGAACCCGGTTCGCCGTTCCCGAAATCCAGCCAGCCCCCGCCGGGCGATTTCCGGCGGCTGTTCGAATTCCTCGGCTCGCACTATCAGTCTGTCGTCAGCATCAATGTCACGCGCGCCAATAGCGGTACTTGTGGTGCTGCGGAAGTGGCTGCCAGCCGCGTGCAGTCGCGCGGCGGCGTGCAGGTCATCGATAGTCGCAATGCCTCGGTAGGCCAAGGACTGCTCGTCATGGCAGCCGCCGAATATGCGGCCACCGGCGCCTCGGTAGACGACGTGGTGCGCTTCGTAGAGCGCATGCGCCCGCACAGCCATACTTTTGCTTGCCCCACCACGCTCGAGTTTGCCGTCCGCGGTGGACGCATACCGGCGTGGGCCGGCCACGTAGCGCGCTGGCTGCGCATGACCCCACTCATCTGCAGCACCGCTGCAGGCCCCGTGGGCATTGGTGGCGTGCTCTTCGGTCGTAGCGGCCTCACGCGCCAGTTCGCACGCTGGGTCGGGCGGCGCATGGAGCCGGGTCTGCGTTATCGTCTGCTGGTCGGCCATGGGTTGGTGGAAGAGCAAGGCCGCGAACTGCTCGCCGCACTAACCGCAGCCCACCCCGCCATCGTCGACAGTCACCTCATCGAAGTAGGTACCGCGCTCACGGTGCACGGTGGCCCGCGTTTGCTGGCCGTGGGCTTGCAGGTGCTGCCGGAAGATCTCGAGAAAGCCGAAGCCATCGGCCGCTCACGCCGCTAGTTCGTGCTGCTAATTCACGCCACTGCCCGACCTCGCTAGTTGACGTTGCTAGTTGGTGTTTCTGCTTGACGTTTCTGGCGCGCCATCTTGACCACTGCTGAAGGTGCCTTGATGAAATTCGACACCCTGGCTGTTCACGCAGCGCGAACACCGGACCCGTCTACCGGCGCGGTGGCAACGCCACTGGTGATGTCCACCACCTTCGAACGCGCCGCCGATGGCAGCTATCCACAAACGCACTACTACGGGCGTAGCGGCAACCCGAACCGCGAACAACTGGAGCAAGCACTAGCCGCACTGGAAGGCGGCGCTGGCGCCTGTGCTTTCGCCAGTGGCTTGCAAGCCGTGCTGGCCGTGTTCATGGCTTTGCATGCCGGTGACCATGTGCTCGTTTCGCATGACTGCTACTGGGGCACGCGCAAACAACTACGCACGCTCCTCGCGCCGCTGGGCATCACGCATACGGAAGTCGACACCACGGACTTGGCTGCTGTGGCAGCGGCGTTCACGCCCAGCACGCGCTTGTTATGGGCCGAAACACCTTCCAACCCACTGCTGCGTGTCAGTGACATTGCTGCCCTGGCGCAACTGGCACATCAACACGGCGTGTGGCTGGCGGTGGACAATACCTTCGCCACGCCCGTGCTGCAGCGTCCGCTCGAACTCGGTGCAGACCTCGTCATGCACAGCACCACCAAGTACGTGGGCGGCCATAGCGACCTGACCGGCGGCTTGGTAGTGATGCGTGAAACCGGCGCGCTGCTCACGGCCATACGCGCTTTCCAATGTGATGGTGGCGGCGTGCCTTCACCCTTCGACTGCTGGTTACTGCGGCGCAGCCTCATGAGTCTGCCGTTACGCGTACGCGCCCAATCTGCTGCGGCTTTGGCCGTGGCCGAATTCCTGAGCACGCAGCCCAACGTGACTGCCGTGCATTATCCCGGGCTTGCCCAACATCCACAGCACGCGCTAGCGACAACGCAAATGTCGGGCTACGGCGCCATGCTGTCGTTCGAGGTGGCCGGCGGAGCCGCCGCCGCCATGGCCGTCGCTGCGCGCGTAGAAGTATTCACTCGCGCCACCAGCCTTGGCGGAGTGGAAAGCCTCATCGAACATCGCGCTTCCATGGAAGGGCCAGGTACCCAGACGCCAGCCGGCTTGCTGCGCGTCTCCATCGGCCTTGAAGACGTTAGCGACCTGCAGGCCGACCTCGCAGCCGCACTGCAGGGCTGAACGCGCGCGCGGTTCACGCCAGCGCGCTATGGATTAAACAGGTCACGGCGCCGGCCAGCGCTGCGGTACCCGCCGTAGTTGCTCGACGGGATAGCCCTGCCGGAGCAGTGCCGCTACCAACGCTTCGTAGTCTGCTTCTGGCATCGTGGGTGTACGCGCCATGATCCATACATGGTCACGCGCGCTGCGTCCGATGACTGTCTGCGTGTAGCGTTCATCCAGATGCGTAATGAGGAACTCCGCCTTGAAGGGCCAGAGAAACTGCATACCCCAAGTAGCATTCGTCGCGGTATCGCGCACGAAGCCACGCGGGTGATAAGTCTTCAGCGGGCCGTCGAAGCCACCAGCACGGAAAGTGAATGTGGTGGCGATGGTGCCATCCTTCGCCAGTTCATAGGTCTCCACCGCATTCCACGCATCCTTTTCGAGAAACGTTGGAATGGTGGCAATGACATACCACGGCCCCATGAAGCGCGGCAGATCCACCTTCGCCACGGTGGGCAAGGATGGTTGCATGCTGCAGGCGGCAAGCATCGTCCCAATCCCCAGCCATACCAAGACCGTCCACACGCGCAGACCAGCAAAACGTTTCATGATTGCTCCGAAGTTACTGAACCCGTGGGGGTCACTGAACCCAAGGCCTGACGTCCCAGCGACGCCAAAGCTTCACCGCTCACTCTGAACACCGTCCACTCATCCATCGGTACGGCGCCCATCGAACGATAGAAATCGATGGCACGCTGGTTCCAATCCAGCACAGCCCACTCGAAGCGCGCGCAGCCACGCTGCACGGCAATGCCGGCCAGATGCAGTAGCAAGGCCTTGCCTATGCCATGGCCACGCATGGCCGGGCGCACGTAGAGGTCTTCGAGATACAACCCGCGCCGCGCACGGAAGGTGCTGAAGTTGTGGAAGTAGAGCGCAAAGCCTACCGCCTCGCCTGCCACGCGTGCCACCACCGCCTCGCACGCCGGCCGCGGGCCAAACAGTGCCACCTCGAGACTATCCGCTGTGGCATCGACGTCCTGCAGCAACTGCTCGAATTCTGCCAACTCGCGGATCAGTTCCAGGAGCAAAGGAACGTCGGCCGGCGTGGCCGGCGCAATTTCAAGCGATTGGGAAACCATGCGAACTCCAAAAAACGCGCCTCGGCCCTTCGCAGCGCTGGCCTGGAAAAAAGTCTAACCGCCCGGACGGAAAAGGGCTTGACGTTTTGCAATGCAGAACGCAGAGTCCACATCCACTAGTTGCCGGATACCCATGTTTCATCGGAAGTTTTTCGCCAGACTTCTCCTGCCCTGCCTGCTGGCCCTGCCAGCCGTGGCGGCAGGCGGCACTGTCAGTGGTGAACTCGGCTTCCTCGGTGAACTGGTCCCTGCCCTGCGCATCCACGCTTGGCAGCCCACCACCGGCCAACACCTCGTGTTCACCACCCAGCGCCAGCAGCGGCGCTACACCATGCAGTTGCCACCCGGCCGCTGGGTGTTGTTCGCGCGCCCGAACGAACCCGGCGCACCAGACCTTTATGGCGCGTATTCGCGTTTTGCCGCCTGCTCCCGCAACCCGCAGGCGCTGCGCTCCGGTGCTTGTTCCGATCACAGTCTGCTCGAGGTACCGGTGTGGAAGACCGGCAGGGTCGATGGCGTGGACCTGACCGATTGGTATATCGAGGAAGCCAGCGCGGCGCGGCTCGACGCCGTACTCGGACGCGGCCCGGGCGAGAGTTACACCGAAGCCGCACTTGCCGCGCCACGCTTCAGTGAGTATCCGGCGGCGCTGTTGCCGCCGGGCACCGCGACGACCACCGTGGACGCGGACAGCGGCGACCCCCGTCTGACGCGCGACCAAGCGGCCCTTGCCGCAGCGCTCGCACGAGGCCCCAATTTCGCCGGCAGCCTCGCGGTGCTGGCCGTGCCAGGCGGTAGCGCCGTGCTGGACCTGCGCACTGGCCAGGTGCGTTGGCCCACCGCTCTCGCTGAAAATGCCCTCGACAACCCCTGCCTCGACCCCAACACCGAACACGGGCCCGTGCAGTTCCGCCGTGATAGCCGCTTGCTCACCGTGACCCGGCCGGAAGCGGAACAACTGGTCACGCGCTATCTGGTGTGGAACGACACCAAGGGCCGCCTTGAAGAAGTGGCTAGCTTGGCCAGCGCCCTGCCCGAGCGCTGCCGTCCGGCCACAGGCACGCGCTAGCCCAAGCCGCACGCATTAAGCCGGCGGCGCCTGCAGGTTTGAAGCGTGGAGGTGGTGAATACGCCAAGCGCCGGCGGCGTCCTTCCGCAGCACCAAGGTGCGCCTTCCCCACTGGTCGGCGAAGGTGAACAACGCTGTGGCCAGCGCCAACCCTGGTGCCAGCCATTCCACCTGGAAATCCCGCATGCCGAATCCGATGTAGGGCGGCGCGGCCTGCGTTTGCCGCAACTGGGCATTCATGCGGGCGAAGCGCGCCACGATGGCCTCGCGGCCGTGCACCAAGGCCTGGGAATTGCGGAACGGGAAGTACATGGTGGCGTCCGGGGTGAACCAGCCCTCCAGCGCGTCCTCGCCCCGGTCGAGCGCGTCCAGGAATGCCTGAAGGGTGGCCTGCACCACCGCCGCTTCCTCTGCCGGGTTGTTCATCGACTCCATCGTCCGCCTCCACGCACTAACTGCCGCCACAGCATGCGACACTAAAGCCCCCACCTTACCGCGCCCAGAGGCGCCTGCCCGCATGAAACGTCTTGGACTGCTGTTGATGAAAGGCTTGGTGGCCGTCCTGCCGCTTGGCTTGACCGCCTACACCGTGTACTGGCTGGTCACCACCACCGAAACGCTGATGCAGACTTTCCTGCTGTGGTTCATCCGCCCGGAAAGCTACCGGCCCGGCATGGGCCTGCTCGTCGGCGTGGTCTTCCTTGTCGGTGTGGGCACGCTCGTCAACGCCTATGTGGTGCGACGCGTGCAGGGCTGGCTGGACCGGGTCATCGACCGTATTCCAGGGGTCAAAACTGTCTACGGTGCCGTGCGCGACCTCATGCAGTTCCTGCCTACGGGCAACAGCACCACCCGCGACCTGCGTAGCGTGGTGGTAGTGCGTTGGGGCGGCATGCGTTTGTTGGGCTTCGTCACGCGGGATGACCTGCCGGAACTCGAGGCACAGGCCGGCGGCATCGACCTGGTAGCCGTCTACCTGCCCATGAGCTACGGCATCGGCGGTTACACGGTGTTTCTGCCGAAAGACAAATGCGAGCCCTTGGACATGCCGGTGGAAACCGCCATGCGCATGGCCCTTACGGCCGGGATGTCGAGCGGTCCTCCCGCGGCGCGTTAAGGCGCACCGGCACTTCGAGCCGAACCAACACGGGTCGGTGGTCGGAGCCTACCCAAGGGCCCAGCACGAAGCTCTCGGCACGGATGCCGTGCGATACCAGGCAGTGGTCAATCTGCAAACCGGGCAAGCGCCCCACCCAGCGGCCGGCACTGGCCGGCCAGGTGGTCATCAGACCACTCCCAGCGGCGGCATTCACCAGTCCGCCGTTCACCAGCAAGCGTTCGAACGCCCCGTCATGCGGGGTGAGGTTGAAATCGCCCAACAGCACCAACGGGCGCGGAGTTTGCCGCGCCATCGTTGCTAGCCGTGCTAGCGCCAACTCGCGTGCCGCCGCATTGCCCGGCGTAACGGGCCAACGCAAATGCAGCCCCAGCACATCCACGGACTGCCCGGCGAGATCAACGGTGACGCGCAGGGCATCGTAGGGGCCCACGCCCTCAAGGGCCACGGCGCTGGCTGCACTCCACGGCAAGCGGCTCAGCACCATCACTCCATCGTGCCCGGCACCCGGCACCCAACGCTGGTAGGGCCAGCCGTCGCGCAACAGGGCCAACTCGCGCTGCCAGCGCGGCGTCACTTCCAGGAACACGGCTACGTCAGGCGCTGCCGCACGTACCGCAGCGCGCATGGCAGCGTAGTGGTTGTTACGGAACCAGACATTGACCGACAGCACCTGCAGCGGCGTGGCGGGAACCAGCACGAAGGGCTCCGCTTGCGCCTCCGTCGGCGTGGGCAGGAGGAAACCCGGCCACCAGCCAGGGACGACACGTGGCAAGCCCGGGGACAGCAAGGGCCAGAGCAGCACGAGATTCACGAGCGCCAAACTCGTGGCGCCGGCGGCAATACCGAGGTGACGCGTGAGGCCAAGCACCATGGCCAGCAACCCGAGCAGCAAGGCCACCTGCACACGCAGGTCCGCGGCGCGGTCCGCCAACCAGAAATGTGGGCTCAGCAGCCCGAGCAACGTCAGGAGCCCAAGGCCAGCAACACACACCACGGCCGCCCGTACGAACGCCCCAATGAACGCTTGGCGCGCTACGGCAATGAAACGTTTAGCATGTTCAGTGAACACTAGCCCCTCCACCCCTGCAGGATGCCACGCACTTGCCCCCCATGAACGGCCTGACGCGTTTTTTCGAGGACTTGGTCATCGGCGAGGTGCTGCTCTCTGGCACCCGCACGCTCACCGCCGAAGACATCACCACCTTCGCGCGGCAGTACGACCCGCAATGGTTCCACGCCGATGCGGACGCCGCGCGGGACAGCGTCTGGGGGGAAGTCGTGGCCAGCGGCATCCAAACCATGGCGGTCTGGCGGCAACTAGACCACGAAGTGGCGCACGACATCGCGTGGATCTGCGGCGTGGGTTGGGACAAAGTGCGTTGGCCGCGCGGCCTGCGCGCCGGGGTACCCGTGCAAGCACGCAGCACTGTGCTTGCGAAGCGCGGCAGTAGCAAGGACCCCACGCGTGGGGTGGTGGTGATGCGCTACGAACTGCTGGACGCCCGCGACGGCTTGCCCGTCTGGGAAGCGGAAGGTACCAATCTCATCCGCCGGCGCGAACCGGCCACCTGAGGTACCGGGTAACCGGCCGCTGGCACCCTGCGGGCCAGCCCCCGCGTGCGCCGCGCTTATTTGCCGAGCGGCGTGATGCGCGAGCCTTCGAGCGTGAGGTTGTACATCAACCCCTTGTTCGAGAACACAAACGCAATGACCGGCTTGCGCGCAGTTTCGGTGTCGATTTGATCGCCGGCGCCCAGGGTGGCGATGGCCACGCTGGCATCCACGCCAGCCTTCCAGCCCTTGCTGCGGCGAAAGTGTTCGAGCGACTCGGGCGTCATGAACAGGATGACCACCGACTTCTGCTGTACGCCCAACTGGAAGCCCACCGAGGCGGACGCCAACCGGTAGTACCGCGTGGGCACGCCACCGACGCGGAGCTGGCCTTCGCCATACTCGCCGCCCACCACCAAGCCACCCTTCAGCACCTTCGGGAACACCAACACTCCGGCGGCGCGCGAAGCCAGTTCGGCGCCAGCGCTGGTCTGCTCTTTGAGGCGGGCCAGCGCCTCACGCGACTGGGCGTCGATCTCGGTGCGACTGGAAACCGCCGCCTCGGCGGACGGGAAGCTCAGAGGAGCGAGCAAGCACACAGCGGCCATGGCTAGCATTGCGCGGCGAAGCGAAGCCGCGTGTGAAATATTCGTGAATTTATTCATGCGCCCATCGTCGCCGGAAGCGACTCAAGACGCAAGCGCCACTCCGGTCCGCGCCGCCGCCGGGCCACGTAGGGCGCGGTAGGCTAGCGATAGCTTGCGAATGCCCGCGGTGCGGCGCGCCACACGCTTCACCTCATGCATCAGGCGCCCGAGCAGGTTGGCCTCGGCATGCAGTCCGCCAGCAGCATAGGCAGGCGACAGCCCGACATGCAGCACGGTCAGGTGCTCGGCACCATCGCGGAGATAAATAGCCAAACCCACCGGCCGGAGGCCACCGGCCCTCGCCTGGGTGGCAAACAGGCACTGCACAGCAGCGTGCCCCGCCAGCGTCACGCTGAGGAACCCGGCGTCCTCGACGATTTCCGGGCAGCCCCAGCGTTCAATGACTTCCCGCAGGGCACCACGCACACGCGACTGGTGTTCGTTGAAGAACAACAGGTGCTCGAGCGCAGCCCGCTGGTCAGCCGGTATGCGGTTGGAAAACAGGAACCGACCTGACGACCCGCCGTCGACAAAGCCGCCATTCATAACGATGGCATTCATGATGACCCTCATCCCCGCCTGCTTTTTTCTAATGCGCGGAACCTACCCCCGAGCAGGAAGGAGTGTCGACTGGCAATTTTGCTGCACCGCCGAAAGCAGGGGCGGGCCCGACCACCCTGGTTTGCGGCTTTCCCACCACACGAGCATGTGCCCGCGGTAAAACGCTGTTTTTCCGCAGGATTTTGCGCGGACGTGACCGCCACAGGCCGGCTGAGAAAACTGTAGCCGTTTTGCGACAAACGCCCCCGTTTAAAACCGCCCAGCGCGACTGAGGGGCAGTCGCGACGGCCAAAAGAGCCAGACAGAACCGGCCCCGAAGGGCAATCTTTGCGCGCTGCAGTGCAGCATAAATAGGGGACTACGGCACTTATCCGGCCGTATCCGGCGCCCTCAAGACGCGCTCCAAGCCCCCGGCGCACCCACCGCCACGAAGTGCGGGTTATCCAAGGCAGCGTTGCTGCAACCGAGCGGCGTCCCATCTAGACGATAGACGCCACCGCCGGCGGCAGTGAGCACCGCTTGCCCTGCCGCCGTGTCCCAAATCATGGTGCGTCCAAGGCGCGGGTACAGGTCCGCCTCACCGCGGGCGAGCAGGCAGAACTTCAGGGAACTGCCGGCACTCGACAACGCCGCCACGCGACGCCCGCCGAGGAAGGCCTCGAGTGCCGCGGCATCGCCATGGGAACGCGACCCCACCACCGTGAGCCCAGCCGCCGGCACGGGCCGAACGCCAAGAGCCCGCGCCGCGCGCGGCGACCCGGCCTGCGGCGCACCTAGCCAAGTGGCGCCTTCGCCCACCACGCCCGCGTAGGTATCGCCGGTGACGGGTACGTGGACCACGCCGAGCACAGGCTCGCCGCGCCAAATCAACGCGACGTTGACAGTGAACTCGCCATTACGGGAGAGGAATTCCTTCGTACCGTCGAGCGGATCTACCAGCCAGTAGGGCGGGGCTTCCGGCCCGCGGTCCACGGCGGCCTGGTCCGACTCGCTCGACTCTTCCGACACCACCGGGTAATTCCCTGGCAGCAGCGGCAGACCCTCCACTAACAGTTCGTGGCTGGCTTGGTCGGCGGCAGTCAGTGGCGTGCCGTCGCCCTTCCACTGCGCCACCACCTCGCCTTGGTAAATGTTCAGGATGGCATCACCGGCAGCCTCGCAAAGGGCAGCGACACGGGCGCACAAGGCGAGTGCCGCCGGCGCAGGAAGGGGAAGCGGAAAGGTAATCATCCGCTTATGATAATCGGCAACGAGGACCCGCGCCGAGCGCGCGCATTCCAACCCGGAACCGGGCCCGCCCTTGAAGAAGGTAGACGAAGCATGAAACTGCAAGTGAACGGCACAACCCATGAAGTGGACGCCCCGGCGGACATGCCCTTGCTGTGGGCCCTGCGCGACCTGCTAAACCTCACCGGCACCAAGTTCGGTTGCGGCATGGCGCAGTGCGGCGCTTGCACCATTCATGTGGACGGTGCACCGGTGCGCTCTTGCGTTACCCCCGTGTCGGCTGCCGAAGGCAAAGCCATCACGACCATCGAGGCCATCGCTGCCAGCGAAGTGGGCCAGCGCATCCAGGCCGCTTGGGTAGCGGAAGACGTGCCGCAATGCGGCTACTGCCAGTCGGGCCAGATCATGTCCGCCGTGGCGCTGCTGAAGGAACACCCGCAACCCACGGACGCGGACATCGACACCGCCATGGACGGCAACCTGTGCCGCTGCGGCACTTATAACCGTATCCGTCGCGCCATCCACCGCGCGGCCGGCAACTGAGTCACTGCCGTGTCCAACAATCTTGCTGCCGATAACCCGTCGCGCCGTTCCTTCCTGAAGACCGCCGCTCTCGCCACCGGCAGCGCCCTCGTCGTCAGCTTCACCTTGCCCCAACGCGCCTTCGGTGCTGGCGCAGCCACACCCACCAATGGCGGCACGCTAAGCGCCTTCATCCGCATCGCCGCAGACGGCGTCGTCACACTCACCCTCGGCAAAGCCGAGATGGGCCAAGGCGTGCACACGGGCTTGGCGCAGTTGCTGGCAGACGAACTGGAAGCGCCTTGGGCCGCCTTGAAGGTGGAGCATTCGCCTGCACTGCCCGCCTACGCCGGCCCCGGTTTCCCGATGCTAATGACCGGCGGCAGCACCAGCATCGCCACCTGCTTCGTGCCGCTGCGCACGGCCGCCGCTGCCGCCCGCGAAATGCTGGTGGCGGAAGCTGCCAGCCGCTGGAAGGTCCCCGCCAGCGAATGCACCGCCGTTCAAGGCGTGGTGAAGCATGCCGCCTCTGCACGCCAGTTCACCTACGGCGAACTCGCCGCAGCAGCGGGCCAGCGCCCGGTGCCCGCCAAACCCGCACTGAAACCACGCAGCGAATGGCGCTACATCGGCCATGCCATGCCGCGCGTCGACAGTGCGGCGAAGTCGCGCGGCGAAACCCGCTACGGCCTCGATGTGCGGCGCCCCGGCCAGCGCTATGCGCAGCTGGCACGCCCACTCCGTGGTGGGCGCCTCGTCGATGCGAACGTTGCGGCTGCGCGTGCCGTCCCGGGCGTCACCGATGTGTTCGACATTCCGCAAGGCATCGCCGTAGTAGCCACGAACACCTGGGCCGCCAAGCAAGGCCGCGCCGCACTGCAGGCCAAGATGGTGGTAGAAAAAGACGCCGGCTTCTCCACCGTGGCGCTCGCCAAGCAATACAGTGAACTGGCGAAGCAACCCGGACAGGTAGCACGCGCAGAAGGCGACCTGAAGAAGGCCGCCGCGAACGCCACGCAACGTGTGGAAGTGGACTATGCCTTCCCTTACTTGGCCCACGCGCCCATGGAACCGCTCAACTGCACCGCGATGGTCACACCGGAAGGTGTGCAACTGTGGCTAGGGACGCAAGGCCAGACCTTCGACCAGATGGTTGCCGCCGGTGTCGCCGGTGTTCGCCCCGATCAGGTAAGTATCGAAACCTGCATGTTGGGTGGTGGCTTCGGCCGCCGCGCCAGCGCGGTTGGCGACAACGTCGCGCCTGCCGTGGAAATTGCCAAGCGTCTGCCGGGCATTCCCGTTCAACTGGTGTGGACGCGCGAAGACGACCTGACCGACGGCTTCTATCGCCCGCAAGCGCATCACCACGTAGTGGTACAGCTTGGTGCCGATGGCTTCCCGCTCAGCTGGCAGCACACCGTGGTGGGCCAACCACTAGTGAAGGGCACGCCGCTCGAGGGCGCCATGATGAACCCGAAGACGGGCATCGAGGTCACGCTCACCGAAGGTATTGAGAACTTGCCATACGCAGTGCCCGTGATGCACCTGCATGTGCACCAGACCACCGCCAAGGTGCCCGTGCAGTGGTGGCGCAGCGTGGGTAGCACGCATACCGCCTTCGCACTCGAATGCTGCATCGACGAATGCGCGCGTGCCGCGAAGCAAGACCCCGTGGCTTACCGCCTCGCCCTATTGAAAGACAGCCCAAAGGAAAAGCGCGCGCTGGAGATGGTAGCCGCGAAGGCTGGTTGGGGTACGCCGTTGCCTAAGGGCCATGCACGCGGCGTGGCCGTGGCCAGTTCGTTCGGCAGTACGGTGGCGCAAGTGGCTGAGGTGTCACTCGTGGATGGTCAACCGCGCGTGCACCGCGTGGTGGCTGTCATGGACTGCGGCACCGTGGTGAACCCGCGCTTGGTAGAACAACAAGTGCAGAGCGCTATCGCTTACGGGCTTTCCGCCGCACTGCGCGAAGAGATTACTTTCGCCGCTGACCAAGTGGAGCAAACCAACTTCCACGCGTACAAGCCACTGCGCCTGCACGAGATGCCAGTGGTGGAAGTGCACTTGGTGGAGTCCACCGAAGCGCCCACCGGCGTGGGCGAACCTGCCACACCGCCTATCGGCCCCGCCGTGGCCAACGCCCTGCGCGCGTTGACCGGCGAAGCCGTGCGGCAGTTGCCTTTCAACCGCCGCAGCTGGGCCTAATCACCCTTGTGGGAGCGAGCTTGCTCGCGACCGGCGGCAGCCTGCTGCCGCCCAAACGCCTCCTCAGCCCAGCAGGCCTTCGGCCCTCATGGCGGCGAGAGCCGCCGGGCGACCCATGACCCGCGCTTGGTACGCACTCAACACCGGGTGCGTGCCGGCCAGGTCGATGCCGACCACACGCGTCCAGCTAAGCACTACGCCTAGGTAGGCATCCGCCACCGTGAACTGGCTGCCCATCAAAAAGTCGCGGCCGGTCAACTTCTCCGCGAGCCAGTCGAAGCGCTTGGCGAGATTTGCCTTGGCGCCTTCCTTCGCTTCGGGTGTTGAAGCCGGGTTGAACAGCGGCCCAAAGTTCTTGTGCACTTCCGTGGCGATGTAGTTCAGCCACTCTTGCAACTGGTAGCGCGGCAGCGTTCCATTCGCGGGCGCAAGACCCGTGGCAGGTGCTTGGTCCGCGATGTACTGCAGAATAGCCACGCCTTCGCAAAGCACGGTGCCATCGTCCAATTGCAGCGCCGGCACATAACCCTTGCCGCCGGTCAGCGCGAAGAAATCTTCGCCCGTCGAAGTCTTCTTGTTGCGGATGTCCGCTTTATCGATGGTGAAAGGCAGCCCGGCCTCGATGAGCGCAAGGTGCGAAGCCATCGAACAAGCACCGGGAGCATAGAAAAGTTTCAACATAGGGGTTCTCCGGAGGTGATGGCCGCCTTACGGCGGGCCGTCAAGGTTGTTGGCACTTGCACTCATGGGGCGCCAATTGCTGCAGCACCCAAGAATACTCCATGGCGTACTCGTGGTAACGCTGGAAACGACCACTCTTGCCGCCGTGGCCAGCTTCCATGTTGGTATGGAACACCAGCGGGTTGCTGTCTGTCTTCATGACGCGCAATTTCGCTACCCACTTGGCGGGCTCGAAATACTGCACTTGGCTATCCCATAAACCCGTGGTGACCAACATGGCGGGGTAGGCCTTGCGCTCCACATTGTCGTAGGGCGAGTACGACAGCATGTAGTCGTAGTACGCCTTCTCTTTCGGGTTACCCCATTCGTCCCATTCGTTAGTGGTCAGCGGAATGCTTTCATCCAGCATGGTGGTAACCACGTCCACGAACGGCACGTGCGCGATGATGCCGCGGTAATCGTTCGGGGCGAGGTTGGCAATGGCACCCATCAGCAAACCACCGGCACTGCCGCCCATGGCGAACACTTTGCCCGCTTGGCCATAGCGTTCCGCCACGAGGAAACGCGTCACGTCGATGAAGTCGGTGAAGGTATTGCGCTTATTCAGCAAGCGCCCATCGTCATACCAGTGCCGGCCCATCTCCTGTCCGCCACGCACATGCGCAATGGCGTAGACAAAACCACGGTCCAGCAATGGCAGCCGCGAAACACTGAACGAAGGGTCCGTCGACAGGCCGTAAGAACCATAGGAGTACTGGTACACCGGCGCGGTGCCATCCAGCTTCGTGCCCTTGCGGTAAACGATGCTCACCGGCACCCGCGTTCCATCGCGCGCCATGGCCATACGGAATTCCACCGCATAGTCCTGCGGGTTGTAACCGCCCAGTACGGGCTGGCGCTTCAGCAGCGTGCGCTTGCCCGTCGCCACTTCGAGGTCGTAAGTACTGGCTGGCGTAGCCAACGACGTATACGTGTAGCGCAGTGTGGTCGCAGACGGCTCCTCGTTGGTGCCCAACGCCATCGTGAACGACGGCTCGTCCGCATCGACGTAGGCATCGTGCTGGCCATCCCAACCCAACACACGCACCTTGGCAAGGCCACCGCTGCGCTCTTCTACCGCGAGGAAGGTATTGAAGGTGGTGAAATCTTGCACGAATGAATCCGTACGGTGTGGCACCACGTCGCGCCACTTCGTGCGGTCCGCCACTTCGCTCGCCTTCACACGGACAATGCGGAAATTCGCCGCTTGCCAGTTGGTGCGCAGAATGAAGTCGTCGCCGAAGTCTTCCAACTCGTATTCATGGTCGCGTTCGCGGGGCAGCACCACCTTGAACTCGCCTTCAGGTTTGTTCGCATCCAGCAAGCGCACTTCAGTGGACACCGTGCTTTGCAGATAGATGGCGACGAAACGCTCGGAGCGCGATTTGCCCACGCCGAGGTAGAAGGTTTCGTCGTCGTTGGCGAACACTTCCACGTCTTGGGCTACCGGCGTACCCAGCACGTGCCGCATGACGCGCTTGCCCAGCAACGTCTGCTTGTCCTTGTCGACATAGAAGACGGTGCGGTTGTCATTCGCGATAGCGAAGCCCGCTTCGGCGTTCTCGATACGGTCCGGCAGCACCTGCCCTGTCTTCAGGTCGCGAAAGCGCAGCACCCACTGCCGACGGCCTACGGCGTCTTCTGCCCAGCCCAGCAGCTGGTCGTTGCTGCCAACCTCGTAGTTGCCTACCTGGAAAAAATCGTGACCAGCCGCGAGCGCCGGGCCATCGATCAGCACCTGCTCGGGCGCACCGGCTTGCCCGTGCGCACGCCGCGCATGGATAGGGTATTCCTTGCCCTGCTCGAACCGCGTGTAGTAATCGAAGGCCCCTTTCTGCGCCGGCACGGAGCTATCGTCCTGCTGCACACGGGCAACAATTTCATTGTAGAGCTTCTCTTCGAGGTCCTTCACCGGTGCCATCAGGGCATCGCGGTACTTATTCTCGGCCGCGAGATAAGCCAGCACCTCGGGATTCTTTCGCTCGTCGTCGCGCATCCAGTAGTACGGGTCCTCGCGGGTGCCGTTGGGAGAAGGCACCTGGTGCGGCTTGCGGGCCGCCACAGGCGGCACCGGCTGCGCCGTGGACACGGCAGGCTTGGAAGGGAGAGGCATGGTGGGGGAACTACCGGCGTTGGCGGCGAAACCGGCAAAGATACCGGCAAGAAACAGGGCGCTACGGAGGCGCAAAGCCACCGCTGGTGCCCGGTGACTGGTCTTCCGTGGAAGGAGGGTCATGACGGGGTCCAGGTCCCAAAGAGGCCTGCAGTGTAACTTGCGTGCTAGCCTCACGGAATGATGCTTGCACGAACCACTGAATTTTCCCTCCGTACTTGGCGCGGCATGCTGCTCGGCGCTTGCCTGGCTACGGCCAACTTGACGACCAGTTTGGCGAGCCCGGCCACGGCCAACGCCTCAGCTGGCACTGCCGACAACAGTGTCTCGGCGTCCACCCGGAACCGGACACCGGCGCCACCAGCTTGCTGCCGTAGCACCGACGATTTCCCCTGGCAGGATCTCCCCGCACTTGGTCAGAGCTTGGAAGTGGTCATCGATAGCAGTTCGCCCACCTACCAATTCCATAGCGGCGAAAGCCGTTTCGTGGCTTTCCGCCTGCCGATGGCCACCGGCCCGTACCGCATCGAATTGCGCACGCTGCCTAGCCCAGCCACGGACGTGCCCGGCGGATGGCGCGTGTTTTACCCGGAAGCCATCATGCTCGATGGGGACCATCTGGTATCCCGCACGGCGCCTGCGGAGAACCTCGTCATGGAGCCCGTGGGCGGTGAACTGGCTCCCGGTGGCGCTTACACGCTGTTCCTGCCAGTTGACCCTGCGGCCGATGGCGAGAAGTTTCTGGTCATTCACACGGCCCCGGAACCCGCGGCGCCAGAAGCCACGCCACAGTTCCTGCAGGCCAGAGGCGCAGCCATGCGGGCTGCCGGCAATTGGCACGCCGGTGCCGCCGACACCGGGCGTCTGCGTATTTCGGTGGTGGCCAGCGCAGGCTCGCCCCGCTAGTTATCGAGTTTGGGCGAACGTCCCTTGCCGGCAAGTTCCGCGAGTGCGAGGCCGAAGACGGCCCAGGCCAGCGGTACCACCTCGTAAACGCAGCGGTACAGCAGCATCGCCCCCAGCAACTGGCTGGGGGGTACGTGCGGCAGCATCACCAACAGTACGGATTCGAAGACCCCTAGCCCCGCAGGCACGTTGCTAGCCAAGGCCGCAAAAATACACAGCACGTACAGCGGCAGGAACTCCACATAGGACATGCCGATGCCGGAGGGCAGGAACAGGTAGAGGATGCCGGCAGCCGACCCGACGTCCACGACGCCGAGCAGATATTGCATGCGGGTAAGGCCGCCCGAAGGCAATTTCAACGATAGCCCACCCAACCAGCGTGGCCACTGCCAGCGCCCACGCACGCGGAAGGTAGCGGTGACATAGCCGACGTGGAACAGCAAGAACGCCAAGGCCAGGCCCGTGGCCCAACCCGCCGGCACATGCAACAGGGCTGCCGCAATTTCACCGCGCCACAGCAAGGACACGGAAAACAGTACGCCCAGCCCAACGGCATACGGAATGGTGCACAGCACGACCACCTGACCCACTTCCGCCAGCGACAGGCCGGCCGCCGTGTACCAGCGTAAACGGACCGCACCGCCCGACAGGGCACCGACGCCTACTGCGTGGCCGATGGGATAGGCGACCAGCGCCGTGACGATGGCGCGCCGCCGACTGCAGCCACCCGAATCGGTGGCCTCGGCGACAGCCAACACCTCGTGGTACGACAAAGCGGCATAGGAAATGGCGCAGCAAGCCAGGGCCGCCACTACCGTGAGCCATTGGACTTCGCGCAGGTGCACGAGCACGTCCGCCCATTGGACGCCCTCCAGTTGCCGCTGGAGCACGGAAGCCGCGAGGTAGAAAATGCCGAGGGTGACTAACACTGTCACCAAACTGCGAAGCCGGAAGCGTGGCACTAGCGGACGCGCCGCTCGGTGTAGTTTTCCTCGATGTTGTCGCGGAAGAAACTCCACTGCGAACCGGAGCCCGCAAAACGACGCCAGGTGTCGTCAGACACGCCGCTGTATTCCATCAGGCTGCCGTTGGTCATCTCGACACGCAGCACGCGTTGGGACGGGTCGTACCCGATAGCGCGCAGGCTACCGGCATTCACTTGCTTCATTTCCAACGAAATGACCTCGGGCGCCCGAAACGGGCCTTGGCGGGTGCGGAGTATCGCAAAGAAAAGGGGCGGATACCCGTGACATCTTCTACAGATGCACCGGTACCCGCCCCGGAAGGTCTTTCGAGGGGGATATCTATCAACGTCTTACGCTGAATGTGACCGGCCCACCCTGGAGAAGTTCAGTTAGCCTGGAAAAAAGCCACCAAGGCCGCCAGCGTGGCGGGGTCCCGCAGCAGATTGCGGTGCCCCAACCCGCGGGTTTCACGCAAGGTAGCGGCCGGCCATGCAGCCGCCAGACGTCGTCCCTGGTCCGGCGCGACAATCACGTCGTCCACGCAATGCACTATGAGCGCCGGTATCTGTGCCACGGGAGCCGCCGCGACCAGCACCTCGGGGTCGAGGTCACGCATGGGCCGGCCACCGTGCTCGTCCAGCAAGCGCCGCAATTCACGCCGAGCGGCGGAACCCACGCCCAAGGCCTTGAGGAAGTTTTCGGTGATTTCCGACATGGCCGCTGGCGCCCCGAGCGTCGCCACGCGGCGCGCCCGCAAGCCATGAGCCAGTGCGATGGGCACTGCCCCGCCCCCCATGGAATGGCCCACTACGGCATCCGGGGCCCCGAATTCCGCCTGTGCGGCCAGCAAGGCTTGCGCGAACAGCCATGGGCTGGCGAGCGTGCCAGGCGAACGGCCATGCCCCGGGCCTTCGATGGCGAGGACGCGATAGCCCTGCGCCACCAGCGCCCCAGCGAGCGGACGGAACTGCGTGGGGCGGCCCTCCCAACCGTGCTGTGCAAATACCCACGGCGCACGCGCAACCGCTGCTGGCTCCCAGCAGAGTGCAGCCAAGCCGTTGGCCAAGGTCAGTTCACGGGCGGCCGGTTCGTCGCCACGCAGCGGTTCAATCTCCCAAGGCTGGGGTGGGTTCTGGCGCGGGCGCAGTACCCGGTGACCCACCAACCGCGCTACCGCCCGCGGCGCCACCCGGCTCACCAGACCGAGGGTGGGCGGCACCCAACCCGGAACTTTGATACTCATGGGGCGGGGTCCGTCTCACCTTGCTCCTCGAGCCACTCGCGCCACACGGCCAGCGCCACGGCGAGCACCACCGGCCCCAAAAAAAGGCCAATGAGGCCGAACGCGGCCACGCCCCCCAGCACGCCGAACATGACCAGCAAGAAGGGAATACGCGTAGCGCTGGAAATGACCAACGGCCGCACGAGGTTATCGACCCAACTGACGACCACCGCACCCCAGAGGAACAGCGCCAACCCCTTCCCAGTCTCGCCTGTGAGAACCAGCCACAAGGCGAGCGAACCCCAGACGAACGGCGTGCCGAACGGAATGAGCGCAATGAGCACGGTCAGCGCGCCGAGCAGCAAAGGCGCACTGAAACCGACAGCCGCATAGCCGATGCCGGCCATCACGCCTTGCGCCAGCGCGGTCAGTACCAAGCCGTACACCACCGCGCGCGTCGTGGCGCCAATGGCTTCGACATAGCCTTCCACGCGCGCGCCCAGCAACCCGCGCGCTGCCAAGCGAACCTGCTGCAGCAAGTCTTCACCTGACAGGTACAGAAAGAACAATGCCAGCACGGCGAAACCCATCTTGGCGAGGTTGCGGCCAACGCCGCCCATCACACCGCCCATCTCGCCGAACAAGCGCGACGCCATTTCCGACACCGCGGCGCCAAGCGCGCTAGGGTCGCGTCGTACTTCGTCCAGCAGTTCGTGGAGGCGCGGACCCACCACCGGCCAGTGGTACACGCCCTCGGGCAAGGTGAGCGTTCCCGCCGCGGCGCGCGCGACGAACTGCTGCCAAGCTCCGCCCAGTTCGCGCTGCAGTGTCAGCACCAACCAAAGCAGCGGCAAGACGACCGCGGCAGCGATGAGCAGAGTCATGACAGTTGCGGCCAGATGACGGCTACGGAACCAGCGTTCCAGCCGCAAGAACAAGGGCCAGCTGACATAGGCAAAAATAGCCGCCCAAAGTACCGGCACCACGAACGGCGCCAGCACCAGCCAAGACAGCAACACCAGCCCACCCAACAAGGCCCCCAGAATGAGGCGACGCAGCAACGGGGACGTAAGGGGATCGAGCATGGAACACCAACATCGGCACCGGGCAGTCATCCGGCGACGATGATGGTACCTTGAGCGGCATGACGGTTTCGCGCTCCACCGACACAACACCAGCTGCGTTGCGGGTATTGGCCGCCGAGGGCCCTGCGACCACGCCGGGGATCGACTTGGCGGCGGCGCTGGCGATGATGAACCACCAGCCGCGCTACCTCGCCCGGATGGTACGCGCCGCCCTGCAAACCCTGGCCCCCAATCTGGAACGGGCCCTGCAAAGCCTGGCGAGCGGCGACTTGGCCGCCCTGGAAGCGGTGGCACACCAACTGAAGGGAGCGCTGGCGGCGCTGGTGGCCAAAGCCGCGGCAGAAAGCGCGCACCAGTTGGAAAACGCCGCGCGCAGCGGGGATGCGGGCACGGCGGCGAAGGCATTCGCGGCGCTGGAAACGCAAACGCGGGCATTACTGCCCGCGTTGGAAGAAGCCTTGCGCCCAGGCGGACTGGCTTACGAAAGCCAACCCGCAGCGCCAACCACGCCGGAGGGCAAGCCCCCCGGGCGGCAATGAGGCATCAGGTGCAGCTGGTGTCGCCGTCCTTGAAGGAGACGGTGAGCCCAGGCTGGCCTTCGGCGGGCATCTGAACGTCACGCTCACAGGACACCGGGCCCGACGGCAGCTGAACCTTGAACTCCCACGCACCAGGCGCCATCGGGATGGTTTCCTTCTCGCCACGGCAGATGGGCTGATCGCCAGCGTCCGGCGGCGTGGTCATCTCGATCTCGGTGTAGAACATCTTGGAGTTCGACAGCGACGGCGGGTTCGGCGCGAGGTTCTTCGGCGCCGAGCGCACGGACACCACATCGCACTTGCCTTCCTGAGTGATGGAGTCAATCTTCACTAGGACGTGGATGAGCTGGTCGTCGCCACCGGAGCCACCACCACAAGCACCCAGCATGAGCGCAGCCGCCACAGCCGCCGTACCGAACACGGCCTTGCGGGCCAGCGAAAGCGAAATCTGCATGAGTATCCCCCTGAAAAAAAACAGCACAACGCATGAAATGCACGGCTGCGGCAGGCTTTGCGAGCACGCCGCGCCGGGTAGATGGATTCTAGCAGCAAGCCTAAACGAAACACGCCCGACAGTGCGAACTGCCGGGCGCGGCGCAAAGGCGCGTCTGCTCGTCTTACCCCCCTCGGAGCCCATCCTGCGTGGAATGGAACCCTCCCTTTAGGGTGAGTTTTCCCCTATTTCAGGCCTCAGGTCAATCCTGCACTGCAAAACAAAAGACAAGCGAAACAGGCGCTTGCGTCACTTCCAGGGGGTTTCCAGTTCCCAGAGTAGCGGCGCGTAATTGCGCAGCGCGTACACCCCGAAGCCCAGATGCCGGAAGTGCCGACGCAAACGCTTTTCGTACCAATCGCGCGGGCGCAAGTGCACACCGCGGTCCGTGCGTGAGGTATCCGCGTTGTTTTTCCAGTCTCCAGCGGTAAGTACGCTGAAATACAGCAAGCCGCGCGAGAGTTGCGCCAGCGAGGTAATGGCCCGTGCCGCTTCACGGTCCGGCAGGTATTGCAGAACGTCGTGGCAGACCACGAGGTCGAAGCCCTTGGTGTCGGTGTAGCCCGGCACGCTGCCTTGTACCCAGCCATGCTTGCGGCAGAGGTATTCGCTAACCTCAAGCCCTACGTATTCCACGCCTTTGAACTGACGCCGCAGCGGTGTGCGCAGCCAACCCACACCGCAACCAGCATCCAGCAGGCGCTTCACGCGGAAGCCACAGTAGTGAGCCACGCTACCGATTAGCGCTGCGAGTCGCGCCTGGTCTTCGCGCGTAGCGACGCGCGTGGCCGGGTTGGCGTAGTAGCGCCGGAAGAAGGCGGCGTCGAAACGGTCACTGGCGTTCATGCGGTGATATCCACTCCGAGGTGCGGGCAACACTGCCGCCGGGGCCGTCATGCTAACTTGAGCCCATGAAGCTGCGCACTGGTTCGTTTCGGGTCCCGTTGCTGCTGGGCACGCTGGCGCTGACGGTAGTGGCCAACGCGTCCCCTCCGGGCACGCCACCCGCTCCGGCCGCGGTGACTCCGTCAGTCACCGCGCCGCCTGCGACGCCGGCACCCTCAAGCGGCAGCACGGTCGTGGAAGATGTCGTCAGCGGTCCGTTCAAGGACCTGAACCTGATGAAGAAGGACATTCCACCCGTATTGGTGGACTTGCATGGACAGCCCTACAACCCGCCTGAAGACGGCACCTGCACGGGCCTTGCCAGCGAAGTGACGGCGCTGGATGCCGTGCTTGGGCCCGACCTCGATGTGGTGACGATGAGCGGGCGCCCGGCTGGCAACACGGCTGCCAAGGCCCTGACGCAAGCCTCGCACAGCCTGGTGCCTTACCGTAGCTGGATACGCAAACTGAGTGGCGCAGAAAAACGCGCTGAGCGCCTGGCAGCGGCGCTGCTGGCGGGCACGGCACGCCGTGCCTTCCTGAAAGGGCTGGGGGTGGCGCAAGGCTGCGCGCCACCCGCCGCCCCGCTGCCGCGCGCGCCGGCCGTAGAGCCGAAACGCGCGACTACGCCTGGCGCTTAGAGCGCGCCGAAGCGGTACTTGGCGCTGACGCCGAAGGTGCGCGGCTTGGCATACACACCAGCCACCACGCCTGCGAACAACGAGCTGTCGAAGGCGTACACGCGGTACTTCTCCTCGTTCAGGTTGTCCACGTAGGCAGCCACTTCCCAGCGGCCATCTTCGGCCGTGAAGCCGGCACGCGCATTGACGACCGTGTAGGCCGACTCACGCTCCACCGGGGCGCACAGCACCGTGAAGCAGAACTTCGCCGAGTACTGCACATCCGTCTGCACGAAGCCCATGCCGCCGGTGAGCGGGAACTCGTAGCGGCCCAAAGCATTCGCCGACACCGCCGGTGCCTGCGGCAGGTGGTGGTCCTCGATAGTGGCGAGGTCCGGCAGCGGCACATTCTTCACGGTGGAGTCCAGCGCCGACAGCCCCAACTGCAGCGTCAGACCTGCCATCGGGCGCGAGTTCAGCTCGAGCTCAAGGCCAGTTTCCTTCGCGTCGAGGTTGATGACCGTCTGCACCGGACCAAACTGCGCGAACGCTTGGTAGTCGGAGTAGCTGTAGTGGAAGGCACTCAGGTTCAGCGTGGTTTTATCGCCAAGCTTCGTCTTCACGCCCACTTCAAACGAATCCAGCACCTCGGGCTTGAACGGGATGCCTTCGAGGAAGGCCTGCTCGTTCGGGTGGAAGGGCGTGCCCGTAGAAAGCGTGAAGCCACCACTCTTGCTGCCGCGGTTGTAGCTGGCGTAGTACAGCGTGTTGTCGCTGGGCTTGTAGTCCAGTTCCAAGCGCGCGGTAACGCCATCGAACGTCTGACGGGCGTCGTCCGGCGTGACACTCATGCCTGGGAAGTTCGGGTAGACCTGGTTACGGTTGAAGATGATGGTGACCTGCGGCTGGCCGAGGCCCTCGATGGGCGCGGCGGTGCCGTAGTAACTGCCCGTACGCACGTCATGCCAGTAGCGCAGGCCCGCGATGAGCTTCCAGCCCTCAGCGAAGGACCATTCGTCCTGCGCAAAGGCTGCGTAGGATTCGGTTTGCTGGCCCATCGATACATTGGGGTCGTAGCCGTAGAACGGGTCGGCGAACTTGCCGGTATAAGCGCCGCTCACCTTCATGGCGTAAACGCCAGTGGTCCAGCGCAGCGCGCCGTTTTCACCGGAGAGACGGAATTCCTGCGAGGCTTGCTTCAGGTCTGCGCCTTGGTAGAAGTACACGCCACCATCGGGCGAGCTGTCGCCACCTTCGGTGTAGAACTTCGTGCCGTGCTGATAGTCGCTGATGGACACGAGGTCGTAACCGGCCAGCGTGGTGTTCATGTGCACCGTCAGGCCGACGATCTCACGGTCGACGTACGAGGGCTCCGTCTCGGCCGTGCGCCAAGGGTTGCCACCGCGGCTTGGCGAAATGGAATCGTTGCGGTAGCCCGTGCCCGTTTGGCCCGGGCCCGTGCCCCAGAACGCGCAAGACTGCGTGGGCGCCGTGAATTCACCCTGGAAGCGGTCGTTCGGGCAGGCAGCTTCATGCGAGTACAGGCCGGCCTGCGTTTCGTGCTGCGCCTTCAGGTAGCGCCAAGCGATGTTCACGTCGGTGTCTTCGCCGGCATGCCAGGCCAACTGCGCACGCAGCGCGTAGTGGTTGTTGCCGCCGCGGTCTTCCACGCCCGGCACCACGGACTTCATGTAGCCATCCGCCGTGTTGCGGATGAACGAAAGGCGGTACTGCAGGTTGTCCGTGAGCGGGCCCGACACCGCGCCTTCCGCAATGAGCTGATTGAAGCGGCCATAAGTAAGGCCCGCATAGCCTTCGAATTCCTTCGTGGGCTTCTTCGAGATGAACTGGATGGCGCCGCCCGTGGCGTTGCGGCCGAACAGCGTGCCCTGCGGGCCGCGCAGCGCTTCCACGCGGGCGAGGTCGAACACGGGGAAGCTGGCGAGGTTGATGGAGCTGGAGTAGCTGTCATCCTGGTACACAGCCACCGGCGGTTCCTGCTGGTCACCGTAGTCGTTCTGCGAAACACCGCGAATATTGAACACCACCTGCGAAGAAGAGTAGGCGTTCATCTTCAAGCTGGGTACCGCGCGCACGATATCCGTGGCGGTGGTGATGTTCAGCTTCTCGAGGGCGTCGGCACCGAGCGCGGTGACGGAGATACCCACGTCCTGCAGCTTCTGCTCGCGACGCTGCGCGGTAATGACGACTTCATCGACACCGCTGGCGGCTTCGCCTTCCGCCGGGGCCGCAACGGCCGCTGCCGGCAACAACGTGGCGCCAAGCAAAGCCGTACCGAGAATGGCCCGCACCAGCGTGCCGAGATTTTCTTTGGAATTCATGTGACGAGTGCTCCGTGCAATGGGGCCGGCGCGCGCGAAACCGCGCACCGCGATGGAAAACCTCTACGGGTTTAGTGTGGCGTAAGCTCATCAACGGAACAACCCCGCCATAGTCGCAATCGAATGCAATAGCGGGTTTGTTTCACTTTCGCGCCAAGCGCCGCAAGGCAATACTGTAGTTTGTATACAACGCCACGCCATGCGCTTGCCAACCGAGACTCACCGAGAGCATGTTCCTAGACGTAATTTTGGAGCCGCGACCATGTCCACCCCTATCACCCCACCGCCACGCCCACCCTTGCGCGCGCTGCTGCTTACCTTTGGCGGCTGCGCAGTCGCCATTGGTGTATTGGCCACCCTGAGCGCTTCACTGGCTACCTTGCTGTTGCTGGGGAGCTTCGGCGCGACGTGTGCGCTGGTGTTCGGCTACCCGGACGTACCCTTCAGCCAACCACGGCATGTGGTGTTCGGGCATTTGTTCTGCGTGCTCGTGGGGCTCGCGGCGTTTCACGGTCTGGGCAGTGAGCCCTGGGTGCTGGCCCTGGCGGTCGGCACGGCTGCCGCCGGCATGATGGCGCTGCGCATCATGCATCCCCCCGCCGCCTCCAACCCCATCATCGTGTTTCTGGGGAAGGCGGCGTGGAGCTTTGCGCTGTTTCCGGCGCTGGCTGGCGCCATCCTCATCGTGCTGGTGGCGCTCGCCTGGAACAACGGCGTGCGCCGCACGCGCTACCCGCAGTACTGGTAGCGGTTCAGCCGGCAGGCGTGGGCGTGGCAGCAGCCGGCGCTGCCACGGGAGCTGCAGCCGGGGCAATAGCCGCCGACTGGCGCGCCGCTTCCACCGCCGCATCCACGTAGCGATAGATTTCCTTCGGCAGCATTTCGCCCGCCTTGTCCTTGTCGCGCGTTTGACCGAGGCGCACTACCACCAGCTTTTCCGATGGCACCACGATGATGTATTGCCCGAGGTGTCCTTGGAATAGATAGAACGGGTGTTTGTAGGTGTGGTCCATCCACAGCGAATGCCCGTAGAACGGCTGCAAGTCCGGCATGGACATGCGCGCAATGAAGCCAGCGTCCAGCAACTGCTTGCCCTGCCACTGCCCGCCCTGCAACAGCAACTGGCCCAGCTTCGCGTAGTCGCGCGCGGTGGCGTAAATACAGCAGAAAGCCTTTTCGATGCCGTCGGGACGGTCCACCGTCCAGATGGCATCGTGTTCCATGCCGAGCGGGGCCCAGAACTTCTCGGAGAGGTACTGCGCGAGCGTCAGGTCCGGGCTCTTGCGCTGCAGAGCGCGGCGCAAGGCCACCGCCAGCACTTGCGTACCCGCGCTGTTGTATTCGTATTCCTTGCCCGGGTCCCGTTCGAAGCCGGCGGTCAGCACCTGCTCCTCGGCATGGTCACCGTAGTAAAGCTCGGCCGTAGGGTTCAGCGGCAGGTAATAGCTTTCCGTCCAGTTGTGCCCGGCGGACATGGCCGAGAACTGCGCGAAAGTGGCCTTGCCGCCGCGCGGGTCGCGTACCCACTCATGGATGAAGTCGGACACCGGTTCGTCGAAGCTGAGCAGGTAACCATCTGCCACTGCGGCCCCGGCCAGCATCGTGGTCACAGTCTTCGCCATCGAAAACGAATTCGTGCGACTTTCCGCGGTGTAGGGCGCGAAATAGCGTTCCTGCAGTACCTGCCCGTCGTGGACCACCAGCCAAGCGGCCGTCCCGAACTGCTCGTGCCACGCCACCAAATCTGCCGGCAGCGGCGCTTGGTTATAAGCCGGCGACACCGGCCAGGGCTGGGGCGCGCCTGCCTTGACGGTACGCTGGTCGAACACCGCCGCATCGTCGATGTTCGCGGTGGTGTGGCCCAGAAAGTAAGTGGCGCGCAGGGCGCGGTAGAAATACAGGTTGCCGGTCAGAGCCGGCAAAGCCGCCACCACCAGCACCAAAGCCAGTAGCCCCTTCAATACCGTGCTCATGACCCGCTTGAACTGCGCCATATCGTCCCCCTCCTTGTTTGCCGGACCCGTTGCCGGCCGATTCCCGGCCTGGTCGTTGGCCCGATTGTCAGGCACCAACGCGCCGCAGGTAAACAGGTAAAATGACAAAACCCCCGACGGAGGACCCGCCCACCATGATCCCCGCCGCTGAAGCGCTTGCTCGGCTGAAAGAAGGCAACCTGCGTTTTGCCTCCAACGTCCGTGCCCCGGACCGGCCCCTTGACCACGACCGCCGTGCCGAATTGGCGGAGTCGCAGGAGCCCTTCGCCATTATCTTGGGCTGCTCGGACAGCCGCGTTCCTTCCGAACTGGTCTTCGATCAAGGCCTGGGCGATCTGTTCGTCATCCGGGTGGCCGGCAACATCGTTGCGCCATCTCAGGTGGGCAGTATCGAATTTGCCGCCTCCCAGTTCGCGGTGCGCTTGGTAGTAGTCATGGGCCATACCAAGTGCGGCGCCATCGCAGCGACCATCGAAGAATTGAAGCGCCCCATCGGCACACAGTCCCGCAACCTGCGTTCCATCGTCGACCGCATCCGGCCCTGGGTGCAGACGCTCATGGAAACGCCACTGCGACACGACCATGACGCCTTGCTGACGCACAGCGTCCGGGCGAACGTGCGCGCCTCCGTGAATCACCTGAAGCACGCCTCCGAAGTCCTCGAAGACCTCATCGACAACCATGGCCTCATGGTGGTGGGCGCTGAGTATTCGCTGGAGACAGGCGTGGTCGAGTTTCTCGACGAGGAATACGCCACCACACCGCCTGCAGGCTCGAGGGAGTAATCATGCAAATGAACGTATCTCGGCGCCACACGACACTCTTAGCCCTACTATTCACCGCCACTGCGCTTTGTGCGGAGGCGCAAGTGGGAGGGCAGGCAGGAGCAGTCGGGGCACCGGCAGGAGCACCGCCGGCGGGTATGGCTACCGCTGCCGTAACGGTGGCCGCCCTTCCCGGCCTTGCCTCCACTGCCGTCAGCAGTGCCGAACGTCGCGCGCAAGCGCCCTCGGTCGCCGTCGGCAAAGATGGCAGCATCCACTTGGTTTGGCTGGACCGCGGCGCCCTCGGCACCGCCGACAAGGTGGGGGCGCACGAGGCCGGTGGACACACGCATCAGTCGTGGTCGGACGTGTACTACTCCCGCAGCGACGATGGCGGCAAGACCTTCTCCACACCGCAACGCGTCAACGCCACGGACGGTGAAGTGTGGGGTTTCTCTGTCAGCAAGCCTTCCATCGGTATAGGCCCGCGCGGCACGGTGCATGTCACCTACCCCGCGAACGAAATCTCCGACACCAGTGGCAAGCCCGTGGCGGTGATGCACTACGTGCGCTCTACCGATGGCGGCAAGACCTTCTCCAAGCCGCTGCGTTTGAACACGAACCCACCGGAAGATCTCTCCGCGGCCGTCCACGGTGGGCTCGCGCAAGCGCAGGCTTTCGGCACGCTCTCCGTGGGCCCCGAAGGCAATGTGTACGTGGCCTGGCTCGACACCCGCGTCATGAAAACGCAGACGGCCGCATCCGCCACCTTCATGGCGGTATCGCGCGATGACGGCAAAACGTGGGAAGCCGAACGCGAAGTGTCCGGCGCTGACGCGTGCCCTTGCTGCCAGCTCACTTCCACCATCGGCTCCAGCGGCGAACTGATTGTCGCGACGCGCGTGGTGCACGAAGGCAACCACCGTGAACCGATGGTGTCGGTATCGCACGATGGCGCCAAGACTTTCAGCGCGCGCGTGGGCGTGGGTGGCCCAGCATGGGTGCTGGATGGCTGCCCGCTAAAGCCGACCGCACTGGCGGCTAGCGGCAAGCTGCTGCACACCGCCGTGTTCAATGGCGCGGCGCAGCCGACGGGCGTGCTCTATACGCGCTCCACCGACGGTGGCAAAACCTTCGAGCAGCCCATGACGCTGCACCCCGAAGCGGCGGTTTCCGACGCACCAGCAGTGGTGGCGCGTGGCAAGAACGCCTTCGTGTTCTGGCACGCCAAGCTGGCAGGCGGCGAGCGTCGCGTCTACGGGCGTACGTCCACTGACGGCGGTGCTCATTTCGGACCCGTATTCGCGGTGGGCGCAGCCACGGGCGCCTCCAGCCTGCCAACCGCGACCATGCTGCCCAACGGCAACGCCTTGGTCGCCTGGCAGCAAGGCGAACAAGTGGTCGTAGCGACCGTGCCTAACACCCCTGCGGCCGCGATGAGTGCTGGCAAAAATACGCCGGCCACTGCCTCGCCACTGGCAAGTCCAGCAGGCAATGCGGTGGTCACTGCAATGGCGGGCCCAGTGACACTGGTCAGTGCGGAGCAGTTCGCTTCACAACTGACCAGTCACAAGGGTGAACTGGTGGTGCTGAACCTCTGGGCCACCTGGTGCGTGGCCTGTTTGCAGGAAATACCGGACCTCATCGCTCTGTCGCATGAGTTCGCGGGTCGCGGCGTCACGCTGCTGGCCGTGTCCATGGACGACCCGGAAGAACTCGCGCGTGTCACGGCGTTTCGCGACAAGCACTTTCCCGCATTCAAGACCTTGCTCCGCAGCGAGCCGTCCATGGATACGCTCGTCAGCCGCATCGACCCGGCGTGGAACGAACTACTGCCCACCACGTACCTCATTGGCCGCGATGGGCAAGTGCGCAAGCGTCTGCAGGGCAAGCGTTCGCTCGAAGCGTTCCGCAAAGAAGTGAACAAGCTCCTCTGAGCCCGCGATTATTCGCGGCAGACCTGCCGCAGCAGCGTGCTGGTGCGTAGAATCCGTACGCATGAGCGCAACCCCTGTTCTTGAAGTACTCATCATCGGTGCCGGTTTCGGCGGCATCGGCATGGGCATCCGCCTGCGGCAGGAAGGGGTCGACGACTTCCTCATCCTCGAACGCGGTGACGATATCGGCGGCGTCTGGCGCGACAACGCCTACCCCGGTGCGGCCTGCGACGTGCCGTCAGTGCTTTATTCGTTCTCGTTTGCGCCGAACCCGAATTGGTCCTGCGTCTATCCGCCCCAGCCGGAGATTCACGCGTACCTACATGACTGCGCGGAGAAGTTCGGCCTGAACTCGCGGGTACGCACGGGCGCGGCCGTAGCCGACGCGGCGTGGGAAGAACTGCCCGGCTGCTGGCGCGTTACGCTGGACGACGGTACGGTCTATCGTTCGCGGCTACTACTCAGCGCCGTGGGCCAACTCAGCCAGCCTGTCATCCCGCGCCTTGAGGGTGCAGCAGATTTCAAAGGCCTGTCGTTCCACTCAGCTGCGTGGCCAGCGGGGCTGTCCTTGGCAGGCAAGCGCGTGGCCGTCATCGGCTCCGGCGCCTCGGCCGTGCAATTCGTGCCAGCCATCGCGCCGGAGACTGCACGCCTCACCGTGTTCCAGCGTTCCGCCAACTACTTGCTGCCGCGCCAGCAGCGCGCTTATACGCAGCTGGAAAAGTGGCTACACGCGCACCTGCCGCCCTACCGCGCGCTGGTGCGTTTGAAGACTTATCTCAGCCACGAAGTCCTGGCCTTGGGCTTTGGCCGGTTGAACGGCTTGTTCAGTGCCGTGGCCGCCAAGCCCTTCCGTGCGCTGCTGAAGCGCCAAGTGCCTTTGGCCGCCACACGCGCGGCACTGACGCCCGACTATCCTGTCGGCTGTAAACGCGTGCTCATTTCCAGCGACTACCTGAAGACCTTCGCGTTGCCGAACGTGGCGCTAACGACGACGCCCATTCGGCGCGTGTTGCCCGACGGCATCGAGACCGAAGACGGCGCCGTACATTTGGCGGACGTGCTCGTCTACGGCACGGGCTTCAATGCCACAGACTTTCTATCGGGCCTCGAGATTCGCGGAACGGGTGGCCAGCGCTTGCACGACCTGTGGCGTGAAGGGGCTGCGGCGCACTTGGGTCTGAGCGTTCCCGGCTTCCCCAACTTCTTCCTGCTGTATGGCCCGAACACGAACCTAGGGCATAACTCCATCCTCTACATGCTCGAAAGTCAGTTCGACCATGTGCTGCGCTGCCGCCGCAAACTGCTGCGCGCCGGCGCCGTGGCCATGGAAGTGGATGCTGGCGTCTATGAACGCAGCCGCCGCGCCACGCAGCAAGCCTTGCGCGGCAAGGTGTGGAGCCAGTGCCACAACTGGTATACCGATGCGCGCGGCCACAACCCCACCAACTGGCCGGGGTTCACGCTCAGCTATCGCTGGCAAGTGAAGTACGGTTCACTGAACGCTTACCGCTTGCTGCACGCAGTGCCAGGGCTACAAGGCGCCACTCCCGATGCCTTTTCGGCCACGCTGAGTGCAGTGGCGCTCGACCCACCGCCGGGCCTGCGTGAACGGCT
>CALQLF020000006.1 GCA_943331345.2 Candidatus Planktophila lacus | reverse complement strand
GGCGTAAGCCCAAACCCGGACCACGCGGCGGGAACGCAGCACTGTCGGCGCCGCTAACGGCGCACTGGTAGGCGCAGCCGCGGGTGCCCGCAGCGGCACGACTACCGATTCACGGCGTACTGGCGGCAGGCCGGCAAGAATATCCGCAAGCACCACCGCCGGCGGCTCCACCGCGGGCAAGGCGGCCAAGCCCACATCCACGGCAGCCAGTTCGGCGCGCAAGCGGGCCAGTTCAGGGTCGGTAGCCAAGTGGCTGGCCAGTTCCGCTTGGCCGGCCGCATCCAAGTCGCCGTCGAGTTCGGCGTGTAGCAGCGCAAGTAGCCTTGGGTCGGTCATGGTGCCCCCACCGGACCGTGCTCTTCAGCCAGCAGTTCGCGCAGGCG
This sequence comes from Candidatus Planktophila lacus, assembly GCA_943331345.2. Taxonomy (GTDB): domain Bacteria; phylum Pseudomonadota; class Gammaproteobacteria; order Steroidobacterales; family Steroidobacteraceae; genus CAIOHZ01. The sequence goes on along the minus strand of CALQLF020000006.1, from coordinate 63,791 downwards.
CATGCGCGCGCTGTGCAATCTGGACTTCACGGTCTTTTCGGGCACCTGCAACACCTCAGCCATCTCCTCATAACTCAGTTCTGCCACATGGCGTAGCACCACCACTTCGCGCTGCTCCGCCACCAAGCGCTGCAGCGCACCTTCCAAGGCTTTGCCCGTCTGCTCGCCCGCCACCACCGCTTCCGGGCCGGGAACTTGGTCCGGCTCTTCGCCCGTCAGTTCGGTGGGTTGCTGGCGCCGGCTACGGCGGTTGATCGCCTCGTTCAAGGCGATGCGGTAAACCCAACTGAAAAAACGGTGGCGGGGGTCGAAACTGTCCAGATGTTCGAAAACCTTGAGAAACACATTCTGCGTCGCGTCGCGCGCGTCCTCGGGGTGACCCAGAACACGCAGAGCGACGTTGTAAACCGTCTTCTGGTGGCGCAGGACCAGTACCGTAAACGCCTCGCGGTTGCCCGCGCGGCATTGCAGTACCAGTTCTGCATCCTCATCCGACATAGGGAAGTACCCGTCCAAAGCTAGAAAGTTGGTGGCACAACTGCCAACACATACACCAAGATTGTCACAAATAGGGGTTACTTTCAGGGATTCCCGTATTTCCAAGCTACTTTTTGCCCGGCAAACATTAGGCCATGAAGCACCCTACCCCCGCCGCCCGCTGGGCCGCCGCCCTCACCACGGCGTTCGCCATGTCGCAGGCGGACGCCGCCACGGCGCATTTGTCATCCGGTGCCGCGAGGCTTCGCCGCGCGACGGATCAGGGCATGCTCCATTCGGCCGATGCTTCAGGGCACCAGCACTACCTTGCCGATGATGCGGCGCTCCTGGAAGGCCCGCAGGACCTTTGGGGCGTCGGCTAAGGGGTGGTGTTCGGTCACTGTCGGCCGCAGTTCCCTCGCGGCCACCATGCGTAGCATTTCCTGCAGGTTCGCCGCGCAGCGCTGCGGTTCGGCCTGCACAAACGCGCCGTAGAACACGCCCACAATCGAACAACCCTTCAGCAGGGTGAGGTTCAGGGCAATCTTCGGAATATCACCCGCAGCGAAGCCGATGACCAGCAAACGCCCCTTCCAGGCCATGCTGCGGACGGCCGCTTCCGTGTAGGCGCCGCCCACCGGGTCGTACACCACATCCACGCCCTTGCCAGCCGTCAGCGCCTTCAGGCGTTCACGCAGGTCTTCGGTGGCGTAGTTGATGCATTCATCCGCACCGGCAGCACGGCACGCCGCCAGCTTTTCTTCCGTGGAAGCAGCGGCGATAACGCGCGCGCCCATCAGGCGCCCGAACTCCACCGCAGCCAGCCCCGTACCGCCGGCAGCGCCCAGCACCAGCAAGGTTTCGCCGGGCTTTAGCTCGGCGCGGTCTTTCAGCGCGTGGTACGTGGTGCCATAAGCCAATGTCAGCGCGGCGGCTTCATCAAAGGGCACGCCTTCCGGCAAGGGCGTTACGGCCGGCGCCGGCACCACCACTTCTTCGGCGTAGCCACCCCAAGTGCACACGGCCAGCACGCGGTCGCCCAGCTGGAAGCCGGTGACGCCTTCGCCGAGCGCAGCGATAGTGCCCGCCACTTCGCCGCCCGGCGAAAACGGCAGGGGCGGCTTGAACTGGTATTTGTTCTCAATGATCAGCGTGTCGGGAAAGTTCACCGCTGCGGCATGCACCTTCACCACCACCTGCCCCCGGCCGGGCAACGGGGACTTCACTTCTTCCAGGGTGAGCGTCTCGGGCGGACCGTACTGGCGGCAAAGGATGGCTTTCATGGGCTTCCGTTAGGTGGCGGGTGCAGCGCGAATCTTCGCAGGACTGCAGGCCTGCGCGCACGCATTTTTCGCTAAGCCAATGCGCGCACTGCATGCGCCCGCAGCAGCAGTGGCGGTTGCCCGCGCCACGCGCGGCGTGTGTTAATCTTCTGCCCTTGTTTTCACCTGCCCGCTCGCCAGAGGTTGCCCTGCGGATGAAGCGCTACAACGCCTGGAACATGCTGTGGCAAGGGCTTACCGGCCACCGTGGCTGGGAGCCTGCCTGGCGCTCCCCGGAACCGAAGCCGCGTTACGACGTGGTGATTATCGGTGGCGGCGGCCATGGCTTGGCCTGCGCCTACTACCTCGCCAAGAACCACGGCATCACGAACGTGGCGGTGCTGGAGCGTGGCTGGCTGGGTGGCGGCAACACCGGCCGCAACACCACCATTGTCCGCTCGAACTACTACTACCCGCAAAGCGCCGCGCTCTACGATTTTTCGCTGCGCTTGTATGAAGGCCTGTCAAAGGACCTGAACTACAACGTCATGTTCAGCCAACGCGGTGTCATGAACGTGCTGCATACGCGCCACGACATGGAAGCCGGTCACCGCTGGGTGGGCGCCATGAACCTGAACGGCATCGACGCCTTCATGCTCACACGCGAAGAAGTGAAGCAACGCATTCCGCTGCTGAACACGGCACCCGATGCGCGTTACCCCGTGCTCGGTGGTTTCGTGCAGCCCCGCGGCGGCACGGCCCGCCACGACGCCGTGGCTTGGGGCTATGCGCGCGCCGCTTCGGCGCTCGGCGTGGATATCTTGCAGAACTGCGAGGTCACGGGTTTCCGCAAGTCGGCGGAAGGCCGCGTGGTTGGCGTCGAGACGAACCTTGGCTACATCGGTGCCGAACAAGTCGGTATGGCGGTGGCAGGCCATTCGAGCGTCATTGCGGGCCTTGCGGGTTTCCGCTTGCCCGTGTCCAGCTATGCGCTGCAGGCCTTTGTTTCCGAACCGCTGAAGCCGGTGATGGACACGGTCATGACTTCCTTCGGCACCGGCATGTACTTCAGCCAGTCCGACAAGGGTGGCTTGGTTATTGGCGGTGGGCTGGACCACTACTTGTCTTATGCGCAGCGCGGCAACACGCCCATGTTGCGGCATGTGCTCGGTGCTGTGGCAGACCAATTGCCGTCCATCGGCCGCGTGCGCTTGCTGCGCCAATGGGCCGGCATCGTGGATGTGGTGCACGACTCCAGCCCCATCCTGGGCGAAACGCCTGTTCCCGGCTTGTTCATCAACTGCGGCTGGGGCACGGGTGGCTTCAAGGCCATTCCGGTGGGTGGCTGGATGCTGGCCCACCACATCGCCACCGGCCGCGCCCACGACATTGCCGCGCCCTTCGCGCTGAAGCGCTTCCACACCGGCGCGCTGGTCGACGAAGCCGCCGCGTCCGGCATTCCGCACTGAGGCCTTTGCATGTTGCGCATACCTTGCCCCTGGTGCGGCCCCCGCGACGAACCCGAGTTCCAGTGCGGTGGCCAGTCCCACATGGTTCGCCCGGAGCCTTGGCACGAAGTAGCCGAAGCTACCTGGGGCGATTACTTGTTCACGCGCCAGAACCCGAAAGGCGTGCACTTGGAACGCTGGGGGCATGTCAACGGCTGCCGACAGTGGTTCAACGTGGCCCGCAACACCGTCACTCACGAGATTGTGGCTGTATACGGCATGACGGACCCCGTGCCCGCAAGCGTTGCCGGAGCCAAGCCATGAGTGGTTCGCGTTTGGCCAGCGGTGGCTGCGTAGACCGCAGCCGTCCGCTGCGCTTTACCTTCGATGGCCGCGCATACACCGGCCATGCGGGCGACACCCTCGCTTCTGCACTGCTTGCCAATGGCGTCAGCGTGGTGGGTCGTTCGTTCAAGCTGCATCGGCCACGTGGCTTGCTGGCCGCTGGCGTGGAAGAGCCCAACGCGCTGATGCAAGTAGGCGAAGGCGATTGGAGCACCGCCAACCTGCGCGCCACGGAAGTGGAACTCTACGAGGGGCTGGTGGCCCGCGCTGTGAACTGCTGGCCTTCGGCCGCGTTCGATATTGGCGCCGTGCTGCGTCCGTTCGAGCGCTTCCTTACTGCCGGCTTCTACTACAAGACCTTCATGTGGCCGGACTGGCACCTGTTCGAAGGCCATATCCGCCGTGCGGCTGGCCTTGGGCGGCCCTCCACGGAACCAGATCCTTCGCGCTATGAAACCCACTACGCGCACTGCGATGTGTTGGTTGTTGGCGGTGGTCCTGCTGGCTTGGCAGCGGCTGTGAATGCCGCGGCCGAAGGCCAGCGCGTCATTGTCTGCGAGCAAGAGCCGCGCTTCGGTGGGCGCCTGCTGTGGGACAGCTGCACCGTTGAAGGCAAGGCGCTGGCCGGTAGTGCCGCAAGCCACTGGGTAGACGAACAACTCGCCGCATTGGATGCCGCGGGCGCCACGGCACTGCCGCGCACCACGGCCGCCGGCTACTGGGACCACAACGCGCTTACGCTCGTGGAGCGCGTAACCGACCACTTGGGCCCAAATGCGCCGAAGCACTTACCGCGCCAACGCTTGTGGCAAGTGCGTGCCGGGCGCGTCGTGGTGGCTACCGGTGCGCTGGAACGCCCGCTGGTATTTCCGGGCAACGACCGCCCGGGCGTCATGCTGGCCACGGCGGTGCGCCGTTATCTCGGTGAATTCGGCACGCGCGCCGGCGACCGGCTAGTGGTGTTCACCAACAACGACGACGCCTATGCCACGGCACAAGCTTTCGCTGCCACGGGCGGTGAAGTGGTGGCCATCGTCGACAGCCGTGCCGCGCCTGCTGCGGCAGTGGCGGCGCGTGCGGCAGGCTTCACCGTACACACGGACGCTGTGGTCTACGGCACCAACGGTCGGCCCGCGCTGCGCAGCGTGAAGGTTCGCGTTGGCCCTGAGGGTGGCGCCAAGACGCGTACGCTGAATTTGTCTGCTGACGTGCTGGCCATGTCCGGCGGGCATTCACCGACCGTGCACTTGTTCTCGCAGTCTGGTGGCAAGCTCGAATGGGATGCGTCCCATGCGCAGTTCCGCCCCGGCGCCGCCGTGCAAGCAGTGCACGCGGTAGGCGATGCTGCCGGCGTGGACACGCCCATGACGCCGCTGTGGACCGTTCGCGGCAGCGGCAAAGCCTTCATCGACTTCATGCATGACGTCACCGCCAACGACATCGAGCTTTCCGCGCAAGAAAATTTCCGCTCGGTGGAACATCTGAAGCGCTACACCACGCTTGGCATGGCGCCCGACCAGGGCAAGACCTCGAACGTGAACGCGCTGGCGCACATGGGCGAAGTGACGGGCCGTACGCCCGATGCCGTCGGCACCACGCGCTATCGCTTTCCGTATACGCCAGTGGCGATGGGCGCTCTCGGCGGGCGCCAGCGCAACGAACTGTTCCGCCCAGTGCGTCGCTTGGCATTGCACGACTGGCATACCGCGAACGGCGGTGCGCTGGAGGAATATGGCGGCTGGATGCGCGCGGCGTACTACCTGCAGCCTAGCGAAGACCCGCACGCTGCCGAACAACGCGAAGCGCTGGCGGTACGCCAAGGCGTCGGCATTTTCGACGGCTCGCCGCTTGGCAAGATTGAAGTGAGCGGGCCTGATGCAGCGTGGTTCCTCGACCGCTTCTACTGCAACACGGTTTCCACGCTGAAGGTGGGCAAGCTGCGTTACGGCTTGATGCTGAATGAGCTTGGCGTGGTCATCGACGACGGTGTAGTGGCGCGCCTTGCGGAAGACCGCTTCCTGGTCGGCACCACCACCAGTGGTGCGACGCGTATCGCCGGCCTGATGGAGGAATGGCTACAGTGCGAATGGGTGAATGCCCGCGTGCTCGTGGCGCCCATCACCACCAGCATCGCTGTCATCACGCTCACCGGCCCCAAGGCACGCGCCGTGGTGGAAGCGGTTGGCGTGGACTTCCCCTGCGATGCCGCTTCGTTCCCGCACATGAGCTTCCGCGACGGCCACTTCGGCGGCGTGCCGGCGCGTGTGTGTCGCGTCAGCTTCACCGGCGAAGTGTCTTATGAAATCAACGTAGCCAACAGCGCTGTCGCTGGGCTGTGGCAGCGCTGCATGGAAGCGGGCGCCGCGCATGGCATTGCACCTATCGGCATCGAAGCGTGGATGTTGCTGCGTACCGAGAAGGGCTACTTGCACATTGGCGCTGACACCGACGGCACCACTTCGCCGCAGGATATCGGCTGGAGCCAAGTGCTGAAGCGCGACGTGGACTTCATCGGGCGTCGTTCGCTCACTCGCACGGCGAACTTGGCGCCGGACCGTTACCAGTTGGTCGGCCTCGAGCCCATCGACGGTGCAGAACTCCGCCCCGGCCGCCACTTGCGCGGCGCCACCGTGAGCAGCGGCAGCGAGGGCTACATTACTTCGGGCGTCTACAGCGCCACCCTCGGGCGCTGGGTCGGCATGGCCATGGTGCGCGGCGGCCATGCCCGCAGCGGTGAAGTGCTGGAGGTGGTTACGGGCGGCAAGCCCTTCAAGGCCCGCATCGCGCCGTTGTGCGCCTACGACCCGCAGGGAGACCGTCTCCGTGACTGAGCCGCTGGTCCATTTTCGTCCCACCACTTTGCAGGTCTGCATCCTGCGGCTGAAGTTTCCCGAAGGCCACGAATACGCGGCCCTCGGGCGAGAGTTCGGCTTGCCTTGGCCGGTAACGCCCAACACCGTGGCCAAGGGTGAAGGCGTACGCGTGCTGTGGCTTGGCCCTAACGAATGGGTAGTGGAACAGCTGCCCGCTGCTGAAGTAGCAGCACGCGCCGCTCGCGCTTGCGGCGCCACGCTGCACCACGTAGCAGACGTAAGCGAAGGCCGCGTGGTGTTCGAAGTGGGCGGCCCGAAGGCGCGCGAGATGCTCGCCAAGGGCTGCAGCCTGGACCTGCACCCGCGCGTGTTCGCGCCCGGGCAGTGCGCGCAGACCTTGCTGCAGCACGCGAACATCATGCTCGAATCGTTGGAAGGTGGTGCGCTGCGGTTTTATACGGACCGCAGCATTGCGCAGTGGGTAGCGGCTTGGCTGGAAGATGCCGCGCTCGAGTACCGCGGCGGCTGATTCATGTTCGGCTGCAGGAGCGAGCTTGCTCGCGACTCTTGGAGTCGGCAGCAAGCTGCCTCCCACAAAGCACTACTGCCTCCCACAATGGCAAATCCCTAGCGCTGGTGGTACTTCTTCAGTTCCAGCTTGGCAATGCTGCGGTTGTGCACTTCATCGGGACCGTCGGCCAAGCGTAGCGTGCGCTGCTCCGCGTACATCTTTGCCAAGCCGGCTTCCGTGGTAACACCCGCACCACCATAGGCCTGAATGGCCAAGTCGATGATGCGCGTGGAAAGGTTCGGGCCCACCACTTTGATCATGGCGATTTCCGCTTGTGCAGCCTTGTTGCCGCCGCGGTCCATGGCATCGGCCGCCTTCAAGCACAGTAGGCGCGCCATCTCGATGCCCGTGCGCGCCTCGGCAATGCGCTCGTCCCACAGCGAATGTTCGGCGATGGGCTTGCCGAAGGCCGTGCGCGAAAGCAAACGCCGTACCATTTTTTCCAACGCCACTTCCGAAGCACCAATGCTGCGCATGCAATGGTGAATGCGGCCTGGCCCGAGCCGGCCTTGCGCAATTTCGAAGCCACGGCCTTCGCCCAGCAGCAGGTTCGTAGCGGGCACGCGCACGTTATCCAGCAGCACTTCGCAGTGTCCGTGCGGGGCATCGTCGTAGCCGAACACTGGCAAATGCCGCAGCACCTTCACGCCCGGCGTATCGCGCGCCACTAGAATCATGGACTGTTGCGAATGCGTGGGCGCGCCAGGGTTGGACTTACCCATGACAATGAAGATGGCGCAGCGCGGGTCTCCGACGCCGGAAGACCACCACTTGCGGCCATTGATGACGTAGTCGTCACCATCGCGCACGATGGAAGTGGCAATGTTGGTGGCGTCAGAAGAAGCCACATCGGGCTCGGTCATCAGAAACGCCGAGCGGATCTCGCCGTTCATCAGCGGCCGCAACCACTGTTCCTTATGAGCCAGCGTGCCGTAGCGCTGCAGCACTTCCATATTGCCGGTGTCGGGCGCGGAGCAGTTGAAGACTTCCGAAGCCCAAGTGATGCGGCCCATTTCCTCGGCACAGCCGGCGTATTCGAGGTTGCTAAGGCCGGGCCCTTCGAAGCGGAAGCTGGTTTCCACATGGAAGGCACCATGCGCCGGCGGCATGAAGAGGTTCCACAGGCCCGCCGCGCGCGCCTTTTGTTTCAGGTCTTCGAGCACAGCCGGCACCTGCCAGCGGTTTTGGCCGAACGCTTCCATCTGGGCGTCGTACACCGGAACCGCCGGCACCACCTGCTCGCGCATGAAGGTGCGGACGCTATCTATCCAGTGGTGTTCGCGTTCGGTTCGGCTGAAATCCATGGGAAGCTCCGAAAAAGGGTGCTGGACGATGATACGACCGTGCCCAAGGTAAGCACCATCAAGAAGTTTCGCGCGCTAGGGGGCGAAACGACGTTGCAGGCAGACGTTTTACAGCGCCTTGCTGCCGTGCGGTGGCAGAACCAGCATTTCGGGCCCGATATCCCGCACGCGGGTGCAACCGGTGAGCGCCATGGCGACGCGCAGTTCCGCTTCCAACAAACGCAGCAGGTGCGCCACGCCGGCTTCGCCGCCGGCGGCCAGTGCATAGGCCCAAGCGCGCCCGAGCAGCACGCCCTTCGCCCCGAGCGCCAGCATGCGAAACACGTCCAGCCCGGAACGCACGCCGCCGTCGGCCAACACGGTTAATCGGTCGCCCACCGCCGCAGCAATACCCGGCAAAGCCGCAGCCGTGGAGGGTACTCCATCGAGCTGCCGGCCACCGTGGTTCGACACCACGATGCCTTCCACGCCGGCATCGGCCGCCATACGGGCATCTTCGACGTCGAGTATTCCCTTCAGCACGATGGGCCCGGACCAGCGTGAACGAACCCATTCGAGGTCGCGCCAAGTCACGGAAGCATCGAAGTTGCCACGCATCCAGGCGAAGAAGTCTTCGAGCACCACGTTCCCGCCGACCACCTGCGCCGCATTGCCCAGCTGGTGCGGGCGGCCCATGACACCCACATCCCAGGCCCAGCCGGGCTTCGCAGCGACCTGCAGCAGGCGGCGCAACTTGCCGTTTAAACCGGGGGAGCCCGTCAACCCGGAACGCACATCGCGATAGCGCGAGCCGGGCACGGGCAGATCGACAGTGAACAGCAGCGCGTTGCAGCCCAAGGCTTGCGCTTCGTCGAGCAGGCTTTGCATGAAGGCGCGGTCGCGGACCATGTACAGCTGAAACCAGAACGGCTTCGTGGTGCCCCGCGCCACCTCGGCCAACGAGCAGGCTGACACCGTAGACAAGCAGAACGGCACCCCATGCGCCTCGGCGGCGCGCGCGGCCTGCACCTCCCCGCGCCGGGCCGCGAGACCGGCAAGACCCACAGGGGCCAAGGCCAACGGCAGGGCCAGAGACTGGCCGAACAATTCGGTGGTCAGGTCGAGCGTGGAAACATCGGTCAGCACCCGCTGCCGCAAGGCCACGCGCTCGAGGTCCGCGATGTTCTGCCGCAGAGTGACCTCGGAATAGGACCCGCCATCCATGTATTCGAAGAGGAAATGCGGCAGGCGGCGGCGTGCCAATTCGCGGAAGTCATTGACGGCGGCGGGCTGCATGCGGGGCTCCTTCGAGACGGACGAGTTTACCTTCACCCGACAGACAAGAGCGCTTGCAGAAGCGTTATCTCGAGGTGTTATACTCAACTACAACACCAATACCAAGGATTGGCAGGGTGCCACGGCAGAACGTCTGTGTGGGCGTGCCGCGGTGACTCGGGCCGGTCCGAAAGGACTTTTCGCCATGCTGCACATCGAACAGCTCACCCACGTCTACCCCAACGGCACGCGCGCTCTGGATGGAGTCACGCTGGAAATTCCCCGGGGCATGTTCGGGCTGCTAGGGCCCAACGGCGCGGGCAAATCTTCGCTGATGCGCTGTATCGCCACACTGCAAGTCCCCACTTCCGGCGCCATCCGTTTCGGCAGCTTGGATGTCCTCGCTTCCCCCGGCGAACTGCGCGCCCGGCTTGGCTACCTGCCGCAAGACTTCGGCGTCTACCCACGCGTTAGCGCCTACGACATGCTCGACCACTTGGCGGTGCTGAAAGGGCTGACCGTCCGCGGTGAACGCAAGGCCGCCGTGGAGGCGTTACTGCAGCAAGTGAACCTCTGGGACGTGCGCAAAAAAGCCCTCGCCGGCTTCTCCGGTGGCATGCGTCAGCGCTTCGGCATCGCGCAAGCGCTGCTTGGGAACCCGGAGCTGGTCATCGTCGACGAGCCCACCGCCGGGCTGGACCCGGAAGAGCGCAACCGCTTCCTGAACCTGCTGTCGGAGATTGGCGAGAACGTGGTGGTCATCTTGTCGACGCATATCGTCGATGACGTGAAGGACCTGTGCCCACGCATGGCCATCCTTGCTGGCGGCCGCATTGTCGGCACGGGCGCACCCCACGAACTGATTGCGGGCGTCGAAGGCCGCATCTGGCGCAAGAGCATCAGCAAAGCGCAACTGGCTGAACACCAAGCCGCGTTTCAGGTCATCTCCACTCGCTTGCTGGGCGGCAAGACGCTGATTCACGTCGTCGCGGACCAGCCGCCGGGCGAAGGGTTCGAGCCAGCCGCGGCCGGCTTGGAAGACGTGTACTTCAGCACGCTGTCCGCCCAGCGCCGCGTCGCCTGAGGCTACCAAGATGGGAACGAAAGGCATGTTCGGCCGCATCGCGGCGTTCGAATTCCGTTACCAGGCCTCCGGTCCAGCGTTTGCTGTCACCAGTTTCCTGTTCTTTCTCTTCACTTTCGGTGCGGCCGCCTCGGACACCGTGAACATTGGCGAAGGAGGCAATGTCCTCGTCAACTCGCCGTATGCCGTGACGCAAGCGATGATGATCATGTGCGTCTTCGCGCTGTTCATCCTCGTCGCTTTCGTGGCGAACGTGGTGGTGCGCGATGACGAGACACGCTTCGCCGCGCTCATTCATTCCACGCGCGTAAGCAAGTTCGACTACTTGTTCGGCCGCTTCGTAGGTGCCTTCGGTGCCGCTGTGTTGTTGTTCACGGCGGTGCCGCTCGGCAACCTCGTGGGCGCTGCCATGCCATGGGTGGACCCGGAAACTCTGGGGCCCGTACGTCTTGGCATGTACCTCTACACGTTGTTCGTGCTGTGTGTGCCAACGCTATTCGTCATGGGCGCGGGCTTCTTCGCTTTAGCCACGGCTACGCGCTCCATGCTCACTACCTATGTGGGCGTCATCGTCTTTCTGGTGCTGTTTTTCGTCGCCACCGGTTCGCTGGACCAGCCGGGTAACGAAACTTTGGTGGCGATGATCGATCCCTTCGGCCTCGGTGCCATGTCGCAGCTAACCAAATACTGGACGGCAGCGGACCGCAACACACGGCTCATACCGCTCGAAGGAGTCATGTTGTGGAACCGCGTCTTGTGGTTCACGGTGTCTTTCGCGCTACTGGCTTTGGCCTATCGCTTGTTCAAGGTGGAGGGAAAGCCACAAAAGGCGGCCAAAAAGAGCGTAGAAGCAGAAACCCAGTCGGCAGTGGTTTTTCAGCAGGCAACAGCCGGGCAGCCCTCATTGGCCCGGGATAGGTCACTTGCCACGCCACTTGCCACGCCACTTGCCACGACGCCCGCCACGCGTGGCAGTGCCAGGTCGACCCATGCTGCTTGGGCGCAGTTGGTGGCGCTGACGCGGTTTGATATGGCAGCTTGTTTTCGCAGCCCCGCGTTCGTGGTGTTACTGGCCGTCGGCTTCTTCAACGCGGGTGGCGCACTGTGGTACGCCGACCAACTCTACGACAACACCATCTATCCAGTAACCCGCGTGATGGTGGAAGCGCTCATCGGCAGCTTCACCATCATTCCGCTCATCATCGCGGTCTACTACGCCGGCGAATTGGTATGGGGCAACCGAGACCGTCGTCTCCATGAAATTATCGATGCGACGCCGGCGCCCGACTGGACTTTCGTGCTACCGAAAATTCTCGCCATTGCACTAGTGCTTTTGGCAACGGTAGCTTCCAGTACGCTCGCCGCCGTAACGATGCAGGCTATCAAGGGCTTCCCCCACTTCGAACTGCTGCACTACCTGCAGTGGTACATCCTGCCCTTCACGGTTTTCAGCCTGCTCATGGCGGTGCTCGCCGTATTCCTGCAGGTGCTGGTGCCGCACAAGTTCATGGGCTGGATGCTCATGATGTTGTTCGTAGTTTCACGAAGCGTCATGGACCGTGTTGGTCTGGAGGACAACCTCTACCAGTATTCGAGCGGTTTGCCGGTACCGCTGTCCGACATGAACGGGCAGGGTCAGTTTGCGGCATTCGACGCTTGGTTCCGCGCCTACTGGATTGCTTTTGCCATCATTTTGGTAGTGCTCACGCATGCGCTGTGGCGCCGCGGCGCTCTCGGTACGCTGAAGGTTCGGCTGCTGTCTTTGCCACGCCGGCTACGCGGTTTGCCCGGCGCCATCGCGCTAGTTGCAGCGCTGGTCATGGGCGCGCTGGGTGTGTTCATTCATCACAACACGCATGTGCTGAACCCGTACCGTACTGCGCTCGATGAAGAGCAGTGGACGGCCGATTACGAGAAAGCCCTGCTCCCCTTCGAGAAAGTGCCGCAGCCCCGTATCACTGCGGTGAAGTTGCAGGTCGACTTGTACCCGCATGAATCGCGTGCTGTGGCGGATGGCACTTATAGCTTTGAAAATCGCACTAGCGCTCCGCTAGCGGCCGTCCATGTGCGTTGGCCCAACGACGTACGCATGGAGAAGCTCGAGGTTCAGGGTGCGCGACTGACGCAGGACTTCGCGAAATTCCAGTATCAGATTTATAGCTTCGCGCAGCCCTTGCAGCCCGGGGAGAAGCGGACGCTGGCCTTCCACAGCGTTCGCGAACAACGCGGATTCCGCAACCGCGGAAACGACACCCGCGTGGTGGGCAACGGTACCTTCTTGAACAATGCCGAACTGACGCCAACGCTCGGGATGAGCCGCGACATGGTGCTGCAAGACCGCAGCAAGCGGCGTAAGTACGGGCTCCCAGTGGAGCTGCGTCCAGCGAAGCTGGAAGACGATTCGGCGCGCCAATACAACGGGCTGCGTCGCGATAGCGACTGGGTGGACCTGGATATCACGTTGTCCACGGTAGCCGACCAGATACCAGTAGCCCCTGGTTACCTGGTATCGGACCAGACCGCCAACGGACGTCGTACCGTTCACTACCGGACCGAAGCGCCTATTCAACATTTCTTCTCTATGCAAAGCGCACGCTATGCCGTGAAGCGCGACCGTTGGCGCGACGTGGAGCTAGCGGTTTACCACGACCCGGCCCACGCGTGGAACGTCGACCGTATGCTCGCCGGCATGCAGGATTCGTTGGATTACTTCACGCGGGAATTCAGCCCGTTCCAATTTCGGCAGGTGCGCATTCTGGAGTTTCCGGCCTACGCTACATTTGCGCAGAGTTTCGCCAACACCATCCCGTTCTCGGAAGGCATCGGCTTCATCGCCGACTACCGTGACGAAGATAAAATCGACATGGTGACTTACGTGACCGCGCACGAAGTAGCGCACCAATGGTGGGGGCACCAGGTGATTGCTGCCGACATGCAAGGCGGGTCCATGTTGGTGGAAACCCTGGCGCAGTACTCCGCCATCATGGTGATGGAACACAAGTACGGCCCAGAGCAGATTCGCAAGTTCCTGAAGTTCGAACTCGACCGCTACCTGCGTTCGCGTGGGGGCGAAGTGGTAGAAGAGTTGCCGCTGAACCGCGTGGAGAACCAAGGCTACATCCACTACCGCAAAGGCGCTCTGGTCATGTACTTGCTGAAGGACCAGATAGGCGAAGCTGCGGTTAATCGGGCGCTACGCAAGTTGCTCGCGCAATATGCCTTCAAGGCAGCGCCCTATCCGAAGTCTTCGGACCTCGTTGCCTTGTTCAAGGCCGAAGCGGGCCCCGAACACCAGGAACTGATTGAAGACTTGTTCGAGAAGATCACGCTGGTGGACTTGAAGGCGACGGCCGCCAAAACCCGCCGTTTACCGGATGGGCAGTGGGAAACCACGTTCACTGTCGATGCCCGGAAGTTCCATGCGGACGGCAAGGGTAAGGAAACGGATGCACCATTGGCCGCAGCTATCGACGTCGGGCTATTCACTGTAGAGCCCGGACAGAAGGGCTATACCAAGCGTGATGTACTGCGAGTGGAGCGCCACGCAGTACGGACTGGCACGCAGCAAGTCGTTCTGCGTTCCGCGCAGCGCCCGAAGTTCGCGGGGATTGACCCCTACAACAAGTGGATCGACCGCAACTCGGAAGACAATCTGACGAAGGTGGAATAGCCCACACCCACTCCCGGGGCGGTAACATCCTCAGAATGGATGCCATACAAACGCTCACTCTAGCCGGCGGTGCCCTCGTGGCCGGTGAAGGGCTGCGCCGCGCCGTACCGGTGCTGGTGCGGCTGAACTTGCCGGCAGCGGTCCTTGGGGGGCTGGCGGTGGCGGTCGTCGTTCTGCTGTTCCCCGCGTTAGGAGTGGCGCCGCCAGCCTTCGACAGCACGCTGAAATCGCCATTACTCATAGCGTTCTTCACTTCGCTCGGGTTCGGCGCCAGTCTGCCGCTACTGCGTGCAGGTGGCCGACAGGTATTGCTGTTTCTGGGGTTGGCCACTGCGCTGTCGATTGGCCAAGGGCTGCTGGGCATGGCGGTAGCGGGCTTTTTCGGTCTTCCGCTGTTGTTCGGCGTGCTTACCGGCACCGCCACGCTGGCGGGTGGGCCGGCCACGGCACTGGCGTTCGCGCCGGCCTTCGAGCATGCGGGCGTCAGCGGCGCCGAGGCCATCGGTATCATCGCCGCCATGGGTGGCATCGTGCTGGGCGGATTGGTGGGCGGACCCGTGGCCGGCGCCGTGCTCCGTGATCAGCGGCACGGCGAAAACCCAGTTTCTGGCGCGAAGCTGGGGACAACCCCGGACATGCTGAGCGCAAGCAACGAAACCAACCGGAGCAGTTCAACCACAGCACCACACAGCGCCATGCAAGGCATCTTGCTGGTACTAGCGGTTATGTGGGCGGGTACGTTTGTCAGTGCGGGTTTCACGGCTCTCGGCATCACCCTCCCTGCCTATGTAGGAGCCATGCTGGTTGCGGCCGTAGTGCGCAACGTGGCCGATGCAGCAGGCTGGCCATTACCACTGGCAGCCGTCGAGACCTTCGGCAACTTGGCGCTGCCTTTATTCATAGCCATGGCACTCATGACACTCGAACTGGGCAAGCTGGCAGGGTTGGCTACTCCTTTGCTGGTGAACCTGCTGTTGCAGACACTGCTGGTAGTCCTGGTGGCCCGCTGGCTAGTGCCGCGGCTTATGGGTCGCGACTACGACGCCGCCGTCATGGCCGGCGGCTTTACCGGTTTCATGCTGGGTACCACCGCCAATGCCATGGCGGTGATGCGTACGCTGACCGACCGCTACGGGCCGGCGCCGCGCGCCTTCCTTGTGGCACCGTTGGTAGGGGCTTTCTTCATCGACTTCGCCAACGCCATCATCATCACGGCCTACCTTAACTGGCGGTGATACAACCGTTTTTGGCATAGGGCTGTGATGCCATCGTTCAAGCGAGATATCGTTCGATGACTGTTTCCTCGAGCACCCTGCGTTCATCGCTATGGATGCTGGCTTCCAGCCTGTCGTTCGCAGTGATGTCGGCACTGGTAAAAGTTTGCATGCAACTTGGCGTGCCGTTCACACAAGCCGTGTTCTACCGCGGCATCATCGCGTGGTTGCTGGCTATGTGCGTACTTCACTTTCATGGCGATTCCATGAAGACCGTGCACTGGAAGGCACAGATCCTGCGCGGCGTCATTGGCATCGTCGGCGTCTTCGCCTATTTTGGCGCAGTGGTACTGCTGCCGCTGGCTTCGGCCATCACGCTTATCTATACGTCGCCTTTGCTGTTGGCAGCCGTCATGCTGGTGCAAGCGCGTCAGCGTCCGTCGTTGGCGGTACTGGGCACTTTGGCTGCCGGCTTCTTGGGCGTCTTGCTGCTGGTGCAACCCAGTTTTAGTTCCACCCAGTGGCTGGGTGTTGCGGCAGCCCTGCTCTCTGCGTTCATGACAGTCGCGGCGGCAATGCATATACGCACGCTCGCTCGCTTAAACGAGCCGGCATGGCGAACCGTGGCGTGGTTTTCGTTTTTCGTCATGCTCGCGGCAACCCCAGGGTATGTCTCCAGCCATCCCGACGAACTTAGTTTGAAAGCCAGCCTAAGCGTACTCGCGATGGGCTTGGCGGGTGCTCTCGGCCAGGTATTTTTAACTTTTGCCTACCAGCAAGGGCATGCATTGATGGTTTCGTTGCTGGGCTACGCGCAGATTGTTTTCACGACGCTCATCGGTATGCTCTGGTGGCATGAACATCCGGGGCTGGCGGCGTGGCTTGGCATCGCGCTCATCATAGGCAGCGGTGGCATCGCCACGAATTTCATGGGGCGGGTGAATATCGGCCGGCCACCGCGTTCGTCATGACCCCGTTAGCGTGCTGCAAGGATGGATTGACCATGACGCTTCCGGTTCGCCTCTCGCTGGTTGCTGTATTGCTCCCTGGGCTCTGGCCTTGCCTGCCCGTCACGCATGCTGCAAGCCCACCTGCTGCTCCATCTGCGCTCTATCCGGCGTCACCTGCAGAACTGTTCGGAGTGTTGTTCGAACAGGTGCAACTACGCCACTTGTTCGTTGACGGTAAAACCTTTGTAGACGCCATACCCAAACGACCAGCAGCGGATATCCTGCACGATTACCTGGCAGGGGCAGCAGCCGGGAAGTTTTCAAAAGACGATGCGTTGCGCATGTTCGTACTGGCAAATTTCGTATTGCCTGAAGGATCGGGAGCAAGCTCCCTCCCACAAGGCTCCAGCATGGTACCGACAGCGGCGGTTGACGGTAGTTCGTTGCAGGAACTGTCAGCCCCGTATCTGTTGACCGGTGCGCGTTCTGGCGCGTTGTACTACTGGGATAGTTACTTCACGCTGCTGGGCGCCCCAGCGAATGAACAGCAGCAGGTGGTCGACGCCACCGTCGACGATCTTGTTTCACTGGTGGAACGGTTCGGCCACGTGCCAAATGGCAACCGCAGTTATTACCTCAGCCGTTCTCAGCCGCCTTTTTTGTATTTGATGGTGGAGCTCGCCGCCGCTACCGACCGCGAGACG
This sequence comes from Candidatus Planktophila lacus, assembly GCA_943331345.2. Lineage (GTDB taxonomy): Bacteria > Pseudomonadota > Gammaproteobacteria > Steroidobacterales > Steroidobacteraceae > CAIOHZ01. The sequence goes on along the minus strand of CALQLF020000006.1, from coordinate 46,695 downwards.
CAGCGCCGTCGGCTGCAAGCGCTGCGCACCGAGCATGCCTTCTGGATGTCAGGCGGGCGGGTAGTGAACATGCCTGACGGCACACCGCTGAACCGCTATTGGGACGAGCGCGCGACGCCTCGCGAAGAAAAGTTCCGCGAAGACACTGCGTTGGTGAACGGCTCAGCGCGGGTAGGCGCCCAAGTCTGGCGTGACGTGAGAGCGGCATCCGAGAGTGGCTGGGAACTCAGTAGTCGCTGGTTCGCCGATGGCAAGACCCTTGCCACCATCGATACCACCAACGTGGTGCCCGTGGATTTGAACAGCCTGCTGTATGGGCTGGAGCGTAGCATTGCCGCGCAGTGCCACGCCGCCCATAACCGCGCCTGTACGGCACGCTTCGAAGCGCTGGCAGACCGCCGGCGTAATGCCATGGAGCGCTACTTGTGGGACCCGGTGAGTGGCTATTACACCGATTGGGACTTGCGGCTGGCTCGTCCGCGGGTAGTGCTAACCGCAGCGGCGATGTATCCGCTATTCACTGGCGCTGCCAGCCCGGAACACGCTCACGCTATGGCCCGGATAGCCGAGAAGCAGCTGCTGGCACCCGGCGGACTACGCACCACGCTCGTGAAGACCGGGCAGCCATGGGACGCGCCCAATGGTTGGGCGCCCTTGCAATGGATAGCGTTCGAGGGCTTGCGGAAGTATGACGAAAACATGCTCGCCCAATCCATCGGCGAGCGTTACGTTGCGAATGTTCAACGCGGCGTTGCGACCACCGGAAAAATGGTGGAAAAGTACAACGTGGAGACGCCCGGCACCGGTGGTGGTAGTGAATATCCGCTTTACGAAGGCTTCGGCTGGACCGATGGCGTAGTGCGGGCTCTGCTGGCGGCGGGCGTTAATCCCGCTCCCCCTGCTGCGAAGCACTAGCTCCCGGTTGGGGCGCTTCGTAGCTAAGCCTGAACGACGCGCTGGTCTATGGCGCCGAACGGCGCTGCGCCGTTGGCCGTATGCGCTTCCATTCTTACCCGGTCACCGAAGCGCATGAAGCCTGTGCGCTCCTTGCCTTCGTCCATCAGCTCGATGCCGCGGCGCTCGGCGATGCAAGAAGAGCCAATCTCGCGAAAATTCGTGTTGGACACAGTACCGGAGCCAATGACGGTTCCGGCGACGAGCTGGCGCGTGCGCGCTGCATGCGCTACTAGTTCGTGAAAGCCGAATTCCATCGGCTCACCGTTAGCGTTGCCGAAGCGTGCGCCGTTCCACGATACCTCGAGGTCCAGACAGATTCGCCCGTTGCGCCACTGTTCTCCTAGCTCATCCGGCGTTACAGCATAGGGCGCCATGCTGCAAGCAGGCTTCGCGCCTACCCAGCCAAAGCCCGTCTTCATTTCCGGCAGCGCTAGCTTGCGCAGTGACCAGTCATTAATTTGCACCAATAACTTGATGTGTCCGAGCGCTTCGGCGGCGCTGATGCCCATGGGAACCGCATCGACCACTACGCCATACTCGCCCTCGAAGTCGATATTCAGATCTTCATTGGGGAAGTGAGCATCTGCTGTGGGCGCAAGGAAGGTGTCGGACATGCCTTGGTACATGAGCGGAACCCCGGTGCGTTCCACTTTGATGCCTAACAGGCTATTCATGAGGTCGCCATGGCTAGCAAAAGCAGAGCCGTCCAACCATTGCCAGGCCCGCGGCAACGGTGCGAGCAACTCGGCTTCACGCAGGTCCCGCGTTCCTTCCGGCAGGGCGGCCAGCTGTGGCGCAACCACGTCCCAGCGCTCGATAGCGTCCTGCAGCGTGGCAGCGATGGCGCTGGCATCGGCATAGGTCTTGCCGTCTTGCGACACTTTGACCAATTTGCCGTCACGGCCTGAAGAACGAACCGTTGCCAGTCTCATTGAACCAGTCTCATGGATTCAGCCTCATGAAATATCCGGCATCTGCCGGTTAACGAACCGCTGCCGCTCGCAACAGGGCAGACCTACTTTAGCAGCCCTTACCCGGCAGCCACGACGTGGAGTACCGTCTTAGCATGCAAGGCAGCTACGAAATAGATGCCGGAATTTCCACGCAGGCACCGAAAGGGATTTTCGTGGCATCGACATGCGGTGTGGTTAACAGCCATAGCACTGGCGATGGCGGGGCGCTCTTGGGGAAGGCACCGAAGCCGTCCGTGGCGTAAAGCAGCACCGCGTCAGGCGCTTCCCGCGCCAGCCATTGGAACACCGGGCGGAAATCCGTGCCGCCGCGACCTTTCATGGCCATGCGTTGCGGTACTTCTACGCCGTCCATGGCTTCGAATACCCGCACTTCCTGGATGGCGGCGTCCGCCTGGAGCAAGGTGACGCGGCACGGAAACGCTTCGCGAAACGCCCGTAGTTCGCCGAGTAACTTGGCCAATGTTTGGTCATCCATGGAGCCCGAGGTGTCGATGGCGAACACCACTTCGCGCGGGGCTTCCACGCCGAGCGAAGGCAGGAACAAGCCGCGGTGTAGATGCTTCTTGCTGAAGGGAAAGCTGGACCAATCGGACTTCAGCCTATCGGTCAGCCACACGCGCAGCAGGGCGCGCCAGTCGATACGGGACTGTTGCAGGGCGCCAAGCTCGCGCTGGAACGCCCCGGCCGCGGACCCTTGAAGTTTCGTGCCAATTTCGGCGGCCAACTCCGCGCGGATTTCCCGCATACGCTCAATATCGGGTGCATCTGCCGTACGTAACGGGCGCACAGAAGGATGGTCGGGGCTAACCAAATCGACGCCGATTTCCGGAACCAACCCCGATTCACAGTCGACATCTCCCCCGTGCGGGCTACGGCGGCTGCTTGCGTCGTCGTCTTCCGGCAACTGTTCGTAGATTTGCTCGGCTGTCAGTCCAGCATAGCTGGCATCTGCCATGCCATCCGCGGGCAAGCGGAAGCCCTGCTCCAGCAGCATCAGGTTAATAGCGTGGTCGCAGGCAATGTTCCAGCGCCGCGGCGGCCGGTTCTGCCGACGTTCGCCATGGCCAAACACCACATGCATCACTTCATGCGCCAGCAAGCCACGGGTTTCGTAAGAGGAAAGCCCGCTTACCCATTTTGGGTTGTAGAAGAGGTGGTAACCATCCGTGGCTGCGGTCGGGCACCATCTGGAGCCCAGAACAGGCACCAACGGCAGCCGCAGCACGGCCGATGCGAGAAACGGCTTGGAGAGAGCAAGCCGAATGCGGGCGCGCTGCACCTGCAGCGCCACCGCTTCAGCCGAGAAGGAGTTGGCCATGGCTCTTCAAGAAGGCTTTGTAACCCAGTTCACGAACGAAAGCCGGGCTGGCCTTCAGCATGTCGCGCGCCATCACTACGGCAAACTCCGGCGGCAAACGTCCGAGCAACTGGGCGGCCGCCTTGGCGACTGCGGGGTCTTTGCCGTGGTACGCGAACCAGGAAGTAATGACGTAGATTTCGTCGAGGGCCTTTGGTATGACGGCGCCCTCCGGGTCCGCTACGATGGCGCGCAATTGGTCTTCATGCAGCGCTTGCTTGGCGAACTTCACGAATTCCACGGCAGCGCCTTCACCGATGATGCCGGGCAACACGTCCCGACATTGCGCCACACTACCGAAGCGCTTCACCACGTCCGAGACCATTTCCCAAGAACGCGGCGTGGCGAACGCAGCGCTGTCGCCGGGCTCTTCTTGCAGCAGCGCCGGACGCACGCCGAGGAACCCGACCACCAACGGAGTGATGCTGTGAGCAAGCGCCCACGCCCGCCAGTCGTCGATATCGGTTTCGAACTGCAAGTGCACGAAGCGGTTCGCCAGCGCACTGGACATGCGGAACGTCACAGCACGGTCCTGCGCGCGATTGCCGGCGGCAACAATCCACCAGCCATCGGGGAGTTCGTATTCGCCGACGCGGCGATCGAGCACCAGTTGGTACAAGCTGGCTTGCACCATCGGCGGCGCCGCGTTGATTTCATCGAGAAACAGAATGCCGGGCGGGCGGCCCGCGCGCGGCAGGAACGCCGGCGGGCACCATACGGCCTGCCCATCCTGAATGGCCGGGATGCCGCGCAGGTCGGTGGGGTCCAGCAGGGACGCACGCAGGTCCACGACGGGCAGCGAACGACGCCGGGCAATGGAATGCACCAACGAGCTCTTGCCAACGCCGGGCGGGCCCCAAATGAACGATGGCCAACGCTGGTCGAGCAAAGATTCGAGGACCGTGTCGAGACGGGACGGTTTCATGAGCGCAGCATTCCCTCAGCAGTTTTCAGTTCAGATTTGAGTGCACCGGTGTTTACCAACCAGATGATTGGTTCGGTGGCGGCGAACCACCAATAGCGTTGCGTTAGCGGCTCTATCCATTTGTGGGGGATGTAAGCGCAGCAGGTTTCCGGTATACCGAGGCACTGCAGGAACCACTGGTGCGGCGAAAAACCATGCGCCGGAACAAGCGCTACCGGCGCCGAGATGTCTGGCACACGGCAAACCATGCGGAACACGGAACAATCCAGATGTACCCACGCTTCTTGCATGGAACAGGCATGCATTCCCATGAGCCATTCTGGGGTTGCCTGCGTTAGCGCGAAAAGCCCGGCGTTCAGTGGCTGCAGAGAGAGCGTTACCGTGGAGTGGGACTTGAATTTTTTTTCAGCGCGGGTAGCGGCACTACGAACATAGAGACGACATTCCACCTTGAGGCCATCGGCTGACGTGATGGCTTGTTCAAGGCTCTGGCGCGTGGCTTCCAGCCATTCCGCGCTGAAGTCCAATGCCAACAAAGACGGCGAGCCTTCATGCGTAACAAGACCACACTTCGGCTTTTGAGTCCCTGCCAGCAGCGGCCGCAATTGTTCGAAGCCGCCTGGGCGAAGGAATTCGTGCGCTGGTGTTGTATATCGATAGTCGCGGTCTGCCAGCGTAGCGACATACGTGGCGCGCTCGAGATCGAAGTAGCCCAAGCCGAGTAGCTGCTCCTGACAACGAAACGACCGATTTTTGACAGTTCCGTCGGCCAGTGCCCCCGCGGCGAACAAGCAGTCGAGGTCGTTGCGGTCCAGCGGGATGGCAGCACGACGCGCAGCCAAGACGGCATGAACGACGGAGTGTCCACCCGACGAGCACGAACCAAGAGCGGTACGTAGATACTTGAGCAAGTCGGCCAACAAAGGTTCGGCTTCAGGCTCTTCCTGGAGGAGACGAACCGCCAAGTACGTAGCCGCCAATGGCACCTGCACCATGGCTTGGCGTTGTTTCTGCGCGTAGTGTCGCCAGGCACTCATTTCGCGGCCTCCAGTTTTTCCCTGAGGGCTTGTGCTTCTGCAGGGTGCGCCATGGCGAGGAACGCCAAACGGCCACGCATGCTGGCTAGCGATTGCGGCAGACCATGCCAGTGAGCATCGCGGCCATTTTCAATGGCGTGAACAGCAGCACGCAGTTCGCGGCGTAATTTGCGCGGCACCGATACGCGGTCGTTCACGGTCAAGCCGGTAACCGTTTGGCGGCGGCCACGGCGGAAGATATTCGTCTTCTTGGGGTCCAACTCCAGCCCCACTTGCCCCAGCACACGCTTGGCGTGGCCCAGCATTTTCACGGCGGCGCCATCGCCGGAGAAGGTTAGGTCGTCCGCATAGCGCGTGTATTGAACACCATGGCTAGCGGCCAACTCGGTAAGGATTTCGTCGGACCGCAACAGAACGCGGTTCAACAGCGCCGGGCTCGTTGGCGCACCGATGGGCAAGGCGCCTTCGGCGGTTACTAGATCTAGGAGCAGGCCGATAGCCGTTGATGAAAGCGCGGGCTGCAGGTCTCGACGGAGCACCCCCAGGACACGTTGCCAACTAACGCTCGGAAAACACTGCCGCACGTCGGCGTTCGCCACCACGCGTTGACCGACGTGCGGTACCGCGTTGTCGCAGATGCTGCGACCGGCCACGAACCCGCACGCGGAAGCATGGGCGCCTAGCGGCGCGAGATAAGCCCGCAACACCGCACGCTGCGCTACTTTCACGGGCCAGGCCGGCGCGTGAATGACCCGGGTGCCGCCAGAGGGTTTGGGCAGTGTGTAGCGACGGTAGGTGTGGTCGAGCAGGTGCCCGGGACCCGCTACTCGCCGGCACCATGCCAGCGCTACCCATAGCGCTCCCAATTCTTCCGGGAGAAGGGGTGCGCTGATTTCAAGCAAAGCCGCTTCCCCGCGGCTGAAGGGTACCAACTGATGCGCTACGCGTAGTGCCGCGGCCTGAAAACGTTCCGCGCCCAGTTCTTTCGCCAGCGCCACCACCGTACGCGCCTGCCGCCTGGCCAGCAGCATGCGGCAATCGTCACGCAGCGAATCTTGCCCGGGCAACAGGTTCCAGCTGTGGCGCCAGCGGTGAGCTTTGTCTTTCAGAAGAGGCTGCCGCCACAAGGCCACTGCCACGTGGTCCAATGTTTCCGGGGTACGCAGACGAAAAGCATCCAGCTGGGCTTCGGAAACCGGCAGGCCGGCTGCGTTGAGATACTGCGCAGCCACTTCTGCCAAACCGGCGGGAAGCCGACGGTGCTGAAGGAGAGCCGTGAGCACTGGCACTGGCAACCGCCCCAACAGTTGACGTGCTGATTGCGGCTGCACTTTTGTCCATTGCAACAGTACTTGCGCTATTGCCGGTGCAGGCCATGCACTGGCCACTATTTCCTCTTCGAAGACGGCAACGAAGCCTGGCAGGTGCAGCGGCTTGCCGCCGCGCCGCAAGTAACCGGGCATGCCCGCCAAAAAGCGTTTGGCTTCACGCATCCATTCTGGTGCTTGGTGCCATTCCGGCGTACCAATAAGCGGCGCTTCCCAGCGGAACCACGACAACTGTTCGCGGCCCTCCTTGGCCGCTGGCTGCAAGACAGCCATGAGTTCTGCGAATTCAGCCCGTAGGCTCTGTGGGTCCGTGCTTTGGGCAACATGCGCCAACAGCGGCCGCGCATCTTCCATGCCCAGCAGCACCTTGCGCAACAGGGGCGCAAACGCGGCATTGGAGGACCGAGCTAGGCCGAACACGGCGCTGGCCCCGGCAGACCGCCAGACCTTCGAGCTAAGTGGAACTGCAGCGAACACATTTGCTGATACCAGCAATTGCTCATGCGCAGGTTTCCAGCTGGCCTGCAGACGCGCTTTTTCCATCGACGAAAAAGCGCTCCAGGACCACTGGTTCGCGGCTAGCCCTGCGACCACTTCATCCACGCTGCACGACCACCATGCCGGCAGCCGCACGTTCGGTACCCGTTTCTGCCAGAGCGCCGCGGCTTCCGGCGCCATGGGGGACCAGCGTTGGTAGGCGCGAGCGGCGGATGGCGCCACTGGCGGCGTGGCCGGCACGTTCATACGCGGTGGACATGTGAGTTTTTCCCGCAGCACCTTGTCTGCTAGGGGGCCGCCCACCATGGAAAGGAGAATTTGGCCGGCGCGGCGAAAGTCTGCGCACTGCAGGGCCACTTTGGCTTGCTCCACCAAACGTTCGGTGCCAAAGCGTGCTGCTTGTTGCTTGCGAGACCAACGCAAATACGGCGTGGGAGCGCCCTTGAGCACCAGTTCGCGAAGGGTTTGCGATTCTTGTAGCCAGCGTTGAACACGCATTGGCAGATAGACGCTTTGTAAAGCCGGCAACTGCCGCAGCGGCTGGCCTGCATTGCTCCATGCCTTGGCTGCGCGCGATAGTTCGCGCTCCATCAAGTAAACAGTCACACCGATGATGTTAGTTGCCGCTTCAAGCAGTTCTTTTGCGTCTTTGGACCGGTGCGCCATGGCGGCCCACTGGAACCGCAGCCGAAGGCCTGGCTTGGCTTCGTTCCAACCACCTAGCGAAGGAATACGGAACTCGTCTTCGAGGCATTCCACCAAGGCCTTTGCCAAATACGAATCGCGAAGCGGACCCGAGCCCAACTCTGTGGTGCCGTGGTACCGCCGAGGGCCCACTTCGAGCGCCAGCCCAACCAAGCGGCGCATTTCGGGAACGAGATGCGGGAAGGCCGCCGCCACTGGCGTAGACAGCACGCCACGTGCCAAGAACGCGGCCATGACCGGACGCGCGGCGGCGACCGCCCACACTTGCCGCAACGCGACCACTGGCGAGTGCTGAGGAAACAACTGCAGCAAACCGCCCACTGCCGCCGGGCTGCCAAACGGCAAGGCTTGGTCCAGCCTTTCAGCAAAACCTGGTTCGTACGGGTCGTGTTGGACCAGCAGTTCTCCGAGCACTTCTTCGCCGCAAGCCTCCGGGCTGGTTTCGCTTGCGGGGCGGCTCGCCAAATTGAACAGGCGCTCGGCAGCGCGAGGCACTGGCAGCGAATTGACGGCAGCCAGCAGGGCTGCTTCAACTTCCGAGATTTTCGGAAGCTCCCTATGAGGCGACTGGATAACCATAAGCAGATCCCCCCTTTCCCTTCACTTCAACAACGAGCTCTCCGGTGAAAGACGGGCGGTACGGCACGAAGGGGTCGTTGCGTCCCGCAACTTGCGGGGCAGCACCGACCCCTTCGTGACGGACTGCTCGGCTAGCGCCGGAACAGGGCAGGCTTGCGCATTCCTGGCGAAACACCAGGTGAGTCTGAAAGGGAAAGGGGGGCTGCAAACCATAGGCTGTGAGTATGAAAGGCTAGAGGCTCAAGGCATGAGCCACCCCTCTTGTTCTGCCACTTCTTCTGCAACGCGTTCACCGGCTTCTTGGGTGAGGGCCAGCCAGTGCTCCACTCGCGCCGGCGCAAACCAGCGATGGCGCCAGACCAGCTCCAGAGCCAGTAGCCGGGGTAAATTCACGAAGTAACAATCGCCAAGACCGGTGAGTTCCCGGAGCGACCGGCGAGGATTGAAGCGCGCTTGTTGGCGGTTTTCATCAATCTCGAGGTTCGGCACGCGCGCCAGCAAGGAATAGCCCGTGGTGCTCAAATGGACCCAACTAGCTTCCGCAAGGCCAGCATGCAGGCGGAGCAAGTCGGCTTCGTGCAGGCAGACCATGCCGTAGACGCCCTTGACGGCAGGCACGAGCTTTACCGATACAGAACGGTCTATCCGTGCGGGCGTGGCACCCTCACCGAAAAACGTGAGTTGCGTGGTGTGGAGCATGGGGTGATCGAAAGGCTTGTAGCGAGCACAAGCAGCACCCAATGAATAACGTAGTTGCGTGGACGAGCTGAAATCCGTTTGCAGGAAGTAGTCCCAAGGGCTGCCGCGCGTTAGCGCTACGCCCGCTGAAGCCGCGGTGCGCGGCGGCAATATTTCGGTGCAGCGCGCATGCCGCACCTGATGCTGGCGCTTGCTGCCGATGTATTCCGCGCGCCCGCCTCTATTCAGCAGGTAGCCAGCGATATCCACGCTGCGCAGACTATAGAGACGGAATTCTTGCGCTACGGAAGCCGAGGCCACTAGTTTGGCCACGGCAATGTCCAGGGGGCTGCGCTCGAAGGGAAAGCTGGTTTCGCCAGCCGTGGCGATTGCGGCGTCGATGTGGTTGGCCGCAGACCCCAGGGCACCAGCCGCCAGCAGCAATCTTTCCAGTTGGTCCGCTAGCAGCGGGTCCCCGTTTAGCATGGCGTAGCCCCAGGCGGCATAAGCCATGGCTACCGATACGGGGATGTCCGACGGGCGCTCGGCGCGCGGATAAGGATCGTCTTCTTCGGCTTTCGTGCGAATGATGGTGGTCATGCCCCTCATGTTGCGAGGGGCGGTGGCTCAAGGCGTGAGCCTTAGAAAAAGCTGGGCCCGGTTTCTGCGTGTTCCACTACCGGCGGTGCCACAAAGAACGGGCCTGCCAGCGCACGCCATTGCTGGAAGGCCGCAGAGTTGCGGAAGCCTTCCATATGGTCTGCCAGCGTTTCCCATTCCACAAGCAACATGAATTGCGCAGCATGTTCCACCACGGGAGCGATGCGCATGGAACGGCAGCCCGCCGCAGCCTGAAACAAGGGTGCGGCTTGGGCGACAGCCGCCAGAAATTCGCTCTTGCGGGCAGGGTCGATTTGAATGCGGGCCATTTCCAGAATCATCGGCGTGTACTCCAAGGCGCGTTGCATTGCCCAGCGTGGCGGCTGTTCAAGTAGTTTCTCATGACGGCAAGGCAACGCACGCGGGCACCGCACTTTTCCCGTGCTGGGTATTACGCTTACCATGCGCCATGGGTTTCCGTTTTCGCCGTTCGGTTCGCTTGTTGCCAGGCATTCGCCTGAATTTCAGCACGCGTGGGGTAAGCGCCAGCGTGGGTGGCCGCGGCTTCACCATGAACTTCGGCAAGCGCGGCATACGCACTACCGTCGGCATTCCCGGTACGGGCATTTCCTACAGCGAGATGCTGACGCGTAACCAAGGCGCGGAACCGAGTGCCACTAACGCGACAACGCCGGCCGCGGGTAGCTCCATCGGTTGCGGCACTTTGGTGGTCATCGTGTTTGGCGTCTTGGGGTTGGCGCGGCTCATTGGCGGGCCTGCGGATGCCGGCTTCAGCACGCCGTTGCCAACGGAGAGGGCGGCGTCTGCGGTGCTCGTACTGCCAACGGCTACAGTCACCGCCAAGGCGCTGAAGTGCCGCGCGGCGCCCAATGGTCAGGCACGCGTTGTTCGGCGGCTCTTGCGCGACACCAAGGTGCAGCGCCTCAATGAGCAGAACGGCTGGGTACACATCAGCCGCGAAACTGCAGCGAGCGCTCCCACCGAGAGCTGCTGGGTCGCAAAGCGTTTCTTGCGTAACACCTAGGTAGCCAGTACTCCATGTTTCGCGGCAAGTTCGTTCTCTGGTTAGTCGTCGTCTGCCTTCTGGGCGCGGCCGGTTATATCCGTTGGCAATTCCCCGGTCAGCAGCTCGGCATGGCGTGGACGCTTGGTACCGGCCGTGGCGTGGAGGCGGTGCAAGCACGGACCAATGCCATCGAGCGGCAAATCTTGCGCGGCAAACCGGTATCGCAAGAGGACCAGCGCTATTTGGTGGACCTCTACTCCGCCATGGCCACGGGTGCTCGGCACTTGCCGCCCATTCGGCAGTCGGGTCGCTTGATGCAGCATTACTTGGCGGCCAGCGGGCAAGCGCTGGAGGTCAATGCGCGTTTGTTTCTCGGTTCGCGGGTAGTGCTTAAGCAAACCGGCAAGCTTCGCCAACAGGCCCGCAAGCGTGCGGCGCTTACCCGCGGCGCGAAAGTGGGCGGAGACGGCTACCAATGGACGCCCCAGTTCTACATGGCCAGCAGCTCCGACCCCGACAGCTTCTTCGGCCTGTACTGGGGGCGCCTCGGCTACCGCGCGCGCGTCGACAGTTCCGGCAAGCGCCTGCACCTGCACTGGCGAGCAGAGGTGGACTGGCGTTGGCCCCGCTATACGGAGCTGCGTCGTAAATACGGCAAATCACGGGAAGAAGTAGTCCCCATTCCCAATGTTCGCGCGGTGGTTTACGGCAAGCAGCACGCCCTGCACCTAAGCAACGGGCTAGGCGGTTATCTAGAAGAAGCCGGCTTAGCGCGCAGTTTTCTGGCCTATGCCGAATGGGATGAAACGATGCCGCTGCCCGCTATTCGGTAAACTGCGCGCTTTCCTGCCCCAAGGCTGAACCCCATGCGCTTTGCTTCCCTCTCCGACCGCTTGGCTGGCCTTGGCGCCGCCAAATGGGAAGTCCACTTCGAAGGTCAGAAACGCTCCCGTGCCGGGCAGCCCGTCATCATGTTGTCCATCGGTGAGCCGGACTTGCCGCCCCCGGCACGCGTGCTGGACCGTGTTGTGCAGTCCATGTATGCAGGCCGTACGCGCTACGCCAGTCCGCAAGGCGAGCCGGGGGCCCGCGAGGCCGTAGCGCGCCATTTGGCGGAACGTTCCGGCATGGCTGTTTCGCCAGAGCAAGTGCTGTACTGCGCCGGTACCCAGAACGGCCTCTATACCAGCCTCATGACGGTGGTGGAGAGCGGCGACGAGGTGATTGTCCCGGACCCCTACTACGCGACATATGAAGGGCTCGTCGCTGCCAGCGGTGCCACTTTCGTACCCGTGCAGACGTCGCCTGAGGCTGGGTTCCATCTGACACCCGAAGCCTTGGAAGCGGCCATTACGCCACGCACCCGCGTGCTGCTACTGAATACACCGAGCAACCCGACGGGTGCCGTGCTTTCCGAAGCAGAAGTAGATGCCATCGGCGCCGTGTGCGAACGCCACGACCTTTGGATCCTGTCGGACGAGGTCTATGCGGACCTCACCTTCAGTGGCCGCTTCTGTTCGCCCTTCGACCGGCCCCAGCTGCGCGAACGCACGCTGGCCGTTTCGTCCATCTCGAAATCGCATCTGCTGCCAGGCTTCCGTGCGGGCTGGGTGGCGGCGCCCGAAACGGCCATGCCCCGGCTGCTGTCCGTGGCTGAGGCCATATTGTTTGGCTCGCAGCCGTTTCTGGAAGACGCGCTCGCGGAAGCACTCACGGGCCACCACCCGGAAGTGGAAGCTTTCCGCGCCAGCCTGCGCGGACGCGCCGAAGCCGTGGTGAGTGCCTTTGAAGGCTGCCGCCACACCAACGTGCGTATGCCGGAAGGTGGCATGTTCCTGATGGTGGACGTGCGCGCCACGGGGCTGAACGGTGAACAGTTCGCCTGGCGCCTGCTGGACGAAGCCAACGTGGTGGTAATGCCTGGCGAAAGCTTCGGCCTGGGCGCTGCCGCTGGCCACGTGCGCGTGGCGCTGACGGTGGAGAAAGAGCAGCTGCGCGAAGCGTGTGTGCGTATCCGGCGGCTGATAGAGAAGCTGGCGGGCTAAGAGGCCAGCAGCTGACTTAGTGCCACTCATTCACGCCATGCGAAATTGCATGGCTTGTCTCGCGCGGCTGTTTCCCATGATTTGCACACCATCTGGAACCATCGAACGTTTTTGACTGCGGGCAAGCGTGTCACGCAGCATTCAGGCGTATCTGGTTCCAACGTGTTGATGCCAGCAAATCAATAATCTACAGGGAGTACGCCACATGAACGAAGCCGCTACGGAAAAGAAGCCTGTTTACAAGAAGTGGTGGTTTTGGGTTATCGCGCTGATCGTCATCGGTGCTGCTTCCAACAATAAGCACAGCTCGGGTGGTAACGCCGACGCGAGCGCCGGGGCTGGCGCCAGTACCGAAACCGCTTCCGCCGCACCCACCGAACCGGCTATCACGATTTCCGCCTTCGAACTGGCCACTGCCTATGACAGCAACGAAGCAGCTGCAGATGCCAAATATAAAGGCAAGAAACTAACAGTTTCTGGTGTCGTCGACAGCATCACGAAGGATGTCACGGACGATACAGTGATTGGTCTGCAAGGCACCAATCAATTCCTGTCGGTTCATGCAGAAATCGACCCCAGCCAAGAGCAGAAAGCTATTGCTCTGACCAAGGGCAACAGCGTCACGCTGACTTGCACCGGCGCAGGGGAAATTATCAGCGCCCCTCGTCTCGAGGACTGCATCATCAACTGATGCGGTCCCGGGTTCGATGGGGTGATGCGAATCTAAGGACGCCGCATAGCCAGCATCAGCGTCATCGGCTGCACGGGCGACTGAATAAATCCGTGATATCGATAGAACGCGGCGGCACGTTCGTCCAACGCATGAACCAGCATGGCGCGGACGCCGGCGTGTTCCGCGACGCGTTGACAGCGGTATGCGGCGTCCTGAAGCAGGGCTGCTCCCAGACCAAGTCCGTGGAACTGTACTGACACGGCCAGCCGAGCCAGGACGATGACCGGAATAGGGTCCGGCATGTTGCGGCGAACCGCTCCAGTGCCTAGCGCATGGGCAACCGCACCTGCGGCCAGCGAGTAGAACCCTAGAACCTGGCCCGCTGCATCTTCGGCCACGAACGTGCGGCTGGCACCGCTGTATTGATTAGCCAAGGCGCGGCGGCGAAGCCAATCATCCAGCGCCGGCACCCCACTGCTAAACGAAGAGAGATCGTGGTCGGGCGTCAGCGGGGTTGGAGCAGCCGCGAGCTTCAGTGTTCCCCGGCCGGCCATGGTGGCACCACTGCCATCAACCTCGCCAATCCGGGGTTTCCGGTCGGCGGTGCATCCAGTATTTCTCGGAACGCACGGAAAGCCTGCTCATCGACCACGAAGAATGTCTGGTCGAGCAATACTTCCTCGGCCCGCGCGCACGCGGCTTCCAACATGAAGTCGGAACGGCTTTTGCCCTGCGCGGCCGCGGCCTGGTCAATGAGGTCGCGTTGAGCGGGAAGCGCGCGCAGGTTGATGGGGGCAGTACGCACAACGACTCCGTTTTGTGTATCGATTCGATACACAACTATCGTCTCGCGTTTTTGGGTTGTCAACATCGGTGGCCTCCTTGCCAGAAGCTCACCTTATCGCCCCCATCAACGAAAATGGCGGTCGATTCCTTGCGGAATCGCCGCCAAATTCGTGGTTCCAGTGAAGGGGCGCTGAATACTCGTTTATTTCCGCCGATTTCGGCGTTTCCGCGCTGCCTGCAAGTCCCACATCATTTGCAGGTTCAACCACAGCTCTGGCGAGGTGCCGAGCACCGCAGCAAGGTCGAGGGCAGCTTCGGCTGTTACGCCGCGCTTGCCACGAATCACCTCGTTGAGGCGAGCCGTCGTCCAGCCAATACGCGCTGCGAAAGCCACCTGCGTCTCACCGGTAGGACGAAGAAATTCTTCAAGAAGCATCTCTCCCGGATGAGTAGGCTCCTGCGGCGGCGTGTCATTGGTGATAGTCAACGAAAGCAACTTCCTCGGCACCACCGTCTTTCCAGACGAACGTGATGCGCCATTGGCCGTTGACGCGGATTGAGTACCGGCCTTTTTGGTCACCTTTCAACGCCTCCAACCGGTTACCAGGGGGAACGAGCAAGTCTCCAAGCCGCGTCGCCGCCTGCAGATAGTGCAGTTTTCGTGCTGCGGCTGACCGTAGCCCGGGAGCAACTGCTTGGGTATGACGGTTGGCTTCCTTTCGGTACAGGGCAGCTGTCCGCTCATCGACGAACGATCTTATCATTATCGAATTACCGAAGGTCGATAATTTTTGATTGTCGCGCCGCCAAGGTTTTAAACATCGGTGGCCTCCTTGCCAGAAGCTCACCGTATCGCCCCCACCAAAGAAAATGGCGGTCGATTCCTTGTGGAATCGCCGCCAAGTTCATGCTCCCGCGGGCGGGGCACCGCTTATTCAGCGTCCCCGCTCAGTTATCGCCAGAACTTCAACACGTCACTTCACCCGCCCCGCCTTCCACGCAGCCAGCAGCTGGTCGTAGGCCACGGTCTCGCCCTTCGGGCGTTCGTTGGCCAGCTTCGCCCAAGGCGCGGCGTTCGGGCTCAGCCACTTCGCGGCGCTTTCCTTCGGGTTCAGCTTCGGCGGGCACATGGGCATACCGGCACGCTGCAGACGCGCCATCACCTGGTCCATCTGGTTAGCGAGGTTGTCCATAGCGGCTTGCGGCGTACGCTCCCCGGTCACCGCCGTGGCCACGTTCTGCCACCACAGCTGCGCCAGCTTCGGGTAGTCCGGCACGTTCGTGCCCGTAGGCGTCCACGCCACGCGGGCGGGGCTACGGTAGAACTCAATCAAGCCGCCGTAGCGAGCGGCGTTCTTCGTGAAGTAGTCGCTGCGGATGTCGCTGTCGCGGACGAAGGTAACGCCAACGATAGACTTCTTCAGCGACACAGTCTTGCTGTTCACGAACTGCGCATAGAGCCAGGCTGCCGCCATGCGGTCTGGCGGGGTGTTCTTGAAGAACGTCCAGGAGCCTACGTCCTGGTAGCCGTTCTGCATGCCATCCTTCCAATACGGGCCATGCGGGCCAGGGGCCATGCGCCACTTCGGCGTCCCGTCCGCGTTCACCACGGGCAGGCCGGCCTTCGTCATGTCGGCGGTGAAAGCGGTGTACCAGAACAACTGCTGCGCCACGGCACCCTGCGCGGGCACGGGGCCCGCTTCGCTAAAGGTCATGCCGAGCGCTTGCGGCGGCGCGAACCGCTTCATCCAGTCGATGTATTTCGTCAGCGCATAAACGGCCGCAGGCGAGTTCGTGGCGCCACCGCGTTCCACGGAAGCACCCACCGGCGTGCACTTGTCAGCCGCCACGCGAATGCCCCACTCGTCCACGGGCAAACCATTCGGCAAACCCTTGTCCGCAGAACCGGCCATGGACAACCACGCGTCGGTGAAGCGCCAGCCGAGCGACGGGTCCTTCTTGCCGTAGTCCATGTGGCCATAGACGCGCTTGCCGTCCAGCATCTTCACGTCGTTCGTGAAGAAGTTGGCAATGTCTTCGTAAGCGGTCCAGTTCACCGGCACGCCCAGCTCGTAGCCGTACTTGGCCTTGAACTTCGCCTGCAGGTCCTTGCGCGCGAACCAGTCCGCGCGGAACCAGTAGAGGTTGGCGAACTGCTGGTCGGGCAGCTGGTACAGCTTGCCGTTCGGGGCAGTGGTGAACTTCGTGCCGATGAAGTCTTTCAGGTCTAAACCTGGGTTCGTGTAGGCCTTGCCCGCGCCGGCCATGTAGTCCGACAGCGGCAGGACCACGCCATAGCGGTAATGGGTGCCGATGAGGTCCGAGTCAGACACCCAGCCGTCGTAGATGCTGCGGCCAGACTGCATGCTGGTCTGCAGCTTCTCCACCACGTCGCCTTCCTGGATAAGGTCGTGGCGGACCTTGATGCCGGTAATCTCCGTAAAGGCCAGCGCCAGCTGCTTGGATTCGTAGCTGTGCGTGTTGATGGTCTCGGAGACTACCGAGATTTCCTTCACGCCCCGCGCCTTCAGTTGGGCAGCGGCTTTGATGAACCACTGCAACTCGGCCAGCTGCTGCTGCTTGTTCAGTGTCGACGGCTGAAATTCCTTGTCGATCCACTTCTTGGCGGCAGCTTCATCCGCACGCGCAGGTGCAGTAGCCAATGCGGCTGTGGCCAGAAAACCGGTTACAACGGCAAGTAGCCGGCGCGAAATCTTGGTAGTCATCAAAGTCCCCCTCGAGCACATCGAATTCCATAGAGGTAGCAGCATACTGCCGAACCTGAACCTGTAGGAGGCAGCTTGCTGGCGACCGTCGCGAGCAAGCTCGCTCCTACAGGAAAGAGTCGCGAGCAAGCTCGCTCCTACAATGATTCGGGAGCACGCTCCCTCCAACAACCATTATCCCCAGCGCAGCAGGCCGGCCATAAACACCACGCCAACGCCGAGCGCAATGCGCGGGTCCCAATCTGTGAAGCCTACGGTGCCGAGCACAGTCCATGCCAGCACCAGCAAACCAATGAACAAGCGGTCCCCGCGGGTGGTAACGAGCGGCAACAGCCCTTTACGCTCTACCGTCGGCGACAGCTTCTCCCAAATACCCATAGCCAACAACATGACGGCAATAGCGATGAAGAAATACGCCACCACGGGCGTCCAGGCCATCCAGTCGAACAGGCCC
Source organism: Candidatus Planktophila lacus (assembly GCA_943331345.2). GTDB lineage: Bacteria > Pseudomonadota > Gammaproteobacteria > Steroidobacterales > Steroidobacteraceae > CAIOHZ01. Next base: position 29,346 of record CALQLF020000006.1, on the reverse strand, counting down.
TGCGGCTGCTCTTCCATCACACCCTCCCCATGGCGAAACCCTTCGCGATGTAGTGGCGGACAAAGTAGATGACGAGTGCGCCAGGCACCAAAGTAAGTACGCCGGCTGCGGCCAAAGTTCCCCAGTCCATTCCCGAAGCCGAAACGGTGCGCGTCATGACGGCGGCGATGGGCTTGGCATCCACCGAAGTGAGCGTACGCGCCAACAGTAATTCGACCCAGCTGAACATGAAGCAGAAGAACGCCGTAACACCGACGCCCGCCTTGATAAGCGGCAGGAACAACTTCACGAAGAACCGCGGGAACGAATAGCCATCAATCCACGCGGTCTCGTCTATCTCGCGCGGAATGCCGGACATGAAGCCTTCCAGAATCCAGACTGCGAGCGGCACGTTGAACACCATGTGCGCCAAGGCCACGGCAATATGCGTATCAATCAGGCCGAGCGTGCTGTAGAGCTGGAAGAACGGCAGCAGGAACACAGCAGGCGGCGTCATGCGATTGGTGAGCAGCCAGAAGAACAGGTGCTTGTCGCCTAAAAAGCGGTAACGCGAAAACGCATAGGCTGCGGGCAACGCTACCGTGACGGAAAGCACCGTGTTCATGGCCACGTAGGTCATGGAGTTCAAGTAGCCGCTGTACCAAGACTCGTCCGTGAAGATGGTGGCGAAGTTCGCGAAGTTCAGAGTTTCCGGAAACCACACGAAGCTCCCCAAGATGGCTTCATTGGTACGGAAAGCCATACTGGTCATCCAGTAAAGCGGCAGCAGCGTCAGGAACAGGTACAGCACCAGAAAGGCACCGGCAAACGTGGGCCGCGGCAACATCGCCAACAACTTCACAGGTAAACGCCTAGGCGCATTCTGCGTGGCCTCCGCTAACGGGTTCACGGTGCGTTTCCTTTCGTGGCATCCGCGGGCGCTTCGGCAGCCTTCAGGAAATTGAAGAGCACAAAGCACATGACGAGAATGATGAGGAAATACACGAGCGAGAAGGCAGCCGCCGGACCGAGGTCGAACTGGCCAACAGCTTTCTGTGTGAGGTATTGCGACAGGAACGTGGTGCTGTTGCCGGGGCCGCCGCCAGTCAGCACGAACGGTTCGGTGTAGATCATGAAGCTGTCCATGAGGCGCAGCAACACTGCAATGAGCAGCACGCCACGCAGCTTCGGCAGCTGAATATGGCGGAACACCGCCAGCTTTGATGCGCCATCGATACGCGCGGCTTGGTAGTACGCCTCCGGAATGGCGCGTAGGCCAGCGTAACAAAGCAATGCCACCAACGGAGTCCAGTGCCACACGTCCATCAGCAACACCGTACTCCAGGCGTCGTTCGCATCGGAAGCGTAGTTGTAGTCGAAGCCCGCGCGCGCCAGCAGTTGGCCCATCAGACCAATATCGTCGCGTGCAAAGATTTGCCAGACCGTGCCGACCACATTCCATGGCACCAGCAACGGTAGCGCCAGCAGAACCAGCGTGAGCGAGGCGCGCCAGCCTTGCGCCGGCATAGCCAAGGCTACGGCAATTCCCAGCGGAACCTGCAGCAACAGCACGCAGGCGGAGAAGATGAGTTGGCGCAGCAGGGCACCATGCAAGTCCGGGTCCTGCATCACTTCCCGGAACCATTCGAGGCCGACGAACACTTTTTGTGTCGGGCTCAATATGTCTTGCACGGAATAGTTCACTACCGTCATTAACGGCAACACCGCGCTGAAGGCCACGCACAGCAGCACGGGCAGGACCATCAGCCAGGCTTTCTGGTTTACGGGCTTCATGGAGCGGCTCCTGCTTCAGGCGTGGACGCATGCGGAGCAATCGACGCTTCAGTGGCACTTCGCGGGACCAGCCGTTGGTCCGCGAACAGCGCGAGCTTTCCCGGCAACGGTCGCAGCCACACGTAGTCGCCCGCCGGTTGGAACGCTGCCGCGGCACGCACCCAGACACTGCCGCCGCCAAAACCTAGCTGCAATAGGCTATGGGTGCCCATGGGCTGGAAGGACTGTACCCGCGCGGGTTGCCATGCCGCACCCGCGGTGCTGGCGACCGGAGCCGCCAACACTTCGGCAGCATCAGGGCGGAACCCCAACTGATGTTCGGTGCCTGCCGCAGCGGCACGCGCAAGCCATTCGGCGTCCATAGGCAGTGTGACGTCACCCATTCGGGCTTCGTTAGCGCCAAGCTTGCAAGGCAGGAAATTCATGCCAGGCGAACCGATAAAGTGTCCGACGAACGTGTGCTCCGGCGCTTCATAGAGCGCTTGCGGCGTACCCACTTGCAACACTTCTCCATGGTTCATCACCACCACTTCTTCGGCGAAGGTGAGTGCCTCCACTTGGTCGTGGGTCACGTAGATGAGCGACACCTTCAATTGCTGGTGAATCTGCTTCAACTTGCGCCGCAGCAGCCACTTCAAGTGCGGGTCGATGACCGTCAGCGGTTCATCGAGCAACACGGCCGCCACATCGGTTCGCACCAACCCACGGCCCAACGAAATCTTCTGTTGCGCGTCGGGCGGCAAGCCACGCGCTCGCCGCTTCAAATCCGCGGCCAGGTCCAGCAGTTCTGCCACTTCACCCACGCGCGTACGGACTGCGGCTTCCTTCCAGCCGCGGTTGCGCAGCGGGAAGGCCAGGTTGTCGAATACCGTCATGGTGTCGTACAGCACTGGGAACTGAAACACCTGCGCGATGTTGCGTTCGCGCGGACCCAGCTGCGTAATGTCCTTGCCGTCGAAGAGAATGCGGCCTTGCGTGGGCGTGAGCAAACCCGAAATGAGATTGAGCAGCGTGGTCTTGCCGCAGCCCGAAGGGCCGAGCAAGGCGTAAGCACCGCCATCGCGCCAAGTCATGGTCATGGGCCGCAAGGCCCAGCGCGTTTCGGTGCCGGCGTTAGCAGCACCGCCGTAAGCATGGCCTACGTTCACCAGTTCAATGCGCGCCATCAGGTTTCCCCCGCGGCCGCGGTGGGGGCAAACAGCGCTGCCCCTTCGCAGGTGAAGCCAAAGAACTCACGCGGGTCCAAAAAGAGATGGGCTCGCGAGCCGAGTGATAAGGGGTGAATACCACGCCATTGCGCCACCACATCGCCGCCGGCGGTATGCACATGGAGATAGGTGTCTGAACCGCTAATCTCGGCCAACTCCACGGTGCCTTGCAAAGTGAGGCTGCGGCAACCGCCAGGCTCGGAATGCAACTGGTGTGGACGCAAGGCCAGCAGGAACTCGTTCACTCCAGTAGCGCGCACCGCAGCGACCGCCGCGGGTGACAAGGCTACTTCTAGGCCGCCGGACAGACCGCTAGCCAAACCGTTGGCCGCACCGTTGGCCAAAGTCGCTATTCCGCGCGTGCCATCAAAGCGCGCGGGCAGCACATTCAACGGCGGGTCGCTGAAGGCTCGCGCGGCCGCCAGCGAAGCCGGGCGGCTGAATACTTGCAGCGTGGGCCCACTTTGCACCACGCGCCCTGCTTCCATCACCACCACATTGCCCCCCAGTTGCAGCGCTTCCTGGGGTTCCGTGGTGGCGTACACCACCGTGGTATTGCGCACGCGCAGCAACTGCAGCAACTCGGCGCGCAGTTCTTCGCGCAGCTTGTAGTCGAGGTTCACCAGCGGTTCGTCCAGCAGCAGCAGCCCGGCGTCTTTGGCCAAGGCGCGCGCCAAGGCGGTTCGCTGTTGCTGCCCGCCGGAAAGTTCCGCCGGACGTCGGTCGAGAAACGGCGTCAGCCGCAACTGTTCCGCAATGGTCGCTACCCGCTGTTCCAGTTCGCCCTTCGCGACGCCCCGCAGCCGCAGCGGCGAAGCAATGTTTTCGCGAACACTCAAAGACGGGTAGTTGATGAACTGCTGATAGACCATGGCCAGGTCGCGCTGCCGCACGGGCAGGCCAGTCACGTCGCGCCAAGCGCCACGGCTACCCTCATGAATTCGCCCAGCGGTGGGCGCATCCAGCCCGGCCATTAGGCGCAGCAGCGACGTCTTGCCGGCGAGCGTGGCACCGAGCAGCACGTTCAACTGTCCCGGCACCAGTTCCAGGTTCAAGGGGTACAGGTGGATAGCGGCCCCCACCCGCTGCTCCACCCCTTCCAGTTTCAAAGCGAGCGCGGCGGGGTGAGGCGTGGCGGACATCTGCCGATGATACGGGGGTGCAAGGGCGGCGTCAGCCCATCTCGGGGGCTATCAGTCGCACCGTTGGGAACCATGTTCGGTAGGTGCGGCGGTCGCGTGTCAGCAGGGCGGCGCCGGTAACCGCAGCATGCGCACCAATCAGGAAATCCGGCAGTACGCGGGTTCTCGAAGACTGCCCACGACGATACGCCTGAAAGGCTTTCGCACCGAGGAAGAGAGCTTCCTTCGGCAACTCGCGGTACTCGAGGCCCGCCTCGTGAACCACGGCTTCCAATTCTTCGATGCGGACAAAGGCGAGCGACAGTTCCGCGTAGACCAGCGGGTTGATGAACAAGGTGTCCTGAGCCGCAGCGAGGTTCAACGCAGCTCGGGACCAGTCAGCCCAGACGACGTCACCTTGCAGGACGTCCAGCAGCACGTTCGTGTCAACCAGCGTCATTAGCCGTCTCCCGGAACTGCGCCGGGGCCACGGGTCAAGGCCATGATTTCTTCCGTAGACAATTTGACCGTGGCGCGTCCTTGCAGTGCGCCGAAGCGGTCGGGTGGCGCCGCGACGGACGTGGCCGACGCTGGTACCACTTGGACGGAGCCGTCCGCGGCAATGCGAAAGTCCACGGCGTCGCCAGGCGCAATGCCCAAATGGTGACGTACTTTCAACGGCACGGTGACCTGCCCCTTGGTAGTGAGCTTGTGAGCCAAAGTAATACTCCTTTTAGGCAGAGTATTACTTTAACGCAGTCGAAGAATTCCTGCGCCACCACTATGAAACAGCTGAAATAAGCCTACTCCGCCACCTGCACGACTACCTTGCCGAAGTTGCTGCCCTTCAACAGGCCGAGGAATGCCGCCGGGGCGTTCTCCAATCCCAAGGTCAGGTCTTCGCGGTACTTCACTTGGCCCGCATGCACCCAACCGGCCATGTCGCGGTGGAATGCGCCCAGCCGGTCGTAGTGGTCGGAAACGATAAAGCCTTGTACTTTCAAGCGCTTGGTCAGGATGTTGCGCATTAGAACAGGGGTGAGGTCCGGGCCTTCCGGCAAACGGGTGAGGTTGTACCAAGCGATGACGCCACAGACGGGCATGCGGGCGCCGGTATTGAACAACGGCACCACCGCTTGCAGCACCTTGCCGCCCACGTTCTCGAAGTAGACGTCGATGCCCTTCGGGCAGGCTTCGCCCAGAGCGGCGGCGAGGTCCTCGCGATGGTGGTCGATGCAGGCATCGAAGCCGAGCTCCTTCACGGCGAAGTCGCACTTCGCAGCGCCACCGGCAATGCCGACCACACGGCAGCCTTTCAGCTTGGCAATCTGCCCCACGGTGGCACCCACTGGGCCCGTGGCAGAAGCCACGACCACGGTTTCGCCGGCTTTGGGCTGGCCCAGATCGAGCAAGCCAACATAGGCCGTCAAGCCGGGCATGCCGAGCACGCCCAGCGACCAGGAAGCCGGGGCCAGCTTCGGGTCCAGTTTCACTAACGAGTTCATGGGCGTGGCCCCCGGCTTCATCACCGCATGGGTTTGCCAACCCGTGTTTCCGAGCACCACGTCGCCCACCTGAAAGCCAGCAGCCTTCGATTCCAGTACGCGGCTAACGGTGCCGCCGACCATCACGCCGCCGACTGCTACCGGTTCGGCGTAGGACGGCCCATCGCTCATGCGACCACGCATGTAGGGGTCCAGCGAGAGGTAAAGCGTCTGCAAGAGCACTTCGCCGTCGCCCGCCGTGGGCACGGGACCATCCTCAAGGCGGAACGAATCAAGCGTGGGAACGCCGACGGGGCGCTGGGCAAGAACGACGCGACGATGCATGGTGGAGTACCTACTGAAAAGGAAATAAAAATACTGCGGTGCGCCCTGCGGCGGGTGTCTGCAGGAACCCTGCATTAGTGGCCGCTACGACCGACCATTATCTTGCCACGGTATGCCGTGGCACAACGGACGGAAGAGTACGCAGCCGTACTAGTTCGGCTGAAGGATTGGCGGCGGCAGAAGTTTACCGGTCAGCAACCGCCAGAGGGTTAGAGCCACCAGCGTCGCAATCAAAAGGTTCGCTAAGCCGAACAGCCCTACCGACAACCATTCCATGAAACCTTTCTGTCCGCGCAGCACGAACACGATGCTGTCGAAAGCCAGCGCAGTGACGCCGAAGCTGAACGCCCAATAAGAGGCCATGAAGGGCTGCCGAGTAATCCAGCGCAACAGACCTGCCAGGAAAGCAAATTGCAGCAACGCATAACCCAGCAATAGTTGCGCGAACAGGTCCGCGGGACCGCCACCAAGGCCACCCGTGACAAACAAGTACCCTACGCAGCCTACCGCAGGAGGGGCGAGCATGATGCCCAAAGTGGGCCTCATCGGTGCAGGTAGCGTGGCGTGATGGGCAAGACGGTGGGTGATGACAGACTCCAACGAAAGCCAGCTGGCGAACCCGGCGCCCAGAAAGAGCACTCCGACATCTGGATGACCGAAATACCCTGCACAGAATGCGCTGACAAAATTGCCTGCGACCGTCGGAAGATAGAGCGCCGCAGATATGGTGCCCACGGCGCGCTCACCACGCCACAAGCGTCCGGTGAAATAAATGGCATAGGCAAGCTGGCTCGTGGCACCCACGACGAACAGCATAAAAGCCAGCGAATGATGGAGTGGCGCTATGGCGATGCCAGCCAACAGCGTCGCAACCGCCGCTAGCCCGACAAAACAACTCTGCAGTGGATCGTGCCATTCAGCCAATGCTTCAGCGCGGTTCAGCAGCCACTTGCCGATATAGAACAGCATCAATACTGTCCATAGCGCGAAGCTAAGCAACATGACGCCTTGGGCAATCTGCGCCGGCATCCCCCAGACCAACGTGGCAACGCGCCAGCAGTCGCCAAGCCCGACCAACCCCAGCACCATTCCAAAAAAAGACACCGGGACACTAATGGGACGCATGAACATGGGCTAGCAGCCTTTTTCTGAGGACGCAGTAAGTGGTTGCGATAACAAGCACGCACCGCTATCGTCGCACGATTGTGTTTCGCGCAATCGAACGCCCTGTGAAAGCCCTGTTAGTGCTGCTTCGGTGGCAGTCTGCGGGTGTAGTTTATTGCAGATGTAGAGAGTGTGACCATGGCCTTGTTGGTATTTGGAACGCCTGAAGTACGTCTTGCATACGTTGGGGTTATGCGGCTGGTCGCGACAGCCAACGGCAGCCGGCCCTTCGAGGGCGATCGAGCGGAATTAGTTAAGAAATTTGCAGGGCTGCTCGGCTGTGCCGGCTGCCACGGCTTCAGTCACTCTCTCAATTTCTCGTCACTGCTCGGTGCCGATGAGCCCTGGCCCGACGGTCAAGCTGCACTCGCGACAATCCGTGCGGCTCTCAAAACGGAAAAAGACCGTCTAGAAGCCGTGCATGCGGGTTTGCTGGTAGCGATGTTTTCGCCGGAGCCCGACCCAGTCGCCGTACAAACTGCTCGGTGGATTGCGAACGCTTTGGACTGCGATGACCACTTGGCCGCGAACCTGGAACAAATTGCCAACCAGAATGCTGCTGCTGCGAAGGCAGACGTGTTCCGGCGCTTCTTGTCTGAGCGTATTGCTGTCGAGCGTGGTGTCATCGACGCCCATATGGAGCGACACGATCTAGCCTCCATAACCCGTCCGGCAATGATCGAGCGCTATCACCAATTGATGCAAGATGCACCGGCGGGGTCGTTAGGCGCCGAAATGCGCGCGTTCTACAACGATGCCCACTTTGACGTTCCGGGGACACCAGGGTCACCGTTACCCGTCGAGTTCCTCGGCTCCCACGATGTTCACCATGTGCTCTCTGGCTACAACACCACCCCGCAAGGCGAGGTTTACACCGCCGTCTTCAATGCGGCGAATGCTTCGGCGGGTATCGGTTGGTTGGCCGTGGTGCTGTTGCAGTGGCACCAAGGTATCAAGCTCGGGGTGTTCGAGCCGGTGCACTCGCACCTTGACCCGGAGATGATGGCTACGGCCGCCGCGCGTGGAGCGCAAACCAAGATCGATATTTACTCGGCCCAATGGGACTGGTTGAGCTTATTGGCGCAACCCCTGGACGAGGTCCGTGCTGCCATTGGTATTCCGCCTGGCGGACAGGTAGCCACTGGCGAATCTTGGGGCCTCTGAGCAATGCTAGTCGCCAGCGCGTGTTGGCTACCCTTGCTCGGCTTCACACTCGAACCCACCCATCACTAGCCTTCTTCGCGGAGCACCTCATGCAGCAACGTTTCAACAGCCAAGTGGTCGTGGTAGCAGGCGGTACCGGCGGGTTGGGCAAGGCCGTCAGTCTTGCCTTTCTGGCGGAGGGAGCGACGGTGCTGGTCACCTATCGCGGCCAAGCAGAGTTCGACGCGCTGCAACTAGCCGCGGCCGAAAGCAGCCATCGTCTTGAAGGGCATGTGGTCGATGTGCTCGATGAAGCCGTTCTGCAGTCTTTCATCACAGACGTCGTTGCGCGCCATGGCCAACTCGACGCTGTCGTGAATGCTATTGGTGGGTACGCAGCCGGTTCCCCTCCTTGGGAGATGCCGGCGGATGCGCTAGACAAGATGCTCGCGCTGAACCTGCGGTCCGGTTACCGTTTGTTACGCACTGTAGTGCCAACCTTGCTTGCTCAGCGTCGTGGCGCCATCGTCAACATCGCCGCGGTTGCCGCGGTCCAGCACGTGGCTTCGGCTGCGGAGTATGTTGCTTCGAAAGCCGCGGCCGTCGCCATGGTGGATTCGGCCGCCGCCAATCTGAAGGGCACCGGCGTGCGCGCCAACTCGGTTTTGCCGAGCATCATCAACACGGCCCCGAACCGCGCTGCCATGCCAGATGCCAACCACGCTGAGTGGCCGACGCCTGAGGAAATTGCGCGGGTCATCCTGTTCCTCTGCAGTGATGACGCGCGACTCGTCAATGGCGCTGCCATCCCCGTGTGAATTTGCCAACACGCCCGTTCAGGCCCCGTGCTAAACCGAGGCTAGACCGAGGCTAGACCCGGGGACGCCCGGGCGGGTTGGGCCTTTTCACGCGGTAGTCGTTGAAATTTGTTCGGCTCTACCGCGCTACAGCGCTGTTTCGTGCGCTATCGCCTGATACTCGGCTTCCTTCCTGGCCCATGCTGCGCAATGCTTTGGCTACGCACCGACTACCGGTTGCGGCAGCAGCAACATCGCCAAGGAGGGCTGATGATGACCGGAACTTTCGAGTGGGACGGCTGGCACGAGGCCGCCAACGTCCGACAGCACGGCGTTGCGTTCGATGACGCTCAATGGGCCTTCTTCGACACGCGCCGCGTGTTGGTAGCGGACGGTGCCCACACCGACCAGGAACCCCGCTGCTTTTGCCTTGGACGAGTGGGCGGGTTGGTGCTTACCGTGCGGTTCCACTATCTGGAGGGCCGCATCACTTTGCTTTCGGCGGGCTACTGGAAGAAAGGGAGGCACTTCTATGAAGCGCAGAACGGCCTTGTCGGCTGAGCCCCGCGGGCGTTTGCGGGTAGTGCAGGACACCCTGCCCCACCCCCGCGAACTGGTCCCGCGTGAAGACAGCGTGCAGGTGACGTGTGCACTTAGCCGCGAGGCAGCGGAGTTTTTCCGGCTGGAGGCGGCGCAGACAAAGTTGCCGGTCCACCGTTTGTTGCGCCGCGTGCTGGAGGCCTATGCCAGCCAATGCAATGATGTAGCGGACCGCAGCGAGCGCAGTGATTGAATATTTAAACGTCTGTTTTTTATTGGTTTTTTCAATTCAATCCGCAGACCGAAGCAACTCTTGTTCCACCACCGGTAGCTGGTCATTTCCGAAGAAGAGCTTGCCGCCAACAAACATCGACGGCGACCCGAACCCACCGCGCTCGATGAGTTCTTCGGTGTTGCTGCGCAGCCTTGCCTTCACCGGGTCCATCGCAGCCGCGGCGAGCAAAGCGCCGCCATCCAGCGCCGCGGCCGTGGCCGCAGCCGCCAACACGGCAGGGTCGTCGAGGTTTTCTTCGCGAAGGAAATAAGCGGCAAACGCCTCGGCGGCAAACCGCTGCAGGCCTATCTGGTCCGCCTCTAGCGCCGCCGCCATTCGCATGGCCAGCACGCTGCGCGCCGGATGCCACTGCGAAGGAAACCGCAGCGCCACGCCGCTCAGTTCCGCCCAGTCATGCATCACCCGAAATGCTTGCTTCACGCGCCGGTTGTTGGCGTCTTCCCGCGCGGCGTACATACCGGGGTTCACTGCGTTGAAGACACCGCCCACGAGAATGGGGCGGTACACCGCGGTGGCGCCGGTCCGTTGCAGCACGGGTTGCAGGTTCACGAACGCCAAGTAGGTCCAGGGGCTGGAGAGGTCGAAGAAGAACTCTACCGAACTCATGGTGTTGGCCTCACGCCGAACAGAATCTCTCGTGCTTTCGGGTCATCGACGGCGGCGTTGTTCCGTTGGCCCTTCAACAGTTCCATTCCGCGCTGAACCGCCGGCCGAGCCCGCAGCCGCGTGAACCAACTCTGTACCGCCGGGTAGGCAGCCAAGTCGATGTCGCGGCGCTTGGCCGTCACTATCCACGGGAACACGGCCATATCGGCAATGGAATACGCACCAGCCAGACAATCTTGAGTAGCTCGCAACTGCCCATCCATCACCCCTAGCAGCCGGCGACACTCGCGGTCGTAGCGGTCGATGGCATAAGGAAGCTTTTCCGGGGCGTAGAGCTTGAAGTGCCCATCCTGACCGAACATGGGCCCTAGGCCACCCATCTGCCACATCAGCCACTGCGTTGCGCTAGTGCGGCCCCGGAGGTCTTTTGGAAGAAATTGGCCACTTTTATCGGCAAGATAGAGGAGGATGGCGCCAGATTCGAAAATCCGGACAGGGTCGCCACCACCTTCAGGCGCATGGTCTACCAAGGCGGGCATGCGATTGTTCGGCGAGATTTCCAGGAATTCCGGCTTGAATTGGTCGCCGGCACCAATATCCACCGGAACTACCCGATAGGGCAGCCCCATCTCTTCCAAGGCAATGGAGATCTTCCAGCCGTTCGGGGTTGGCCAGTAATAAAGGTCAATCACGGCGCGGGCACTTCGTCCTGCAACTTGAAGCGCACCCGCAGCCGGAACTGGTTCCCCGGGCACGCCACTTTGAAGGTTTGGTTGGCAATGTAGAGCATGGCAGCTTGGTCCAGTTCAGGCGACAAACTGCTCTGCCCCACCTGAATCTGCATGGCTTGGCCTTCCGCTTGGTCCAAACGGAAATAGACCGTTACCGGGCCTTCTTGCTGCAAGCGGCGCGACACGTCTGGGTAGAAGGCCTCAACCCCCGGCCCAGCCGTTATTTCCGGACGACAACCGGCGGGCGGTGCCGGGTCCAGCGCCGGGGGCGCAGGCAAAATGCTGCAAGAAACGGTTCGCAGCTTCAGCGTCTGGTCCGTGGGCAGGAAGGCCTCTGCCACCGTCTTGGTGCGGCCAGCAGGCAGCATGACCGAGCGCTCGTCGTTCGTGCCATCAGCCAAGGGAACCAGCGTCTTGCAGATGAGGTCCGTCTTGGCCTCACTCGTCACCTCGAGGCGCTGCTCACGGCACTGGGTACCCGCATTGCCGAGGCAGTCCACCGTTTGCGGAGCACGAAGATAGCGGGCGTACCACCCATCGCCTGCCGCCCCCACTTCCTTGCGGCCGGTGCTTTCCACTTCCACAGGAAGTGTGGAATCCAGTTCGGTTCCCGAAGCGGTCGGTAGCTCTGCGGCCTGTATTTTCCCGGGGGAGCTTCCGGCCGCAGATGCGAAAGGAACGCTAACGGATGCCAGCACCAGAGAGGTGCAAGCAGCAATGAATCGGATGCGAGGCTGGAACAAGGCGAAGTCCTTACAGGGATGGTCGGCCGACAATGGCATGGGAGATGGCACTGGCAATAGCCACGACCCAAATATCTTACTTTGGATGGCGCGCATGGCTACAGGTTCCATGAGCCTAATAGTGAATGTTCCACGTGGAACATCACCACCCACCGCCAACAAAGTCGGGCATGGGCAATCTCGGATAAAATCGAGGGAACTCGGCCCGCCTTAAGCCAACCTTAGGCAAACCCCAGCCGACCTTAGGCGACCTCAGGGAAACTTAGGCTACGCGAACCGCCCCACGTTCCACGTGGAACATGGCGCCAGGAACCCCGAACCCCGGCAAATCCTGGCGCAGGGAAGTCACAAACAACTGCACTGGCAGGGTTCGCACTACCTCTACGAACCTCCCCAGGTTCTCCGGGTCCAGTTCCGCGGCGGGGTCGTCCAGCAAAAGTGCCGTTCGCCCGGCGGTATAGGTTTCCTGCAGCGCCACTTGAGCCAAGATGAGCCCTGCGGCCAACAACTTCTGCTGACCACGAGACACCCGCTCTTTGGCGGCCAACCCATCCACCCTCACCCCAATATCAGCGCGGTGCGGACCGAGGTGGGTGATTCCATAGCGTTGGTCCCTCTCCCCACCCTCCTCCAGCGCCTGCGCATAAGGCACGCCTGCGGCCCAGCCTCGGTGATAGGCAAGCTCCACCTTCATCTGCAGCAACCGTTGGCCAATGTCGGTCACAAAAGGCCCTAGCAAGTCGAGGTACGCGCCCCTACGTTCTGCCAACAATTCACCCGCGATGGCCAATTCAGCGTTCCAAGCGCCCAATCCACCTGCCGCGCCGACCCTGAGCGCTGCGGTTCTTTGGCGCAGAGCGCGGTGGTAACGCTGCCAGGCATCCATGAAGAAAGGTTCCACGTGGAACACTCCCCAGTCCAGGAACCGGCGACGGCGGGTGGGACCCTCCTCCAGCAACTTATGAACGTCGGGGTCAATGACTTGAGGCGGGAAGTGCAGGGCCAACTCAGCAGCACTGGTAGCCGCAACGCCACCGACGCGAATTTCCGTGGCGCCACGAGTACCCCGCAGCCCCAAGGTCGTGGTCACCGGTGCGTTGGTCACCTTGCCTACGGCCAAGAAGTCCGCTTGCCCCTGTTGGATGACACGGTCCAAACGACGGGTGCGGAACGAACGACCGCGGCCCAGAAAATACAACGCCTCGAGAAGACTGGTCTTACCCGAGGCATTGGCGCCAACAATGAGGTTGTAGCGGCTGTCGAAGCTAAGCGTGGCTTCGTGAATGCAGCGGAAGCGTTCCAACTGCAAAGAAACTAGCGGCATGGACGCAGCCTAAATGCCATGCCGCTGAACCAATGCGGCTTAGAGCCGCATTGGCATCACGACATAGCGCTGTGCGCTCGAGCCGGGTGCACGCACCAAGCAGCTGGAATTGGCGTCCGTCAGGCCCAATTCCACCTCCGCGCCATCGATGGCGGCCAAGGCATCCAGCAGGTAATTCACGTTAAACCCTACTTCGAAACCTTCGCCCGCGAACACCACCTCGAGCTCTTCTTCGGCCTCTTCTTGCTCCGGGTTGTGTGCCTGCAGCGTTAGCAGATTCGAACCCAGCGCCAAGCGAATGCCGCGGTATTTCTCGTTGGAAAGGATGGCCATACGCTGCAAAGCACCGCGCAATTCGTCACGCCCGGAGCGCACCACGTACTTCGGGTTCGCGGGAATGACGCGCCCGTACTCTGGGAAACGCCCATCGATGAGCTTCGAGGTAAACCGGATATCGCCGATTTGGACGCGGATGTGGTTAGCGCCCACTTGCACCAACACGTCGCCCTCGCCACCAATGAGGCGGGCCAATTCCAAAACGCCCTTACGCGGAACGATGACCTGCTGTGCCCCGCCGCTACCAGCCGGCTTGGCCAGTTCCAGTTCGCAAAGTGCCAAACGGTGACCGTCGGTAGCTACCGTGCGCACCATCTTGCCGTCTGTCTCCAGCAACAAGCCATTGAGGTAATAACGAACGTCCTGGTGCGCCATGCTGAAGCTGCACTTTTCCAGCAAACGCTTCAGTTCCGCTTGTCCGAGTTCCAACGTCTGCGTCGCGTTGATTTCCTCAACCGTCGGATATTCCGTGGCGGGCAACGAGGACAGCGTGAACCGGCTACGGCCGCACTTCACTTCCACTTTGTCCGCTTTCAGTTCCACGGTAACCGGCAGGCCAGCAGGCAATGCTTTCACGATATCCAGGAACTTGCGCCCCGGAACGGTGATGTCGCCTTCGCGATCAACCTTCACGCCACCCCGGGCCACCAACTCGACCTCGAGGTCTGTGGCAGTCACAGCGAAGGTGCCATCACGAACCACCACCAGCACATTGGCCAGGATGGGCATGGTCTGACGCCGTTCCACCACGCCCATGACGGACTGGAGGGGACCCAGGATCTGCTCACGTTCCGCGGAAAACTTCATCTGGCCACCTATGTGTTCGGTCCGGCTCCGCTCTTCTATATCTAGGATTTGATATTGAAGATAAAGAGTTGTTGTTATTACTAAGGCGACGCTTTTCTGTTAGCGAATGAAAAAAGCGTCTATAAATCAAAAACTTGTACAAAGCATAAAGCTTTGGAAAACCCTCTGGCATCCAGCGCGCATCCTGTGGATGAGATGTGGATGAACCATGGCCTATCTTGCCACTGTCTGCTGCACCACTCCAAGTGCACAATTCGTCCCCGGTTTTTCCACAGACTTATCCACAACCCTGCGCCTCTCAGCCAGTGAGTGTACGCAAGAGATTTTGAAAGTCCTCGGCGACGCGGGTTTCTGTTTCACGCAATTCTTTCACGCGTTTGCAGGCGTGCATCACCGTGGTGTGGTCCCGTCCGCCGAACGCATCACCAATCTCTGGCAGGGAGTGGTTGGTCAATTCCTTGGCCAAAGCCATGGCTACCTGGCGTGGGCGGGCAATGCTCCGGCTACGACGATGGCTGAGCAAGTCCGCAACGCGCAGCTTGAAGTAGTCGGCCACGGTCTTTTGAATGTTCTCCACCGTGATCAGTTTTTCCTGAAGCGCCAACAAGTCCTTCAAGGCTTCCTTGGTGAAATCCACCGTGATGGGACGCCCCGTGAACTGCGAGTTCGCGACCACACGACGTAACGCGCCTTCAAGTTCACGAACGTTGCTGCGGATACGCTTAGCAATGAAAAACGCTACTTCTTCGGGTAAATCCACCCTCGCCTGCTGCGCTTTGCTCATCAAGATGGCTACGCAGGTCTCGAGCTCCGGCGGTTCAATGGCTACGGTAAGCCCCCAGCCAAAGCGGCTTTTCAGCCTTTCTTCCAGCCCGACGACTTCTTTCGGGTAACGGTCGCAAGTGAGGATGACTTGCTGTTGGCCTTCAAGCAGTGCGTTGAAGGTGTGAAAGAACTCTTCTTGGCTGCGGTCTTTGCCGGCGAAGAACTGGATGTCGTCGATCATCAAAGCATCTACCGTACGGTAGGCCTGTTTGAATTCGTTGATGGTGTTGTGCTGCAAGGCACGCACCATGTCACCGACGAAGCCTTCACTGTGAACGTACGCTACACGGGCCCCTGGCCGGGACGCGCGAATCTGGTTGGCGACGGCGTGCATCAAGTGTGTTTTGCCAAGGCCGACGCCGCCATACAAAAACAGTGGGTTGTATGCGCGGCCAGGATTTTCCGCTACTTGCAGCGCAGCGGCACGAGCCATCTGGTTGCTCTTGCCTTCGACGAAGTTGTCGAAGGTGAACTCCGGATTGATGCGCGCACCAATGGGCTGCGGTGCTTTTCTACCCTTGCCGAAGGGCTGCGGCGGTTGGCCCAGGCCATCCAATGCGCGTCCTGTAGGCACCGGCATGCCAGAGCCAGTGTTGCCAGAGCCGGTGTTGCCGCTGCCTGAGTTACCAGTACCCGAGCTACCGGCACCGGCGTTACCTGTTTCCGCCGACGTCCCCGGAGTGACCGCCGCTGGGCGACTGCCAATCTCGAAATGGACTTCAACAGGAGTGGAAGTGAGTTCCGCGGCCAACTCGACAATTCGCGCTAGCGCGTTTTCCTTGACCCAGTCGATGACAAACTGGTTTGGCGCATAGAGCCGCAGACGGCCTTCTGTCTCCGTGGCCTGCAAGGGGCGCAGCCACATGCCAAATAGCGCCGACGAGACTTCCGCCTCCAGCGCGCGCAGGCAATGGCTCCACAAACGGCTAGGCCCCACGGTTTCATCCTTCCCTAAAGCGCGAAGGATACCTGAACCGCGCAGATTGACATCAAGAGGTTGCAGCGCTATCTTGGGCGGCCTTGCCACTTGTCTACAGGCCGGGAGTGGGGAAACCTGCACCGGAACTGATCTATGAAGCGTACATACCAGCCCAGCAAAGTCCGTCGCGCCCGTACGCACGGTTTCCGTGCCCGCATGGCCACCAAGAAGGGCCGCCAGCTGCTGGCTCGTCGCCGCGCCAAGGGCCGCGCGAAGCTCTGCCCATAAGGCCAAGCTTTGGCTGGGGCTGTGCGCCATTGCGTTTCAGCCCTACTCCAGTTCTAAAGTCCAGCTTAAAAGGCATCGCCGCACTCTCGCCGCGTTGCCAACGCTAGTGTGGCCTGATGTGGCCGCTGCCTGTTCTTCAGGCCCATAATCCTCCCATGGAACCCCAAAGCCCCACCCCGGGTAAGCCGCGCCTGCTGTTCAAGCCAGCGCAACGGCTGGTTGCGGGCAAACAGTTTGAAGCTGCCTATAAGGGCGGGCGCCGCAAAGGCGATTCCCTGTTCGGCGTCATTGTCCTCTCCAACGGTCTGCCGCAGGCGCGTCTGGGAATGGCGGTCAGCATCAAGTCGTGCGGCAACGCTGTCCGCCGTAACTTGGTCCGCCGCGTCATCCGTAACACCTTCCGTGAATGCCAGCACCCTCTGGCGGGTTTGGACGTGGTGGTAAATGCCCGCCCCGGCGTTCGCGATGCCGCCAATGCGGACATCGTTTCCAGCTTGGAGCGCCTGTTTCGGCAGCTAGCGACGACCTCGCGGCGTCCGCCGGAAGCCCCGAGCCCATCGGGTCCGTCGGGCTCCCAGTGAGCGAACCAGTCCCCCCGGCGCAACCACCCTCCCCGGCCGCTTGGTTGCTGGGGCGCCTGGTGCGGGGCTACCAAGTAGCTTTAAGTCCGCTGAAAGGTGGCTCCACGTGCCGTTTTCACCCCACCTGCTCGGCGTACGCCTTGGAGGCTTTGCAGACCCACGGCGCGCTCCGCGGCGGGTGGCTAAGCTTGCGTCGCCTCGGCCGTTGTCACCCCTTCTGCACCGGCGGTTACGACCCGGTGCCCCAGAAGCGTGAACCCCACCGCTAACTGCGGTAACCTTCGCGCCACTTTTCCGTATTTTTTCGGGTCACCCCAACCATGCCGTCGTTAGAAAACCTCCGCCCCTTCCTCTGGGCGGCCTTGGTCTCCCTGCTGTTCATGAACTACACGGCCTGGCAGAAGGACCACCCCGCTGCTCCCGTGGAAGTGGCGGCTACCGGTAACGCGCCGACCACGGACGCCTTCGCGCAGTCCGTGCCGACCGTGCCGACGGCGCCTGCGGGTGTACCCGCTCCGACAGCGCCTGCTGCGCCCGCCCCCGGTGCTGAAGCGGCCGCCCTTACCGCAGCCGCAGCCCCTCTGGCTGTAGCAGTGGTCGCAGAGCCGGCCCCGACGCTTATTCATGTGAAGACGGACGTGCTGGACCTGACCGTGTCCACTCGTGGTGGCGATTTGGTGGGGCTGGACCTGCCGGACTACCCGCTGCACAAGAAGGACCCGGACGTGAAGGTCCGGCTGTTCGATAACACCAGCGATACCACCCGCTACGTTCACCAAGGCGGTTTGGCGACGGGTGCCGCTGCGCTCGGTAAGCCGGAACCCAGCCACTTGGCGGTGTTCACGGCGCAAAACACGAATTACCGCTTGGCGGATGGCGAGAACGAACTGCGCGTGCCGCTCACCTGGACCGACGGCGCTGGCCTGACGGTGATGCGCACGTACGTCTTCAAGCGTGGCCAATATGCTGTTGCCGTAGAAAGCGAAGTTCAGAACGCTTCGACTGCTGCTGTGAACATTGCGCCGTATTCGCAGATTCTCCGCCGCGCCGCACCGGTGAAGAGCAGCATGTTCAACCCGGAAACCTATGCGTACCGTGGCCCGGCCGTTTGGGACGGCGAGAAGTACCGCAAGCTGAAGGTAGACGACGATGAAGCCCGTAAATTCCAGCAGCAGATCAAGGGCGGCTGGTTCGCCGCCATGCAGCACTATTTTGTCACCGCTATCGTGCCTCCCGGCGATGAAGCCTGGAGTTACTCACTGCATGTGAATGGCGATGACGCCATGCTGCAAGCCCAAGGCCCGTCGCGTAGCGTGGCGCCTGGCACTACGGCGAAGTTGCAGCAACAACTCTACATGGGCCCCAAACTGCATGACCAGTTGCAGGCCACCGCGCCTGAACTGGAGCGCACGGTCGACTTCGGGCGTCTTTACATCATCTCCACGCCGCTGTTCCACGTGCTTCGCTTCGTGCACGGCTTCGTGTCGAACTGGGGCCTGACCATCATCTTGGTAACGCTGCTCATCAAGTTGGTGTTCTACAAGCTTGCCGAAACCAGTGGCCGCAGCATGGCACGCATGCGCAACATCCAGCCGCGCATGAAGGCATTGCAAGAACGCTACGCGGACAACCGCGAAGAACTCGGCAAGCAGATGATGGAGTTGTACAAGCGCGAGAAGGTCAACCCCGTCGCTGGCTGCTTGCCCATGCTGGTGCAAATTCCCTTCTTCATCGCGTTCTATTGGGTGCTGATGGAAAGCGTCGAGATGCGTCAGGCGCCGTTCTACGGCTGGCTGAACGACCTCTCGTCGATGGACCCGTATTACATTCTGCCGATAGTCATGGCCGGTGCCATGTTCCTGCAGTTCAAACTGAACCCGGCGCCTGCGGATCCCATCCAGGCCAAGGTGTTTGCGTTCATGCCCTTGGTCATGGCGGTCACCATGGCTTGGTTCCCGTCGGGCTTGTTGCTCTACTGGATTACCAACACTGGCTTGTCCATCCTGCAGCAGTGGCATATCAACCGGGTGGTTGCGCGGGAGACGCCGACCAAGGCCTGAGTGCAGTGAAGGGTGACGGCTGGCGTCGGCGGACCGTGGGTCTGCCGGCGCTGAGTTCGAGCAACTAGAAAAATACTGAAGGGGAGGGTACCGCCATGGATACCAAGAACGACAACGCGCTGAGCCGCTCGCTACAGCCGCGACACATGTTCATGATCACCATTGGCGGCATCATCGGTGCCGGGCTTTTCGTGGGCAGCAGTTCGGCCATTGCCACGGCTGGGCCTGCGGTGGTAGTCAGCTACGCCATCACGGGTCTGCTCATCCTGCTCGTCATGCGCATGCTTGGCGAGATGGCTGTGTCCATGCAGGGCGTCCGCTCGTTCACGGAATTCGCGCGCGCGGGCCTCGGTAACTGGGCGGGTTTTTCCATCGGCTGGCTCTATTGGTACTTCTGGGGCATCGTCATCCCCATTGAAGCGATTGCCGGCGCCAAAATTCTTCATGACGATCTGGGCTTCATCGCACTAACGCAGCTGCAAACCGGCGGCATCCTCATGTTGTTGATGACCGGCGTGAACTTGATGTCGGCACGCTCTTACGGCGAGTTCGAGTTCTGGTTTTCGTCCATCAAGGTGGGCGCCATCCTCGCCTTCGTGCTGGTGGCTGCTGCTTACGCTTTCGGTTTCACTTCACCCAACGGCAACACGCTCAGCAACCTCGTATCGCACGGCGGTTTCGCGCCCATGGGCTGGGTGGCAGTGTTGGCCGCCGTCACTACCGTCATCTTCTCCATGATGGGTGCGGAAATCGTCACCATTGCCGCGGCGGAATCGACCGAACCGGCGAAGGCGGTGGCGCGAATGACATCCAGTGTGATCAGCCGCATCATGCTGTTCTACGTGCTGTCGCTGACTTTCATTCTGGCGGTGGTGCCGTGGACTGACATCCACGCGCCCGAATCGCCGTTCACGCATGCCTTGGAAGTCATGGGCATTCCGGGCGCCAGCCAAATCATGAGCTTCATCATCCTGACAGCCGTGCTGTCTTGCTTGAACTCGTGCTTTTATATCTGCTCGCGGGTGTTGTTCGTCTTGGCAGAGAAGGGCGATGCGCCGCGTTGGCTCGTCAAGACGAATGCGCAGAAAGTCCCTTCACGTTCGGTGTTGCTCGGTGCGGCGGCAGGTTTTCTAGGCCTCTACGCGCAGGCAGCTTCGGAAAGCGTGTTCACTTTCCTGGTGAACGCTTCGGGCGCCATCATTTTGTTCATCTATATCGCGATGGCGGTGGCGCAGATTCGTCTGCGGCGCCAAGCGGATGCTGACGGCCACAAGCCGGCGCTGCCCATGTGGGGCTTTCCGTACCTCAGCTATTTCGCTATCGGCGCCATGGTTGCTGTGTTGCTCGCCATGGTGCTGACGCCGGCGCTGTCGACCCAGTTCTGGGCGAGCGTGGTTTCGGTAGTCGTAGTGCTCTTGGCCTACCAGGTGCGTCGCGCGCGCGGCTAAGCGTCGCGAGCTTTGTAGGAGGGAGCTTGCTCCCGACTCTTAGATGTCGCGAGCAAGCTCGCTCCCACAACAAAGCATCAGTCGCGCGTGCGCAAGCGCAGCGTTTCCCAGCTCGCATCCGCCAGCCAGCCGCCGTCGACCGGTAGGCTCACGCCATTCACGAAGCCGCTGGTTTTCGCGTCCGCCAGATAAGCGATAGCCGCAGCTACATCCTGCGGGCTGGCGAAGCGATTCATGGGCACGCGGTTTTTGATGTCCGCATCCGTGTAGTTGCCGGGGCCTTGGTCCGCTTCGTCCATTTCGGTCTTGATCCAGCCTGGGCACACGGCGTTCACGCGCACGCCACGGCCACCCCATTCGGCGGCCAGTGTATGCGTCAGGCCAATCAAGCCATGCTTCGAGGCGTTGTAAGCACTGCGGTGGCTAACGCCCCGGAGACCAGCAATAGAAGCGACGTTGATGATGCTGCCCGAGCGCCGCTCCAGCATCTGTGCGCCCAAGTGCTTGCACAGCAGGAACGGGCCCAGCAGGTTCACGTTCATCACGCGCTGCCACTGTTCGGCGGTGGTGTCTTCCGCAGGCGTAATGAAGCTGATACCGGCGTTGTTCACCAGCGCATCAGCCGCGCCGCGGGTCGTTGCCACATGGTCCGCCAGCGTCTTCACGAAGGCTTCGGAAGAAACATCGCCCGAGAGCCCATCTACCGAATGGCCGGCGGCGCGCAGTTTGCCGAGCGCGGCATCCAACGGCTGTAGGTCCGTGAGGACCACGTGCCAGCCTTGTTGGGCGAGGAGGGTAGCGGTGGCGAAACCCACACCTTGGGCGGCGCCGGTAATAACAACAGTACGAGTCACGTTCATCACCACGAAGGTCGGTAAAATGCCGATGGATTCTAGGGCAGTGGCCCGGAACAAACCATGCGGGGAAAACGTAGCTTGCTGCCAAGGCTCGGAACCATCGACTTTGACGGTACGCCCTTGGCATGTCGCGCCTTCGAGCCGGTCGGCCAAGTACGAGGCGCTGTACTGTTCATTCACGGCTGGGGCGGTGCACAAGACGCGAACGACGTGCGTTTGGCGCGGCAATTGGTGGCCGACGGCTTCCGCTGCCTGACCTTCGACCTTGCGGGCCACGGGCGCAGTGAGGGGAGGGTGGAAGACTTTACCGTTGCGCAGTTTCTGGCGCAGGCGTTGGCTGCCTACGACCGGCTGGACGTTAGTACTCCACCGTACGTCTGCGGCTCCAGTTTCGGCGCCTATCTGGCCCTGTTACTCAGCACGCAACGCCCGGTGGCCGGTTTGGGGCTGCGCGTACCCGCAAATTACCCCGACGAGATCCTGAACGGGCCTCCAGTGGCCACCTACATCGCCAGCGGCTCCCCGAAAGCGTGGCGCTCCACCCCCCGGGGCCCTGCGGGCAGCCGCGCCTTGGCCGCCTTGGCGGCGTTTTCGGGCCCGGTGCAGTTGCTGGCGGCCGGTCGGGACGAAACGATTCCTTGCCAGACAACAGAAAATTTCATCAGCGCCGCTCGCCCGGGTGCGTTGCAATACCATTCACTGGCCGAAGCCACTCACACCCTGTACGCCATCCCCGCCATGCGCCGGGAAGCCTACCGGCTGGTGCGGGAGTGGCTACTGGCACAAACCAGCCACCGGGTAGCCCGGGCCTGACACTGAAAAGGACGATAGCGATGACCCAGAACCTTGTGCATCACTACATCAACGGCCAGGTGGTCACGGCGGCGCCTGTCCGCACGGTACCCGTGTTCAACCCGGCCCTCGGCAAAGCCGTACGCGAAGTGGCCATGGCCACGCCTGCCGATGTCGACGCCGCCGTGCAAGCCGCTCGTGCCGCGCAGAAGGCTTGGGGTCGCTCGCCCGCGCTCACCCGGTCGCGCGTCATGTTCCGTTTCAAGGAACTGCTGGTCCAGAACACCCGCAAGCTCGCTGAGATCATCTCTGCCGAACACGGCAAGACCGTGGCGGACGCGGAAGGCGAAGTGACCCGCGGCATGGAAGTGGTGGAGTTCGCCTGCGGCGCACCGCATCTGCTGAAGGGCGAGTACAGCGAAAGCGTCGGCACGGGCGTGGACAGCTACGGCATCCGCCAGCCGCTGGGTGTGGTGGCTGGCATCACGCCGTTCAATTTCCCGGCCATGGTGCCCATGTGGATGTTCCCCATCGCACTCATCTGCGGCAACGCTTTCATCCTGAAGCCCTCCGAGCGTGACCCTTCGGCAGCGCTGTTCATCGCCGACTTGCTCGCGCAGGCCGGTCTGCCGGCCGGCGTGTTCAACGTCGTGCAGGGCGACAAGGTGGCGGTAGACGCCATCCTCGAGCATCCGCACATTGCGGCGGTCAGCTTCGTGGGCTCGACGCCCATCGCCAAGTACATCCAGCAGCAGGGCGTGGCCCACGGCAAGCGTGTGCAAGCACTGGGCGGCGCCAAGAACCACGCCGTCATCATGCCGGACGCAGACCTTGATGCGGCTTGCGAAGCCGTCACGGGCGCGGCCTTCGGTTCCGCCGGTGAGCGCTGCATGGCTATCTCCGTGGTGGTTGCGGTAGGCGACGCTGCGGCCGATGGCCTCATCGCACGCTTGGAAAAGCGCATTGCGCAACTGAAGGTGGGTGCACCGGAAGCGCCGGGCGTGGATATGGGTCCGCTGGTGACTGAAGCTGCGAAGGCGCGCGTGCAGGGTTATATCGATGCAGGTGTGGCCGCTGGTGCCACGCTGTGCGCCGATGGCCGCGGTGTACAAGTGGCGGAGCGCCCCGATGGCTACTACGTGGGCCCCACGCTGTTCGACCGCGTGACTGCCGACATGAGTGTCTACCGCGATGAAATCTTCGGGCCGGTGCTGTCCGTGGTGCGCGTTGCGGACTACGCTGCCGCGATGGACTTGGTGAACGGCCATGAGTTCGCGAACGGCACGGTCATCTTTACGCAGAGTGGCGCTGTGGCGAAGGCCTTCGTGCGCGATGTGGAAGTGGGCATGGTGGGTGTGAACGTGCCCATTCCGGTACCCATGGCGTTCCATAGCTTCGGTGGCTGGCGCTCGTCTCTGTTTGGTGACCACCACATGCATGGTCCGGAAGGCGTGCGTTTCTATACGCGCCTGAAGACCGTGACGGAGCGTTGGCCCGAGCCGAAGTCGGTAAGCGCCGACTTCGTCATGCCGACGATGAAGTGACGCAGCAGGGTGTCCGTCTTCGTTCGGCGCCGAGAAAAAACGCGCTGGTGCGCTAGGGCACCAGCCATTCGATGACGGGTCGCGTGAGGAACTCCTCGAGCGGCACTCCCTCGCTACCGACCAGCATCACGTGCTTTGGTCGGAAGGCCTTACGGAACGCATCGAGCCCGGGCAAGGCACTACGCACGGTGCCACTCTTCACTTCGATACCTACCACCACCTGCCCGCGGCGCACCACGAAATCCACTTCACGGTTAGCCTCGCGCCAGTAGAACACCTCGCAATCACCACGCGCCGCCGCGTTAACCAAATGAGCGCCGACGGCAGATTCCACTAGGTGTCCCCAACCGCCGGCATCACGGCGCGCTTCTGCGGGCGACAGCGGATTGATGGCACTGAGCAACGCCGTATTGAACACTTGCAGCTTAGGAATAGAGCCGCGACTGCGCACGGCTTGCCCGGCAAACTTTTGCAGGCCACACATCAGCCCCGACTGGGATAGAAGGCCAAGGTAGTGCGCCAGCGTTGTGGCGTTGCCGGCATCCTGTAATTGACCGAGCATCTTGTTGTAAGACAGCACCTGCCCGGAGTAGCGGCACCCCAGCTCGAACAGTTGGCGTAGCAGCGCGGGCTTGTCCACGCGAGTGAGCAGCAGCACGTCGCGAGAAAGCGTCGTTTCCACGAGCGAATCGAGTACGTAGCGCCGCCAGCGCTCCGGATCGTTAATGAGTGAAGCGGCTCCCGGGTAACCACCAAAGTAGAGAAAATCCTCGAGACTGAAGCCGAACGCCGCTTTCATCTCTGCGTAGGACCAGTGCGTTGCTGGCAGCACTTCGAAACGGCCGGCCAGGCTCTCCGAGAGGCCGCGCTGTAGCAGCAATGGAGCCGAGCCCAGCACTACGACTTGCAACGCGAGCCCGCTGGCGGTGTCCTCGTCCCATAGACGTTTCACCGTTTCCGACCAGCCCGGCAGTTTCTGTACCTCGTCCAACACGAGGCAGGCTCGACCGCTTTCCCTGGCAGCTAAACGACCGACTTCCCATTGCCCGGCTACCCATGCGGCGTCACGGAGGCCGGGTTCATCAAGGGAAACGTAGTGCGTCGACAAGCCTGCCGTTGTAGCTGCTTGCCGGACCGCGGTAGTCTTCCCAACCTGCCGCGGGCCCGTTACCGCCTGCAAGAAGCGTCGCGGCTCCCCCAAGCGGACAGCCAACAAACGGGATAAATCCCTTTGAAATCCAAGGGTTGACGTTTTACTCAACATATTGAACAATTTTACTCAAAGTACTGAGTAAAACAATACCCTAGTTTTTCCGCCACGGAGACCCGTTCATGTCCCTGCTACGCCTGCCATGTGCCCTGCTGCTGCTCGGGCCGCTCGCTACTCCGACTGCCCGCGCGGATGAGTGGGTCGCTTCTACCGGTACGGCTTGCCAGGTGTCCGCCCCTAATACTGTGGAAGGCGCGACGTTCCGCTGGCAGGGCGAATGCACGGAAGGCAAGGCGCAGGGGGCGGGCATTCTCACCTCCTCGCACGGCGGCTTGCTGCAGGGCGAGTTCAAGGCGGGGGTGCCCTTCAACGCTCACGGCTTTTGGCCCCTGCGATTCAAGGGCGGTGGCGCGGTCATGGCGCAATTCAGCGCGAACGCCGGTGTGGTGTTTTGGGACACCATCGCATTGCCTAGCGCACAAGGAACGCCCACCCCTGCCACTTCAGCCCCTCTGGCGGGTGAATGGGAGTTTTTGAGTGGCGACGGCAAATGCCGTGAGCGCTACAGCTACCACGCCGATGGCAGCTATGTTTCACAGAGCGGCGAAGAAGTGATGGAAGGCGCTTACGCGGTGCTGACCATTGCGAATACCAAGCAAGTACTGGGCTTCGTGAAATCTGCCATTGCCGCCAATGGCAAGCCCGACTGTGCGGGCCAGCGTGCGCCGCTGAAGCCGGACAACACCACCTTCTTCTATCTGATGCCGGAAACGCCGGACCGCATTGCCATCTGCCGCGTGTCGAAAACGCCGCTGACGTGCATCGGGACTTATACCCGAGTAGTGACGCAGGACTAAATCGTCAGCACCAGCTTCCCGAGGTGCGTCTTCTGCAGGAATGTCTCCTGCGCAGCCACGATGTCCCGCAACGGCCAAGTGCCACAGACGAGCGGGCGAATTTCAGCCCGCTCCAAGTAGCCCACCAGTTGCCGAAACACTTCGGGCCCGTCGATGGTGCAGCCCAGCAAGCGCAGGTCTTTCAAATACAGCGTGCGCAGGTCTAGCGGCACGATGGGCCCGCCAATGGCTCCGGCCACGGCATAGCGGCCGCGTGGACGTAGCAACTCGAGATATTCCGGGAACTGCGGACCACCTACGCAATCGATGACGACCTCGACGGCATCTTTCCCAAGCATCGCCACCAGCGAAGCGCCGCGGTCGACGACTTGACTGGCACCCAGTGCGCGCAAGCCTTCGGCCTTGCTGTTGGATGCGACCGCAATCACTTCCGCACCGCGCCGCCGTGCCAGTTGCACCGCCGCCGAGCCCACGCCACCAGAGGCCCCTGTAACAAGCACGCATTCGCCGGCGCGCACCCCGGCACGATGCACCATGGTTTCCGCGGCTAGATAAGAGCACGGAAACGAGGCGAGCTCGATATCCGACAACGGGCTGTCAATATGGCAGGCGTTTTCTGCTGGCACCGCGGTGTACTGCGCAAAGCCGCCATCGCAATCCGCACCGAAGTACCCCGGCGCTGCTGCGCTGCCGAAGCGGCCACTGCGCAGGATAGGGTCCACCAACACGCGCTCACCGATGCGCGTGGCCGGTACGCCTGCGCCCACGGCGACGATATACCCGCAGGCATCGGCACCCTGAATGCGGGGGAAGTGAAAAGCCGAGCCAGACCAGGAAGTGGACTCCGAAGAAGTCGCGAGCAAGCTCGCTCCCACAGTTGCCTGTTCTGATGCAGCTGCTGAGTCTCCTGTGGGAGGCAGCTTGCTGCCGACAGTCGCGAGCAAGCTCGCTCCTACCGTCAAGCTTGATCCTACCTCTTTGGCATACCAACCAATGCGCGTGTTGATGTCCGTGTTATTCACGCCAGCGGCAGCGATGCGAATGAGCACCTCACCGGCCTGCGGTTGCGGCACGGGCACGTCTTCGCGGACCTCCAGCTGTTCGTAGCCTCCGTGGGCCTTCAGCAACACGGCATGCATGGTGGTCGGCAGGGCAGGATTAAGAGTGGTCATCCGTTCACCTTGTCCATCACGCCCGCTTTGTCGATCCGTTTAGTCACCAGCCGAACTCGTCCGCTCAACTCGCTTTAGCGTGCCAGTGCCGCTGGCGCGGCAAAAACAGGCTGGCCAGCTGTTCAATCATGGCCGCGCCCAGTTCTTCGGGCCCTCCAATGGCTACTGCACGCTGATAGTAGTCCGTCACGTCATGGCCGATGCCGATTGCCACCAGCTCTACAGATGAGCGCGTCTCTATCCACTTCACCACGTTGCGGAGATGCTGCTCGAGGAAGCTGCCTGCGTTTGCAGACAGCGTCGCTTCGTCGAGCGGTACGCCGTCGGAGATGACCATCAAAACACGGCGCTGTTCGCGGCGCGCCAGCAGGCGCTCATGGGCCCACAGCAGCGCTTCGCCATCGATGTTCTCTTTCAGCAAGTCTTCCTGCAGCATCAGCGCCAGGTCGCGGCGCGACCGGCGCCAAGGGGCATCGGCGTCTTTGTAGATGATGTAACGCAAGTCGCCGAGTCGGCCTGGGTTGCTGCGTGCGCCGGCTTTCAACCAATCCTCGCGAGACTTGCCGCCCTTCCAAGCGCTGGTAGTGAAGCCCAGAATCTCCACCTTCACACCGCAACGCTCGAGTGTGCGAGCCAGCACATCCGCGCAGAGCGCGGTGAGCAGAATAGGGCGTCCGCGCATGGAACCGCTGTTGTCCAGCAGCACGGTCACCACGGTGTCCTTGAAATCCGACTCTTGTTCTTCCTTGAACGACAGCGACGACAGCGGGTCCGTGATGATGCGCGACAAGCGCGCCGGATCCAGCAGGCCTTCATCCAAGTCGAATTTCCAATGGCGTTGTTGCTGGGTGAGCAGCATGCGCTCGAGCCGATTGGCCAACTTGGCCACCACGCTTTGCAATCCGCGCGACTCGCGGTCCAGCTTCAGGCGCAGTTCGCCCAGTTCTTCTTCTGCGGCCAGTGTGCGTGCCTCGACAATTTCGTCGTGGGCACGCGTGAACACGCGGTAGTTGCGGTTCGGGTGGTCGCTGTCATCCACCAGTTCCTGATGGAGCATGCGTTCGCTGGCATCGTCTTTGGTCGGCTTGCCGACGGGCTCGTCTTCGCCTGTATCCAGCGATTCCAGCGGCTGCTTTGCGGCCACGATAGGGTCGTCGTTTTCGAGGACGCCTTGGCCTTCCTTCACACGCAAGGCCTCGGCCATCGGTGCTTCGCCGCCGGCACCGGGCACGGCCTGCATTTGGGCTTCGCGCGTCTTGCGCTTCTCTTCCACGTCTTCGCCAATCTCGTAGCCCAAGTCGAGCGTCTTCACGAGATCGTGGGCGGCGAAAGCGTAGCGTTCCTGGTCGGCGCCGGCATCGCCCAGCTTGCCGAGGGCAGCCAGCGTACGCGGCCCGATGAACTCGCGCGTCTTCGCCATGAGCGAAGCGGCTTCGGGCGGCGGAGGGCGGCCGGTCATCTTTTCGCGCGCCAGCAGTGCCACAGCTTGCGTCACGCCGGTGGTACGCAGGAATTGGCCCTTCAGCACGCCATTGCGTTCCAGCGTATCTAGCCAGGCGGCTTCGAGGTTTTTTTCCACGCCGGCTAGTACTTGTGAACCGATGGACTGACAGCGCACATCTTCCAGTGCGTCGTAAACCTCGCGGGCACGCAGCCCAGCGGGGCGATAGCGCGAATGTAGGGTGGCTTGGTGGTGCGCATAGCGCAAGGCCAACCGGTCAGCGTGGCCGCGCAGCTTCTGCCATTCCGCCTCATCTAGCGTCTTTGCGGGGATGGGCAGCAAGAAGGTGCGCCCATCCAGCCGCGGCCCTTGCGGCGAAAAGCGAATTTGTACGCGTTCGTCGCCCGCCAGCGCGCGCGTCGACTGCACCAGCGCGCGCTCGTAGCGCTCCGGCAGCACCGACACGGCGCGTGGCGCCGTCGCGTTCACACAATCTTCCGGCGGGTAACGGCGTCGGGCAGGTCTTGCCCGAAGGCCTTTTGGTAGAACTCCGCCACCGTGGCACGTTCCAGTTCGTCGCACTTGTTCAGGAACGTGACGCGGAACGCGAGACCCAAGTCGCCGAAGATGCGGGCGTTTTCTGCCCAGGCGATGACCGAACGCGGGCTCATGACGGTGGAGATGTCCCCGTTCATGAAGGCATTGCGGGTCATGTCCGCCACGCGAACCATGGCCATGACAGTCTTGCGGCCTTCCGGCGTGTCGTAGGTGGCATCGCGGCTGACGACGATGGCGGCTTCCGCTTCGTGTTCCAGATAATTCAACGTGGTGACGATGGACCAGCGGTCCATCTGGCCTTGATTGATTTGCTGCGTGCCGTGGTACAGGCCGGTGGCATCGCCGAGGCCAATGGTGTTCGCCGTGGAGAACAACCG
>CALQLF020000005.1 GCA_943331345.2 Candidatus Planktophila lacus | reverse complement strand
GGCCGCGTGGATACGGGCCTCATTGAGCGCAATCAGACGGAACTGCTTACCGCCACGGAACCGTCTGCCGAAATACTGGGCTGGCTCGCTGCGGCGGAATACACCGCTGAAACTGCTCAAGCCACTGAGCGCGCCAAGCAATCTGGAGAACCCGCATCACCCTGGGCCATGGTTGATGGTTGGCGCAGCACGGATCGTGCGTCGCGGAATTATGTGTTCCGCCACGGCGCCACGCCGTATGTCGTCGCTGTCAACGCTGCGCTGCCAGCAGGCGTCACCGTGGTGCGTGACGGCAACCGACGGCATGTATTCCACTCTGGCGAAACTCAAACGCTAGAGCGGGTAGACGTGTTGGCGGAAGCGATGGACGCTGCTGCCCGCGGCGCTAACGGTGGCCATGCCGGGCTGCGCGCTCCCATGCCCGGGCGCGTCGTGGCGCAGTTGGTGACTGCCGGTACCAAAGTGTCTGCCGGTGCGCCGTTGCTAATACTCGAAGCGATGAAGATGGAGCACACCCTCACTGCGCCCAAGGCAGGGACGGTCGTGAGTTTTCATCATGCAGCCGGCGCGCAAGTGCAAGACGGCGACGAACTGGTGGAGTTTGTCGCCGACTGATGCGCTCTCGGCGTCTATACGGCCATGATGGCCGCACGCACTCCTTCGCGTAGCGCCTTCGCCAAATGCGGTTTCCCGTCCAACACCATGGTGTGGCGGTGCTCCGGCGTATAAGCCGGCCAATCACCGACCGCAGCAATCGACGGATTGCCAGTACGCGCGAAGGTGGTCCACATGGCCATCATTTGCTCGCCCAGACGCCGGTAATGGCCTTCTGGGTCGGCTGCATCGCGTAACGCCTGCGAGTCCTGCTCATCCCAAGATCTGCCGATATCGTGATTGCCGAAGGTGAACGGAATATCGAGGGCGTGCAATGCCCACTGGCTGCCAAAGCAAGGCGTGGTCCAAGCGAACTCGTACAGGTAAGCCGGTGCGCCACCGGCCGCGTGTTGCCGTTCGGCAAGTGTCAGCGAATTGCGCCACATGCCAAGGTCGGTGGTGATACGCACCAGCAACTGGGTGCGCGTCAGTCCCGGCATTTGCGCGCGGTAGAGTGTGACCAGCGCCGTGGCCTGTTCAGCTTGCATCAAGCGCCTGCCGCCATAACGCTGCAGCTTCGCTACCAAGGCTGCGTCGTCTGGAATGGGCTCCAGCATCACCTTGTCGATGAATGCGGCCGTCTCGTCGGTGGTGTTGCCGACGAGCAGTGGAATGTCGTGTGCATACGGGGGTGCCGCGGGCGTCCACGTTTGCTGAGGGATGGCTTTGCCGTCCAACACCGGCGCGAACTGCGCGCCCGTCAATTGCAGGAAGCAGTCATGCAAGGCCGCGGTGGGTACTTTTTGCAGCTTTTCCACTTCGCCCGGCTTCAGGCCAAAGTGCGCGAAGACGCGCTCCGCCACGCCGTCGCCTTGCTCGGTAGCGAGAACTTCGGTGGAGGCGCCACTTTGCACGATGGCCTTGTGGAACAGCCCTTTGGCCCCGGGCATGCCGAGCAGCGTGCTGACTTTGGCGCCGCCACCCGATTCGCCAAAGATGGTGACGTTACCAGCATCGCCACCGAAACCCGCGATGTTGTCGCGCACCCATTCGAGCGCCGCGATCAGGTCGAGTTGGCCGGCATTGCCGGCACTGGCGAAGCGTTCGTCGGCACCCTTCGCCACATGCGCATAGCCGAAGATGTTCAGGCGATGGTTCACCGTCACCACCACCACCTCGCCTTGCTGGGCCAAGTGGCTGCCTTCATAGATGGGAATGCCACCGGAGCCGCGTGAATAGCCGCCACCGTGGAACCACACCATCACCGGGCGTGGGCCGGAGGCCGGCGCGGTAGGCGCCCAAACATTCAGGCAGAGGCAGTCTTCGCTTTGCGTCTCGGCGTCGACCCACGCGGGGTAAGCGAAGGTAGTGGGTGAGCGGTAGACCTGTGGTGCGGGGTGGCCATAGCTGCCGGCATCGCGCACGCCGCGCCAGGCCTTTGGCAGTTGCGGCGGCAGAAAGCGGTTGCTACCGCCGGTGTCTGCGCCGTAGGCGATGCCTTTCCAGATGTTCACGCCATTTCGGGTTCGGCCCTGCAACTTCCCGTAACGGGTTGCCACGATGGGGCCTGCTACCGCAGGCGTGCCTGAGCCCGCGGCCAGCGCTGCGGACTGTCCTGCCCAATACAAGCCGGCAGTGGCTAGCAGAAATTCGCGACGTTGCATGGTGTTGGCTCCAGTATTCAACGCAAGCCAGGCGCGGGCTGGGCCTGCAGCTTCTTGGCCACGCGTTCATTCGCTTCCAACACGCGCAGGACATTGCCGCCGGCCACCTTCATCAGGTCGGCGTCACTCCAGCCGCGGCGGATGAGTTCCGCGAACAAGTTCGGGTACATGGAGACATCCGACAGGCCCTCGGGCCACGCGTCGTTGCCGTCGAAGTCGCCGCCCAGGCCAATGTGGTCGACGCCTGCTACTTTGCGGATGTAGTCGATGTGGTCCGCCACCTTGGCGATGGAAGGCACCGGAATTTTCACCGCCGCGAATTCGGCTTTCGCGGCAGCGCGCTCTTCGTCCGTCTTCGCTTCGCGCATGGCGATGTTCATACGCATCATGGCGGGCTGCATCACCTTGGCCACGTCGCAGTCCACGAAGCCGGCCACGAATGTGACCATGACCACGCCGCCATTGGCTGGCAGCTGCTGCAGGATGTCGTCGGGCACATTGCGCGGAACGCTGCATACGCCACGCGCGCCAGCGTGCGAGAAGATGACGGGGCTCTGCGTCACCTTCAGTGCGGCGGCCATGGTAACCGGCGCCGTGTGCGCCAGGTCCACCACCATGCCCAACCGGTTCATCTCGCGCACCACGTCTTCGCCGAAGGGCGTGAGCCCATTCACGTGCGGCGGCACCATGGCGGCGGCGTCGGCCCACTCGAGATGCACGTTGTGCGTCAGCGTCATGTAGCGCACGCCGAGGTCGTAATAGGTGCGCAGCAAAGGCAAGGAGTTTTCGATGGCGTGGCCACCTTCAATGCCGAGCATGCCGGGAATCTTGCCGGCCTTGCGGGCCTTACGAACGTCATCGGCAGTGGATGCCAGCGTGAACACGTCGCCGTGAGTGCGAATGATTTCGCGGGCGATGGCAATCTGTTCCAGTTCCGTGCGAGCGAAGTGGCCGTCTTGCTGTTCCCCCGGAATGTAGACACTCCAGAACTGCGCCTGAACACCGCCTGCACGCAAGCGTGGAATGTCCGTTTGGCCGGGCGCGCGGGTGCGCAGGTCGTACTTCGACACCATGCCGTGCGCCGTTTTATCGTCGCGGATGGCCCAGGGCAGATCGTTGTGGCCGTCGAACAGCGTGGCTTTGGCAAGCAAGGCGCGGGCATGGACCAGCGCCGGATCTTCGTTAGCACTGCCTGCGGCATGAGCAACGCTCACGGTGCAGGCGGCGGCGAGCAGCAGGGCGGTGGTAGTCAGGTGGCGGGAAAAGCGCATCGGGAAACTCCGCAGAAATGTGGTGTGAGCGTACCCCATGCGCTCGTGTATGGGGCCACTGTCTGGTGGGGCTTAGGCGCGCAGCAAGAACGCCCCCGACAGCACCATGGCACAGGCCTTGCCATTCACCGGTTCGCGGAAGCTCACCCATTCGGGGCTATCGGGTTCGTCGCGCAAGAAGAAGCGACCGTCCCCTGAGGCTTCCAAGGGGATGGTGCCATTCATCCAGAGCTTGCCTTGACGGGCGCTAATGCGCGCGCTGCCAAGCCAAGGGTCTTCCGTGCGGTATTCGCCCGTGTATTGCTGCCACGCTGCCGGGAGCTGGAAACTGCGCGGGCCGGTGTAAGCCGCGGCTGCATACCAGTCGTCGCCCCACGCGGCTTCGACTACCGCGCCCGTGCCATCTTTTCCGGCGCGCGTGAAGACCACAGGGAAGTGGGCGAAATCGGCGTGAGCTATGGTGAATACCTCCGGCGCCAGCAGTTCCACGGCAACGCGCTCGGTACCGTGCAGCAGGAACAAGCGTTCGCCTTGCGCGGCGAACTCCAGCACGCGACCATCGTTCGCGGTAAAGCGTCCGGCGTAGTCGGCGGCAGCCGGCACGCGCCATGCCGGGTCTGCGGCAGGTACTGGTGGCAGGGGCTTGCCTTCACGCACCGCGCGCATCAGCTTCAGTGCATATTCCGCCACGGGCCGCGGGCGATAGCCCTGCATGGCATTGATGGAGGCAAACACGCCGCAGCGCGCATCCAGGTCTACTTCGAGCGCGGAAGCGAACGACACCATGCCACCCGTGTGGCGCAAACGCGTGTGTCCATCCAGCAGGTCCACGGCGATGCCGTAGCCATAGGCAGCACCGGGGCCGAAGTGCTCGGCGGCCTGATGGCGGCCCATGAAACCTTCGAAGCCTGCCGGCGAGACCACGCGCCCGTTGGGACCTTCACCACGCCGGATAAGCATGGTGAGGTAGGCGCCCATGTCGCGGGCCGGTGCGGCCACGCAGCCGGAGGCGCCTTTCATGTTGATGGCAGGACTGCGCTGCAGTGCGCCTTGCCGTGGGAACGGACGGTCATTACGCCGCGCCTGATAGCTGGTGGTGACACGGTCCGCAGCGTCGAGCGTAATCACCGGTTCGGTGGCTGCCATGGCTAATGGCACCAGCAGCCGCTTGCGGAACGATTCCGCCACGCTGCCACCATCGAGGTGTGCGAGCAGCAACCCCAGGGCCTCGTAGCCCATGTTGCAGTAATGGAAAAAAGTGCCGGGCGCTGCCGTGGCGCGATGGCGGAAGCCAGGGTCGGGCGGAAACAGGGCCCCGTCGGGCAAGGCGCCACCGTGGGTTAGCAGGTGGTGCGTGGTGATGGGCTTGGCGTCGGGGGTGTTCGCATCGTCGAACCGCAGCCACGGCAGGTAGTCGCGGATAGGTTTATGGAAATCCAGCTTGCCCTCGTCTTGCAATTGCACGAGACACAAACCGAGGAACGACTTGCTGATGGAGCCGATGTGGAACAGTCGGTCCGGGTTGAGCGGGATGCGACGCTCCAAGTCTTCCATGCCGTAAGAGCAAACCCGCTGAATTCCACTTTCGTCGGCCAATGCCAGCGTGAGGCCCGGGGCATTCATGTCGCGCAGGTATTGCTCTACATAGCGGTCGAGCAGCGCGAAAGCCGCAGCGTAGCGGCTAGGACTGGCCGCGAGCGCTTCCTGGACGGGGAGCACGGTGGTTGAGGCGAGTACGCCGAGTTTGACGCCGAGACCGAGCAATTCACGACGATTCATGAGAACTCCCTGAGGACGTTGGTGGCAACTGCAAGCCGCTCCGTCGACATGTTGGTGTTCGCCGTGCGGCGTTCCACGCTTGCTTCGGAGGGGTGATATCCGGTATTTTTCCAAAATGGAAAATATCATTCATTTCGATGCGCCGTTCGTGGTTTTTTTCGGCGACGCCCAAGACCCCACTTTTGCCAAGACCGGTCTCGGCCTGGCGCAGTGGCGCCCGGCCGACTGCATCGGCCAAGTATCGCTGCCAGGGTGTCGCGTGGATGCCGGCATCCCGAAGTATTCGCTGGCTGAAGCCAAAGCGGCGGGTGCACGCAGCCTCGTCATTGGGTCTGCGGCCGTGGGTGGCCGGGTTCCCGACAACTGGGTGCCGGCGCTATGCGAAGCCGCGGCGCTGGGTCTGGACGTGGTGGCCGGGCTGCATGTTCGGCTCGGCAGCCTGCCGGGCTTGGCGGCTGCGGCCGAAAAAGGCGGCGTTCGGCTGATCGATGTGCGCGTGCCGCCGCCGGGCTTGCCGGTAGGCAGTGGGCGTAAGCGCACGGGTATGCGCCTTCTCACTGTAGGCACGGACTGTGCTTGCGGCAAAAAATACACGGCCCTGGCGCTCGACGCCGAAATGCAGCGTCGTGGCTTGAAGAGTGATTTCCGCGCTACCGGCCAGACCGGCATCATGATCGCCGGCCGCGGCCTGCCGTTGGACGCTGTCGTGGCGGACTTCCTCACGGGCGCCGCCGAAATGCTGTCGCCGGACAACAGCGCCGACCATTGGGACATGGTGGAAGGGCAGGGCGCGTTGTTTCACCCGGGCTACCTGCAAGTGACGGTGGGCTTGCTGGTGGGTACGCAGCCGGACGCCATCGTCGCTTGCCATGAAGTGGGCCGCCACGAAGTGGACGGCTGGGATGGCTTTCCGCTGCCGAGCATTCAGCAGCTCATTGACCGCGCGGTGCTGCTCGGCTCGCTCACGAACCCGGCTGTGCGGTGCGTTGGCATTTCGTTGAATACGTCGAAGGTGCCGGCTGCGGAGCGCGCTGCCGTGTTGGCAGCGTATTCTGCCGCCAGCGGCCTGCCCTGCGTCGACCCGTTAGTCGAAGGCGTGGGCCTCATCCTCGATCGCTTGTTGCAGGAGTTCCCGCAGTGAAGTGGAGCGCACACATTGAAAGCTGGCCGGCCATTCGGCCGTTCCGCATTACGGGCAAGGTATGGAACACCTTCGACTCTATCGTGGTGGAGTTGGCGGAAGGCGGGGCTTATGGGCGCGGTGAAGCGCTTGGCGTTTACTACCTCGACGAAACTGCCGAGACGATGCTTGCGCAAGTGGAAACGCTCGGTGGAGCTCTGGCTGCGGGTATTGATCGCGCTGCGCTGCAGAGGCTGCTGCCGCCCGGCGGCGCGCGTAATGCCATCGACTGCGCGCTGTGGGATTTGGAAGCCAAAGCCAGCGGCCGTTCGATCTGGGAACTCACAGGCGTTGCGCCCAAGCCATTGGTGACGGTGTTCACCATTGGCCTCGAGCCCGAGCCGGAAGAGATGGCACGCAAGGCTGCAGCCGCCACCCGCCAAAGCTTGTTGAAGGTGAAGCTCGATGGCGACCGGCCCGTCGAACGTTTGCGCGGCATTCGTGCGGCGCGCCCCGACGCGCGCATCGTGGTGGACGCCAACCAAGGCTGGACCTTTGCGCAGTTGCAGGAAGTGGCGCCCGTGTTCGCTGAGCTGGGCGTGGAGATGATCGAACAGCCGCTGCCACGTGGTGGCGATGCCGAACTGGCCGGCTATCGCTCTCCCGTGAAGCTGTGCGCTGACGAATCCTGCTTGCATCTGGGTGAACTGGAAGCGGCGGTGGGCCGTTACCAGATGATCAACATCAAGCTCGACAAGACGGGCGGGCTGACGCATGCGCTGGAACTGGCCGCTGCGGCGCGCGCAAGGGGCATGGGCCTCATGGTCGGTTGCATGGCGGGCAGTTCACTGGCCATGGCGCCGACGTTCGTGACCGGCTGCCTGTGCGACCTTGTCGACATCGATGGCCCACTGTTGCAGAAGACGGACCGTATCCCCGCCATCCAATACGATGGCGCGAATGTCGCCGTGTTCGGCCCCGACGTCTGGGGCTGACCAACATCGGGGGCTGGTTTGGCAGCCCCTGAGTTCCGTACCTCTTGAAGTGCGCGGCTACTTCGCCGCGCGCCGCCGCCACAGCCAGTAGGCTGGCGCGCCCATGAGCACCACGCCAATGCCCACCGCCGACTGCACTGGCTGTTCGATGATGGTGCTGACCACGATGACGGCCGCGGCCAACACGAACAGCATGGGCGTGTACGGGTAACCCGGCACCTTGAAGGGCCGCACGGTGTCTGGCCGCTTGCGACGCAGGCTGATGACTGCCGCCGCGCCGAGCGCGTAGAAAATCCAGCCGATGAATACGACGTAAGTGAGCAGCTGCTCGAAGGTACCGGTGACCGCGAGCACACAAGCCCACAGGCAGTTGGCGATGATGGCCAATGCCGGTGTGCCGAACTTCGGATGTACCTCGGCGAGGCGGCGGAAGAAAATGCCATCGCGTGCCATGGAGTAATAAACGCGCGGCGCCGTGATGATGGACCCGTGCGCCGCACTGCACATGGAGATGATGATGGCGATGGCCACCAGCCCACCGGCCGTAGGCCCCAGTACTGTCGCCACGGCTTCGCCAGCCACTCGGTCGGAAGCCGCTACGCCTTGCGGGCCCAGCGCCGCGAGGTAAGCGAAGTTCGCCAGCACATACAGCACGATGAGAATGAACGTGCCGAGGCCGATGGCCAGCGGCAGCGAACGTTGCGGGTCTCGCGCTTCGGCAGCGATGAAAGTGCTGTACTGCCAGCCTTCATAGGCCCACAGCACTGCCACCAACGACAATCCGACGCTGGCGAAGGACAGGGTAGTGGTGGCAGTAGCCGCTACCGGCGTGGCCGGCGCGCCCTTGCCGAAGAGGAACAGGCCCGCACTCATCAGCAGGATGGCGCCTACCTTGATGGCCGTAGCCACGTTCAGTGTGCGGGTGCTTTCACGCGTGCCCAGCACCGTCAGTCCCATCATGCCGAGAATGAGCGCGACGGCGATGGCTTTGCGCATCAATGGCGCTATGGCGCCGAACTGCTGCAGGTAATCGGCAGCCGCTACGGCCAGCGTGGCGATGGTGCCGGCACCGATGACAAAGAACAGGGTCCAGCCATAAAGAAAAGCGGTGAAGGCGCCGAAGCCGTCACGGATGTACGCGTACAACCCACCGGGGCCTTGCTCCATGGCGCCGAGTTCGCCGTAGGACAGCGCGCCCATCAGCGACAGCAAGCCGCCCACCAGCCACACCGCCGTGGCAATGGCCACCGAGCCACCGCTTTGCGCCAGCACGGGGCCAGGAACCAGGAAGATGCCCGAACCGATGACACTGCCGACCACGAGAATGGTCAGGTCCCAAGTTCCCAAGGTCCGCTTCAGTTCATGGCTCATCGGTTTCCCCTTGCTCGCTGCCGACGAAGTCGAATTCCACCGTGGCTCCGTTCGGGTCGTCGAAGAACAGTTGCCAGTCGTCGATGGGGGCTGGAATGCGGCGCAGGCTATAGCCCACACCCATCGCCTTCAGGGCGGCGAGGGTGGCTGGGAGACCTTCGGCGCGAAACGCCATGTGGTCCAGCACGCCACGGCGCGGTTCGGGCATACGCGTGCTTTCCAGAATATGCAGTACCGGGCGCCCTTCCAGATACATCCACAAGCCCGGGACGCGAATGGCCGGCCGGGGTCCCACGGTGAACCCGAAGGCTTCGTAGAACGACTGCGTCACGGCAAGCCGGTCCGTGACGATGGTGAAGTGGTCGGGGCGCAGCGCTGGCATGAGGTTCCCGGAAGGCAGCAACAGGCGCTGAGTATGCTCCCGGCGGTTCGGCGACAGCCACTGGTAATTGCCGGCACTGGCAAGTCCGCGCGCGGGAGGCGGTATCATGGGCGCGTCTGCCGTTTTCTTTTTTGAGAGACCACCGCGATGCTCGAAATTCTCCAGCCCCTGCCCGAAGACCCGTTGCTGGGTGTCATGGCCGCTTTCCGCCGCGACACGGACCCGCGCAAAGTGGACCTCGGTGTTGGCGTCTACAAAACAGAAGCCGGTGACACGCCCATTCCCGCGGCCATTACGGCTGCCATGGAGCGCTCCGCTGCTAGCCAGAAAACCAAGGTCTACGTGGGCCAAGGCGGCAACGAGCGCTTCAATCGCGCCATGCTGGAAATTGCGCTCGGTGCAGACCACGCCTCCGTGAAGGATGGCCGCGCAGCGGCGCTGCAGGTTCCTGGCGGCTCCGGCGCGCTGCGGCTCGGTGCGGAACTGGTGAACGTGGCCCGCCCCGGCGCCACCTTGCACGTGAGCACCCCCACCTGGGCCAACCATGTGCCGCTGCTCAGCAATGCCGGTTTGCAGATGGCCAACTACCCGTATTTCGACCGCGCCACGGGCGGCGTGGATGCCGCTGCCATGCTGGCGCATCTGGAAACGCTGCCGGCTGGGGACCTTGTCCTGCTGCACGGCTGCTGCCACAACCCCACGGGTGCGGACCTCTCGCGTACGGAGTGGGATGCCGTGGCGGAAGTGCTGGCGCGTCGTGGGCTCGTGCCGTTTGTCGACATTGCCTACCAAGGCTTGGGTGATGGTCTCGAGGCGGACGCCTATGGCGTGCGCCTGATGGCGGACCGTCTGCCCGAAGTCATCGTGGCGGTATCCTGCTCCAAGAACTTTGGCTTGTACCGGGAACGTACTGGCGCCACGTTTGTGATCTCGCCCACCGCGGAACGCACCGCCAACGCCATGGGCCAGCTGCGCAAGATTGCCCGTGGCATGTATTCCATGCCGCCGGACCACGGCGCCGAGCTGGTGGCACTGGTGTGGGAAGACGCCACCCTGCGCCAGCAGTGGATGGAAGAGCTCGAGGCCATGCGCGTGCGCGTGGAAGAACTGCGCGGCCTGCTGGTCAGCGGGCTGAAGGCGCTGCGCGGGGATGTGGACTACGGCTTCGTGCAGCGGCAGAAGGGCATGTTCTCGTTGCTGCCGTTGAACACCACGCAGATTCAGCGTCTGCGCGACGAGCACCACATCTACATGCCCGGCGATGGTCGTATCAACGTCGCAGGTATCAGCCGGCGCAACGTCGAGTACGTGGCGCAGAGCCTCGCCGCCGTCATTTAAGCGGCGCGCGCCAAAAGCGCTTTTCGGGCGGCAACTCGCTGTCTGAAAAGCGCTTTTTTTATTCAGCGGCTTGGCTGCATACTGCGGAGCATGCTGCCCGCACCCGAAGCGTTGGAAGAACTGCTCGCCCACCATGGGGCGCAGGCGTCCCCGTGGTTGCAGCGGCAGTTCGGCATCAGCCAGCCGAGTTTGTCGCGCGTGGTGGCGCGGGCGTTGGTGGCACTACCCGCGCTGCGCCGCTTCGGCCGTGGCAAGAGCACGGTCTACGCGCTCGCTGCGGCGGCGGCGCCCACGCCGGTTTGGCGTATCAGCGAGGCCGGCGAGCGCATTTTGTTGGGTGAGCTGCACGCGTTGGTGTTGGGGCAGTGGTTGTTTGCACCCGCAGGGCTTGGCACACCGACGCTGACCGAAGGCCCGCCGCCGTGGGCGGCTGCTTTGCCGGGCTGCCTGGAGATGGGTGACAAGCCATCTCCCTGCAGGAGCGAGCTTGCTCGCGACCCCCTGCCCTGTAGGAGCGAGCTTGCTCGCGACAGTCGGCAGCAAGCTGCCTCCCACAATGATTCTACTGCTCTTGGGGCTCATTCCCTGACTTGTGGGAGCGAGCTTGCTCGCGACAGTCGGCAGCAAGCTGCCTCCTACAGTGCTATGGGGCCGCACGCCGAACGCCTTAGCGACCTCGCCGTGGCGGAATACCTCGCGGCCCAGCTGTTGCGTGCCGCGAAGGTACCGGTCGGGGAGTGCGAGTTGTTGGCAATGCCTGCGCCGGAGGGGGTACCTGCTAGCCCGGTTCGCTACGCGGTGCGCTGGCAGCCGCACGACCGCGTCGGCGAGAGCGGCCGCCGCGCTCTTTGGCCCCTGGCCGCGGCACAGCCCGGCCTGCCGGCGCGCATTGCCGAAGCTTTGCCGCTGTTGCGCCGTCGTGGCGCTTTGGGCCCCGGGGTGGGCAATGCGCTGCACTGGCTGGCCACGTTCGCGCAATGCCTAGGTGATGACTTGCAGGCCAGCCAATTGGCCTTTGCACCCCTCGGCGCGGCGGCCGCCTTGCCGGTGCCGCCGTGGCCGGGGTTGCCAGCACCCAAGCCGCTGGACTGGCGCGCGCCGGCGCAAGCGCGGGTGGCGTACGTGGGGGCCATTTTCCCGCGCTGCTATCTCCCGGCGGCCGATGGCACTTTGCCAGCCGAGGCGTTGGCTACCCTCCCCACGGGCCTGCCCCGCGCAGTGCGCGCCGCCGCCGAGCGTTACTGGCGCCAGTTGGCGCAAGACACGCGCATTTCCTTCGGCTTCCGGCTGTTGGCTGCCGCTAATGCACGCAAGTTGGAACAGCGTGCAGTGCGCCCAGGCGCAGGGTAGCCTGAAAGCGATTAAAGACGCTGCAATGCCTTGCTGGCGCGTGCAATTGCATCGTCGACGTCTTGTTCGGTAAGCGCGAACGAAACGAACCAACGGTTGCCAAGACCTTGGAGGATGCCCTCTTCACGAAGCAGCGCTCTGAAGCGGATAGCTTTCGGAAGGTCCGCGGCTGCAGCGACTTCGCCGCTGGTCCAGAACGCTTCCTTGTCGGCGAAGTGGCTGCAGAAGTTACCTGGCATGCCTTGGGTCATCATGGCATGACCTGCATTGATGGCTGCTTTCTTAAGTCCGTCCTCGAGCCGAGTCTGAAGGGCGTTCCTACGAGCATAAATGGCGCCTTGGTCGCGCTCGAGCATGCGCATCGTTACGAGGCCCGCTGCCATCGCGACGGGAAAGGCATTGAACGTGCCGGCGCCGACGACACGATTGGTTCTGAACAAGTCGAAGACATCCGAACGGCCTGCAATAGCCGCCAACGGCACGCCACCAGCGATGGCCTTGCCAAAAATAGTAAGGTCCGGAGTAACGCCCAGTAACTGCTGGGCACCACCCAGCGTGGTGCGGAAGCCTGTGATGATTTCGTCGAAGCAAAGCAATACGCCGTGCTTGCGGCAAAGATCGCGCGCCGCCTCTAGGTAGCCAGGCTTCGGACGGCAACCGCCGCCGTTACTGTTGATTGGCTCCATGATGGCCACAGAGATTTTCGGACCATGGATTTGAAGGGTCCGTTCCAGGGCGCCGATGTCATTCCACGGAATCATTAGGGACTCGGCAATGGCGCCCGTAGCGCGACCGGCTGTAAAAAAGATGTCCTTGTCGGTATCAACAGCAAAAGGGATGGCATTCGGGTCCGGATTCAGGGAACCGCCAAGCACGTTGTCCAGCCAGCCATGGTAATGACCGCCGAAACGCAGAAAAAGCGGGCGTCCCGTATAGGCGCGGGCGAGACGGAACACCATCTGGACGGCTTCCGAACCCGACAAATGAAAGCGAACTCGTTCTGCAGAAGGAACGTGCTCGGCAATTTTTTCCGCTAACTCGACCTCGAGTTCGCTCTGGCAAGCGCCCGACTGAACGAACATGAGCCTTTCGAACTGCTGGTAGACCGCGTCGAGATATTCGCGGTGCCCGTGGCCCCAAATGCCTGGACCCATCGCGATAGCGAAATCCAGAAATTCGTTGCCATCCACATCCCAGGTCCGCTGCCCTTGCCCTCGCTCCATGAAAATTGAAGGTTCAGGCAATGCGCGGACATTGCTCTGGCGGCTCGTCATGACCCGCGCCGCTCGGGCAATGAGCTCGGCGGTACGGTTGCTGGGAACTGCGGTACTAGCCTCCGCCGGGCGTGGTCTGTTCGTCATTGGCGCATCCTCGTCATCGAGCCGTACAAATTCTGCGAAACCCCACTTCTGGGTGACCAAAAGTCTAGCATGGGCGGAGATAACTGTACTACAAAACATTGCCTCCAATTCGCCGCCACTTGTCTCTAAAAAAACATATCACTACAAAAACCGCAAAAAAAGTTCTAGAA
Organism: Candidatus Planktophila lacus; assembly: GCA_943331345.2. GTDB lineage: Bacteria > Pseudomonadota > Gammaproteobacteria > Steroidobacterales > Steroidobacteraceae > CAIOHZ01. Next base: position 50,929 of record CALQLF020000005.1, on the reverse strand, counting down.
CAGAGCAATCAGCGCCCTCGACGTCGCGTGAAAACCACAAATACACAATATTGTTGTACAAATATATGGGTTTTGGTTAGTCTTCGGCTCCTACTGAAATCTCGCCTGTTAGGAGTCCTCGTGAACAGTCAATCGGCCCCGCGAACGCCCGTTCAACGTGCAATCCATGCCGCGTTAGTCGCTACCGCCTTGGGGTGTGCATTGCCCGCCCATGCCCAACTCGAGGAAGTGGTGGTGACCGCACAGAAGCGGCAGGAGTCGCTGAAGGACGTAGCCGTGGCGGTGACAGCCCTATCCGGCGCGGAGCTCCGCGAGAAAAGCGTCGTCGACCCTCGTGGGCTCTTTGATGGCGTCCCCAACGTCACTTTTCAGCAGACTGCGGCCGCAGGCCAAGTCCAATTGTCATTCCGTGGAATCAGCTACTCGACCTTCTCTCCTGTCGGGGTCCAGCCGGTCATGGTTTATCAGGATGAGGTCGCTCAGAGTTCGCCTCAAACCTCCGGCCTCTTTATCTTCGACAATGAGCGAATCGAAATTGTTCGCGGACCACAGAACACGCTCTACGGTCGCAACAGCACTGGCGGTGCAGTCAACTTCATCTCGCGGCGCCCGCGGGCTGGTGATGGAACGAATGGTTACGCCGACGCGACCATCGGTAACGCAGGTACCTTCAACTTGGAAGGCGCGGCCGGCTTCGATATCGGCGAATCGGCAGCGTTCCGAATCTCCGTCCAGTCGCTGAATAACTCGGGTTATTGGAAAAATCTTCATATCCCGGGAGACAGGGTTGGGAACACGCATCAGCACATGGCCCGTGCCCAGCTATCCATTGACTCCTCCGACACGGCCAAGTGGCTGTTCAACGTTCATGGCGGAACGCGCAAGGGCGAGCAGCGTCCCTACAAGTCGCACGGAATGGTTGGTCCGGGTGGCGGCGCTTGTACCAGCATCAACCTAGATACCTTCGAGACAAATTGCGTTGATGCCGGTGGATATGCGACCAACCCGAATACCGACGAGGTGTACGTCGGCATGAAGAACAACCGCAACGACGTGAACGCATTTGGCGGGTCTGCTCGGTACGATCTTGACGCTGGAACTTTCGATTTCCTATCGATTAGCGCACATGAGCGGAACCAGTCCGATCTTTGGGAAGACGACGACGGTATAGAACTGGATTCGACGAATTTCTTCGTCTACTTCCGTCAGAAAGCCAAGACTGAACAATGGTCCCAGGAGTTCCGTCTTACCTCGAAAACCGACCAGCGGCTGCGTTGGATTACCGGCGCCTATGGGTTCGTCGAGAAAGTGGACTACCAGACAGCAATCCCCATCCTGATGTTGTTCTCCGATGCTGGAAAAGCTCAGCAGAAGACACGTATGGCTAGCATCTTTGGCGACATCAAGTTCGACGTGAATGAAAAGTTGACTCTTAATGCGGGCGCCCGTCTGCTCTATGAGAAGCAATATGGCGTAGTGAATGCAACGCATGCGGACTTCACGCTTGCGCCAGGTGGCGGTCTGGATCCCGAGCAACCAGATCAGTTCCTCTTTAATAACCTGCGACGTTACAGCGCAGCGCCGGTTGGTGTATCGGAGACCCGACTCGGCCCGGACGTAAACAACGCGCCGTTCGGCAAGTCCTGGAACATGTGGGGCGGAAAGCTCGGCCTAGAGTACAAGATGGACTCTGGTGCACTGCTCTACGGCTCCATAACACGTGGTGAAAAGGGCGGGCAGTTCACCGACTCGCCTGATGCCGTGCTGCAGGGTGTTTTCTTCACGCCAGTAGATCCGGAGACCGTGGTTGCATATGAAGTCGGCTTCAAGCAGGAGTGGTTCGATCGAAAGCTGCTGACCAACTTCGCCGCGTTCCACATGGACTACAAGAATCAGCAGGCTCAGATTTCGATACCGACAGCGTCCGGTGGCGTTTCAGCTACGGTCGTCAATGTTGGTAACTCGAAAATCAGTGGCGCAGAATTTGAAGCCCGTTTGGCGCCTGGTGGCGGCTGGAATTTCAACCTAGCGATGGGTGTCCTCGATACGAAGGTCACTCGCGACACGGTCGGCATTCGCACCAACGGCATCGCCTCTATCGAGGTTGGACGAAATCTTCCCAACGCACCAAAATTCACCGGGAGTTTTGGTGTAACTAAGGAGTACGTGCTCGCGGGTAATGCGCGCGTTAAGGCCAACATCAGCGGGAATTACGCTTCCGCCAACGAACTTCGACTCGTTGACACTGCGGCGACTCGCGTCTACGGAACCAATCCACCAGACTTCCTGATGAACGCGTTCTTGTCCTGTAACTTTGGACCGGAGGAGAGATACCGTGTCTCGTTGTGGGGAAAGAATCTGACCAACGAGCTAGTCATCCATTACGCGCAGGAATTCGGGGTTGACTCAATCATGGGCATCCCTGGCGACCCGCGCACGTTCGGGGTGACGTTCGGGATGGATTTCTGAACAGCGCCATCGGCGACTAACGTCACAAAACTGTCCGAACTTCTGGAACAAATAGAGAACCCCTATGGGAATCACGACGAATACTGCCGCTAAATACTTGATGGTAATGTGGGCCGGAGCGCTACTGGCGACGAGTACCGCGGCGCTATCTTCACCAGTAGACACACCGCATGAAACCGGTATTTCTACCTCCATCCTTGACGGAGTAACCATTCAGTACAGTTACATCGACGGCACGCCCACTGCATACAAAGTTAGCTTCGACAACGGATTGCTGGACTGGGAGGAGCGAACGCTGGACTTTACGGATGGCGGGCGCAGGGTTTATGGACCGATCAGCGGCGTCAAGGGATCTCCCTACAAGGCCCATGAGATAAGCGAAGGAGAGTATATGGTCTCCTTCATCGAAAGCTCACCGCAAGGCGACCTTGAGTGGGCAAGTCTTCATATCAACCTGAAGACTCGTCGCATATTCGCTGCGTCACTCTTCAATTACGGCCCTAACCGTGCAGGACCGCACATCATCCATTGGGCACCTGGCTTCATTTACAGCGCCGCCGAGCGTCGGTAGGCCACGTTTTCTTGTTATATCGCTCAAGCGCGCTCAATTCATGAGGAAGAACCGATGAACGCTCTCAAAAAAAACATACAACCGCTAATTGTCGCTGCACTCGCCATGATTTGCGGAGTCGCGCAGGCGACAACGCCGGAACTACACGGAGAAGGTGCTCGTAACGATGTGGTTGTCCCGGTTGCGTTGTTGGATGGGACGACATTGGTGTATACCTTGGTAGATGGCCAGTCTTTTGAGATCTCGTTTCAAAAAGGTTTCGTCAATTGGCGAGGCCTTGCCGGAGTGGTGAAAGGAAAGACTGGGCGTAATGTTAGTTATGCGGCGCACAAATTGGATTCGGGCGTCTATCGCGTGCGCTGGAACGATGAACGTGCCGACGAGGACTATGACTTCGTCACGCTACTAATCGACCTCAACCAAAGCACGCTTTTTGATTGTTCACTTTTAAACTATGGTGACAAGAGTTCTGCGAAGCCGGAAGTTCGCTTTATGCCGGGCGTTATCCACAGTGTGACGCGCGCCTAAGAAAATGCCCCAATATGGTTTCAGTCGCCTAAGCGGCAGGGTGGCGCTGGTTACCGGCGGTTCACGAGGAATCGGCCGCGCCATTGCGATCAGGCTTGCTGAGGAAGGCGCGACTGTTGCCATTTTGTACCGCACGAATACGGCGGCAGCCGCGGCAGTTATATCCGAGATTGCAGCCTTCGGGGGGCGGGCCACTGCCGTTTGCTGCGACGTTGCCGAGCGCAGCGCGGTTGTCACTGCGGTGTCTAGTGTTGCCACCACCTTGGGTAGGCTAGATATTCTGGTTAACAATGCAGGGCGTGCAGTTACCGGAAAGATGCTGGAGACCGATTCCGAGCAACTAGATTCTGCGATTGCCGTCAACCTGAAAGGGCCCTTATGGTGCGCAATGGCGGCGGCACCGTTCCTTGAGACCGGAGGAGTCGGGCGAATCATCAATATCAGTTCGGTGGGGGGATTGGGAACGGCTATCGGCGGAGTTGCGCCCTACGCCGTCGTCAAAGCTGCCCTCAACATGCTGACTAAGCGCTTGGCATTCGAGTTAGGTCCACGTGGCATTACTGTCAATGCGCTCTGCCCCGGCCTGATAGAGACGGATATGCTGGAAGAGACGGCCGATAACGAGGCGTTCGTTGGCTTACGGAATTCCCCTAGCAAGCGTCAACTCATTGCGCGCATTGGCAAGCCGAACGACGTCGCTGGTGCTGTAGCCTTTCTCGCGAGTGATGACGCTGCGTTTATGACCGCGCAAGTTCTCGCGGTCGACGGCGGGCGCCTCGATTTCCTCACGCACTCCGGGTAGGTGCTGGCCTCGCCCTGCTATTAGTCAGAACGTTGTGGCATTGAGCGCTGCTTGAGGACGGGGGCAAGTATGGCGCCCAGCGACACAGCGAATAGTGCGATACCCAATGTATTGATGCGATCAAAGGAACTCCCTTCTACTAGCAATCCACCGACTGCGGGACCAATGGCAAGACCCAAGGTCTGCAACGCGACTGCGTGGGTTACCACGCGCCCGGTCTGGTCGAAAGTCGCCATCGTCGCCAGTAAGTAGGGGTGTGCCTTGTTGAAGCCGTAGTTGTAAATGAACACAGCAACCGTATAGAGCGTAGCGGTCAGGCCGCCGTACATGAAGAAGACCAGCGGGATGATTCCGCAAGCAATGGCTATGAATAGCATCGGTGCTCTCCCGAAGCGGGCACCGACCAGTGCGGGAACCAGCGCGCCGATAACGCCGCCGAGTTGCGCAAGCGTCAGGCCATTGGCCGCAGCCTGCTCCGAAATCCCGGCGTCGGTGGCGATACGGAACAAGTAGGCCCAGACAACCCCCTGTGCTAGAAAATAAAAAAGCATTGCCGTCAACGCTAGCGACTTATAGAACCAGCCGAGGTCGACAGCACTCGATTCCGATGTCACATGCTGCGTTCCAGAGGCGGGCATCCATGGCACGAACAGAAAACCGGCGGCAGCCAGCAACGCAAAGAACCAAATGACGCCGTTCATACCAACCAGACTGTAAGCAGTCGGCATGGCGAAGAGCACCACCGCGCCGTAGACGCCCGACCACATGACCATGAACCCGAAGCTGCGATCCGGACGGCTGGACAAACCCAGGGAAGCAAAGCCGATCGATACAATTCCACCACTTCCCAGACCGGTAATGAAGCGCATTCCGGCGAACCAACCCGGGGTTTGTACCAGCAATGAAAGCAAGTTGCCGACGACTGCGAGTCCTATGCAGACGGCTAGGACACGCCGCCACGGCAAGCGGCCTGAGAGAGCGCCAATCAGTAGTGTGACTACTGCAAATCCAGACATCTCCGCTGACGCGACGAACCCCGCCTGTTGCTCAGAAAAATGCGCGTATTCCACCAACCCCTGGACGAACCCGGGCTGCACGATGAATACCTCGCCTCCCATGACGCCCATGAAGATGCCCGCGGCAACACACTTCGTGCTGTCAACGTTGAAGGGTTGATTCGCGTCGTAATCAGGCGTTATCTGCATAAGTCAGCAACTCAACTCGTGGCCCATTGAATATGTTTGGTTTGCATGAATTCGCCTAGTCCCTCGACGCCATGCAATCGGCCGATGCCACTCTCCCGGTACCCACCCGTCTCCGCTTCTGGCGCCAGATGGCCATGGCGGTTGAGCCAGACAGTGCCGCTGCGGAGTTGGGCGGCGACGCGCTGTGCACGCCGCAGGTCGCTCGACCAGACGCTTGCCGCTAGGCCGAAGCGGCTTGAATTGGCGACATGGACGGCCTCTTCCTCGTCGTCAAAGACGTCGAGTGTCATGACTGGCCCGAACACTTCTTCTTGAAGGACTGCCGCTGCCCGGTCCCGAACCCGCAGGAGACTCGGCGTGACAAAGGCGCCATGAGCGTTTTTCCCTTGCAGCGCGCTGCCGAGGACGATGGCATCGGTAGATGCCTTGGCCGTATCCAGTAGTTTCAGTATTCGGTCACGATTTGCGACATCAATCAACGGCCCCATCTCGCTCGTGGGATCGCGGCCGGGCCCGACGCGTACACGTTCAAGCGCTGCGGCGAATAGTCGTTCTGCTTTTTCCGCGATAGAGGAATGAACTAACAGTCGGCTGGCGGCAACACACTGCTGGCCGGCCATAACCATTCCTGCGGCTACCAACTCGGGAATGGCTCTGTCGAGGTCCGCATCATCGAATACAAGGCAAGGGGCACTTCCGCCTAGCTCTAGGTTAAGCCGTTTCAGGGTACCCGCCGCCGCCGCCATGATTTTCTTGCCGACGCCAGTGCTGCCCGTATAACTCAAGACATCGACATCGAGAGACGCGACGATTTCTGCGGCACCCGCACTGCCGGTTTCCGTGAAGCTATTAACAACGCCCGGAGGTAGTGACTTTAGATTAGCCATGAGCCGCACTACGGCGTCATTAGTGAGGGCAGTCTGGGGCGCGGCCTTGATGACACATGTGCAGCCAGCAGCTAGTGCGGGCGCGAGCGAGCGAATGAGCAGGATGATGGGTGCATTCCACGGAACGATGATGCCGGCAACACCCATCGCTTCGCGCCCGAGCATCGAGTAAAGCTGTGGCTCGAGTTCGATGACCCGCCCGTAAAGCGTACGTGCTAGGCCTGCATAGTAGCGGAGCTCCGAGATGGCTATTCCGAGTTCCCCCTGCGATTGACGCAGAATTTTACCGTTCTCGGCCGTGAGCAAGTTCGCGATGCTGGTCTTTTCGGCCTCCAGACGGTCTGCCAGTTCGAGCAGCACTTTCGCACGGAGCAGGGGGGATCGCGACCACACAGAGGTATCAAATGTGTGTCGGGCGGCAGCAATGGCCGCGGCGGCCTCCATCTCACCGCCGGCGGCAAAATGTCCGATGACGGCACCCGTGGCCGGGTCAAGGCTCGCGGCAATGGCTCCATCGCTGGAGGCGGTGTACTCGCCTGCGATGAAATGGTAGACAGGGTCTGACATACAGGATCCGCGCAGGTGGAAAGTGAGTTAGACGACGGTTCTAAGTGAGTGCTTTGTTAAAAAGTGTACATCAAAACACCATATTCAAAGTGCCGCTCTCAGGAAGAAAAAGTTTACAACTAGAGAATTCGTTATAAATACAGTTCCTGACGTTTTATCGGTCAATGGGCTTCCTTGCTAATCATCTAAAAATGTTGCACAGTCTTACGTGTTTCGGGTCGATCGCCCGTGGAGTTGCAAGTGACGACGGAAGCTCGTGTGACGGAGTATTTGGCGCGGCCCAAGCCGCTCTTGATTGATGGGCGATGGGTCGAGGGCCGTGGTCCGGCGTTCGAGGTCCACGACCCGGCCACCGAGCGTGCTATTGCCACCGTTATGTCAGCTGATGTTCACGATGTTGACCTGGCCGTGGCGGCAGCCCGAAACGCCTTTGCGGGGCGTGCATGGCGACGCATGCCGCCCGCAGACCGGGCCAAGCGGTTGTGGAGATTCGCCGATTTAATCGAGGCTCACGCCGCTGAGCTCGCCCATCTCGAGACGCTCAACCAGGGCATGCCAATTGGGCTGGCCCATTTCCTTGCCGGTCATGGGCCAGCAGACGCAGTGCGTTATTACGCCGGTTGGTGCACCAAAATGGAGGGGGCTACTGCCGTGCTCTCCGCGCCTGACCAGCGCGCCGGAAACCCGACCGGTCCCGCCTATCATGCTTACACCTTGCGCGAGCCCCTTGGGGTCGTGGCCGCCATTACCCCATGGAACGTACCAGTCATCATGGCAACCGCGAAGCTGGCGCCGGCCTTGGCGATGGGAAACTGTGTGGTGTTGAAGCCGGCCGAGTTGACACCGCTGACCGCCCTTCGCCTCGGCGAGTTACTTCTGGAGGCAGATTTCCCACCGGGAGTCGTGAATATCGTGCCGGGCCCCGGTGGCGTCACCGGGAGACACCTCGCGGCGCATGCTGGCGTCGACAAGGTCTCTTTCACTGGATCCACGGCAACCGGACGGGCCATCACCCAACTCGCTACCGGCAACCTCAAACGAGTTGCACTGGAACTTGGGGGTAAGTCGCCGATGCTGGTTTTTGCGGATGCGGACCTTGAGCGCACCATACCCGCGGTCGCCGAAGCAATCTTCATGAATTCCGGGCAAATCTGTTTCGCAGGTAGCCGGCTCTACGTCGAGCGACCTATCTACGACGCTGTGGTTGCTGGAGTCTCGGCAATTGCGCGACGTATGCGGGTGGGGCCAGGACTAGACCCCGCGAGCGAACTGGGCCCGTTGGTGTCGGCTCGACAGCAGGCCGCAGTACTCGGCTTCATCAGCCGGGCTCAGCTTGAGGGAGCTACATTGGTGACTGGCGGGCGGACCGTAGGCGACCGTGGTTACTTTGTCGAGCCCACGGTGTTTGCCGTCCCCGGCAACGACATTGAGCTTATGAGGGAGGAAATCTTCGGGCCTGTGCTTGGCGTGATGCCTTTCGACACGCTGGAAGAGGCGGTCGCTCTCGCGAATGACACGCCCTACGGCTTGGCGGCCGGCGTTTTCACCCGTGATCTTTCTACCGCGCATGCCATGGCCGCCGAGATTCGTGCGGGTTCCGTTTGGATCAACTGCTACGCCATGCTGGATGAGTCATTGCCAAATGGTGGATTCGGCCAGTCAGGCTGGGGGCGCGAGTCTGGGCGGGTCGGTGTCGAGGAATACACCGAACTGAAGAGCGTGGTGGCCGGCTTGTGAGCATCATTCCAAGCCCGCTCACGTTTTCGCTATCATGCCCTATCGACCGTTTACTTTGGTCGTGGCAGGAGCTGATGGTGACTACTTCAAAGCAACGTGCTTACGACAAAATACGCAAAGCCATCTTCAGGGGTACGTTCAAGCCCGGGTTTCATCTCAAAGAGGAAGAGCTTGCTGGATACTGCAATGCCAGCCGTACACCAGTGCGTCAGGCAATTCGCGCGCTCGCGAGCGAAGGGCTAGTCACCATTGCCGGCAATAAACGCAGTTATGTGTCTGATGTCAGTGAAACGCATGCCGAGGAAATCTTCGACCTCCTGAGTTTCCTAGAAAGTTACAGCGTTGGTTTGGCGGCAGAACGCGTCACATCGGAAGCGATCGCGGAGTTACGCGCAATTGTCGCCGAGCAAGAGGCCCTGGTAGCTGCGCGTCCTGCGGACGATCGCGCCTTCCTTGAATTGAACTCACGGTTTCATCGCGCGCTGCACCGCTGTTCCGGCAACAGCACGCTAACCGAGATTATATTCCGCATTGTCGATTTCACCCAGAGTCTCTATTTGAAACTCGGGCAATCGACGGAAAGCCAGTCTTCGTTGCGACAGCATCACGCTATCGTTGAAGCCTTGGCCAAGGGTGATAAGGCGTTTGCTGAACTCCAGATGCGTCTGCACACCGAATCAGTGAGAAGGGAATTTCGTGAACTTTGGCTAGGCGCCGCGGAGTGAGGCCATGTCCTTCCGGCGTGGCGGCGTCGAGCCACGATAGCGCAAGCGTTAGCGAGCGCCACCGATGAAGGAGTATTCATGCCGATCGTTGCGACTGCCGCTGTTTTGCAAACACAGCATGGACCTTATGAGCTCTTGCCCGTCGAGATAGATGACCCGCGTGCTGACGAGGTGCGTGTTCGGATAGAGGCATGTGGCGTATGTTTTACCGACCTCGAAGCCATGGAGATGCTGGACGCGCCCTGTGTTCTTGGCCACGAAGGCGTGGGAATTGTTGAGGCAGTGGGGGCCGAGGTCGATGACATTCGCCCCGGACAGCGGGTGCTGGTTTCGTACCCGTGGTGTGGCCAGTGCAATAGTTGCGTAGATAACCGTCCTTATCACTGTACCGAACATATGGCGCTCGCGTTTGCCGGGAGCCGTCCTGATGGCTCCAGTCCTATCCGACTGGCCGGGCAGCCTATCGGTAGTGCATTCTTTCAGCAGTCGTCTTTTGCTACCCACGCGATAGCGCCGGCCCGCGATGTAGTCCCGGTCGACTCCCGCTTGTCGCCGGCCCTGCTTGCCGCGCTTCCGTGCGGGATGCAGACAGGTGCCGGGGCCATGCTCAATTCGCTAGCCGTTCGTCCCGGAGAGAGCGTGCTCGTTTTTGGTGTGGGCGCGGTAGGGCTTGCTGCGGTGATGGGCGCGCGTCTTGCCGGTGCCGCCGTGGTCATTGCGGTCGATATGAAGTCCAATCGACTCGAGGCCGCGCTTGCCGTCGGTGCGACGCATGTGCTGGACCCCCGAGATGGCGAAGTACCGGCTCGCGTCAGGGCGATCACTCGGGAAGGTGTACACGTCGCATTCGACACCTCGGGTCGAGATGTCGCTATTCGACAGGCGATGGATATGTTGGCTACTGGGGGGCGTTTGGGCCTTGTCACCATCCCTGACTGGGGTCAGGACTACCGACTATCCCTGCAGCCTCTGTTTGAACGCGCAGGTACGCTCACCTGCATCATTCAGGGTTCTGCTCGTCCCCGGGAGTTCTTGCCCCGCTTGTTGGAGAGCCATGCCGCAGGCCGCTTTCCAATAGAAAACCTGGTGACCAGCTACCCATTTGCAGCAATCAATCAGGCCATTGCGGACATCCGCTCAGGAACTGCGCTGAAGGCTGTACTTGTCATGCCTTGAGCAGCGCCCGCGAGTCGTTTGGCCATGGACTCGGGCAAAGTCATTCGCAGCGAGAGCCGTAGCGTTTTTAAATTTTTGTTGTACACTTAGACGTATATCGTCCGCCCTATAGGGCTTTCGATGCATTGGAAATGCGAGAATTCTAAAATTCGCGCTTTTTTTGTACTACAATTTTTATTGTCGCCGCGAGAGTACGTCGATGGCCACGCCCACTGCCAACAACGATGCCGGGCCGGCGGACCCGCTAGACCCACCCTCTGCGACGGTGCCATTGAGCACGATGCGGCGCGTCATCGGCGCTCGGCTCCAGGAGTCGAAGCAGAATGCCCCGCACTTCTACCTCTCCGTAGACATCGATATTGACCCCGTGTTGCAGTTGCGCGAGCGATTGAAGCGAGAAAACTCTATAGAAGTGCCCTCGGTAAACGACTGCGTAGTCGCTGCGACCGCGCGGGCACTGCGCGAGGTGCCTTCGCTCAACGCCCGGATTGATGGTAATCGTCTCCGAATGTTTGAGTACGCCAACATCGGCGTCGCCGTTGCGTTGCCTGGCGGCTTGGTAGTCCCGGTTCTGCGGGAGGCGGACCGCAAAGATTTGTTAACACTGGGGCAAGAGATGCGCACCCTGGCAGCGCGCGCGCGCACCAATAAGCTCATTCCGGACGATTACCGCGGAGCCACTTTCACTGTATCGAACCTTGGCATGTTCGGAGTTCGTGAATTCGTTGCCATCCTTAACCCTCCACAGGCCGGAATACTCGCGTTGGGGCAGGCTGCGCCACGACCAGTAGTACGCAGTAACGAACTTTCCATTGCAACGGTGATGACAGCAACCCTGTCGGCTGATCACCGAGTGGTGGATGGCGTGAACGGCGCCCAGTTCCTGCAAGCGCTGATGCAGCAACTCGCGAATCCTGAATCTTTGTTGGAACCGAGTCCGGGATCCTTGGATCCTGCGGCGGTCGCTGGCAATCCATGATCCCACTTCACGAGAACCGACGCTGATGAATGAAGTTCTGACCGACAGACTTGTCAATGAGCCAAGCCCCGCACAGTTGCTGGCGATGCTTAATGTCATGGTCACTATTCGCCGTACCGAAGAACAGCTTGGGATGGACTCGAAAGCCGGCAAGCTCCCCGGTAACGTCCATCTCTACATCGGCCAGGAAGCAGTTGCAGCCGGAGTTTGCGCGCATCTGGGCGATGATGACTTTATTACGAGTACTCACCGTGGGCATGGGCACTTTCTTGCAAAAGGAGGGAAGCCGCGCGAATTAATCGCTGAAGTGCATGGAAAGCGCACCGGTGCGTGCCATGGGCTTGCCGGATCCATGCACGTGGCCGATCTCTCTAAAGGAATGCTCGGCGCCAACGGAATTGTCGGTGGCGGCATGGCGATAGCCGCTGGCGCTGCACTGTCGGCGCAACTGCAAGGACGCGGACAAGTCGCCGTGGTTTTCTTCGGCGATGGTGCAGCTAGCGAAGGAGTACTAAGCGAAGTATTCAACATCGCCGCGTTGTGGAAACTGCCACTCGTCTTTGTGTGTGAAAACAACCTCTACTCTGAATTCTCTCCAAGCGCCACGGTTACTGCCGGTAGCCTTGTCGATCGACCACGCCCTTACGGAATTCCAACAACTAGCATCGACGGTAATGACGTAGTTGCCGTTTGGGCGGCTGCCGGAGAAGCGGTCAGTCGTGCGAGACAAGGTCTTGGGCCATCTTTCATCGAGGCGAGGACCTACCGCCTCCGCGGGCATCTCGAGGCTGAGGCCGGGTTCATTCAAACCAAGTACCGCACTGACGAGGAAGTGGCCTCGTGGGCAAAACGTGACCCCATCCCAGCTGTTGCGGCTCGTCTGTTGGCTCAAGGGTATCTCGCAGAAGATGGACTGGCGCAGATTGACTCGGCCGTCATGTTGGAGGTCGCCGAAGCTGTACGGTTTGCCGAAGCCAGTGAAGTACCTGATATGAGCTATGTCGAAGCCGCGGGCTTCATAAGATCCGCAGAGCTAGGGAGTCGGTAGTGGCTAAGAAGCGGCTAACTCAGGCCATCAATGAGGCATATATCGAGGAGATGGACCGGAATTCGCGTCTAGTGCTCTATGGTGAGGACGTTGAGTTAAGCATCTTTGGCGACACTCGAGGGCTTCATGGGCGGTTCGGGGCTTCTCGTGTGCGCAACACGCCAATCTCAGAAGCTGCCCTTACTGGTATGGCAGTCGGGGCCGCGATGGCCGGAAATCCGGTTATTTGCCACATGATGTTTTCCAATTTTCTTTACACCGGTTTCGACGCTATCGCCAACCAGGCGGCCAAACTACGTCTGATGACGGGCGGCCAAGCACGGATACCGGCGACGTTTGTCGCGGCGATCGGCGGTGGAACTTCTACCGCAGCACAACATTCGGATACGCCGTACCCGCTCTTGATGAATCTCGGCGGGGTTCAAGTCGCGGTACCTTCAACCCCGGCAGATGCCAAAGGCTTGCTTAAAACTGCTCTGCGCGGGGAAAACCCTACAGTCTTTCTAATTCCGCGTTTGCGCGGTGCAACGATGGGTGAGGTACCGGAAGGTGATCACTTAGTGCCTTTCGGAAAAGCGGTGGTGCACCGTGTTGGCAGTGACGTCACTATTGTGGCTATTGGCGCGACCGTGAGCCATGCCCTTGGCGCCGCCGAGACGCTGAGGGCGCGTGGTATCGAGGCGGAGGTGGTTGATCCTAGAACGCTCGTTCCACTCGACGAGGATGCCATTCTCGAATCCGTTGCCAAGACAGGCCGTCTGGTAGTGGTGGATGAAAGTCGCGACCGGTGCAGCGCGGCAAGCCACATCGCTGCAGTGGTCGCCGATCGTGGTTTCCATTTCCTAAAGTCACCCGTCAGACGTGTGACTGTTCCCGACACCTCGCTGCCGTATGCGCCAGGGCTCGAGAAGGCATTGCTACCCGACGCAGCAAAGGTCGTCGCGGCGGTATCCGCTATCTTTGGCGACGCCCAACTGGAGGCCCCATGAACATCGACCTCATTCTGGTCCGTGTCGGCATGAACATGGAAGAAGCGATGATTTTGACCTGGCGCAAGCAGCCCGGAGAAAGCTTTGTCACCGGTGAAACCATCTACGACATCGAGACGGACAAGGTGACTTTTGAGGTTGAAGCGTTATTCGACGGGAAACTGATCGAAATCAAGGTTCCGGAGGGTGAGAACGCAGCAGTAGGCCAAGTAGTAGGTGTTGCGGAACAGTCGTGATTGGTGGCGTATGCATGCGACGGATAGCAGCCAGAGGATACCGAACATGACGAGTGTGGTGAGTACCCTGCATACCGGCTTTACGGTCGCGGATGTTCGGCGACTCGCGGCGTTCTTCCGCGAATGTCTCGGCTTCGAAGTGACTGAGCCCCGCTCTCCACCTTCCGAAACGCTATCACGCATCATCGGGGTGCAAGCCGCTGCGGCGGATGTCGTCTACGTGAATGCACCGGGGCACGTCATCGAGTTGCTGCAGTATTACTCACCGGTAAGTGGTACCGCGAACGCGCCTCGGCCGTGCGACATCGGATTTGCACATCTATCTTTCTTGGTGGAGAACGTCGCTTCCGTCGCCGACGCTGCCGCTCGCTTCGGTTTTGTGGCGGAGACCGCTATGCCTACCATTCAGCACGGGCCGCATGCGGGACGTCGCGCCACTTACCTGCGAGATTCACATGGATTCTCCATTGAGCTCATGGGGGGATAACTCGGTGAACTGGGTTGAGGTTGCATGAATCTCTCAGACCGGGTCGCCTTGGTGACAGGCGGTGCGAGCGGCATTGGTCGCGGCATTGCCGGGGTACTGCTCTCCAGAGGGGCAAGGGTGGCGATAACCGATGTCAGACCCGAGGCCCTCGAGGAAACCCGCGCCTACTTCTCCGGGTATCGGGGCCGCGTGCTTACCTATCCTCTTGATGTCAGTGATCGTCCGGCATTCGGCGGTGTCGTTAGCTATATCGAGCGGGATCTCGGGCTCATTGAGGTGTTGATTAACAACGCCGGCGTTGGATATTCCGGTGTTCCACTACATCAGACACCGGACAACGACATTGACTGGGTTCTGGACGTGAACCTCAAAGGTGTCTTGAATGGCATCAAAGCCGTTGTTCCGGGAATGGTAGAGCGGCGCAGTGGTTGGGTTGTGAATGTTTCATCGATGTCCGGCCTGGCTCTTCCTTCCGGAATACATCACGGATTGTATGGAGCTACCAAGGCGGCAGTCACTTTCCTCTCAGAAGGCATGCGACAAGATCTGATTGGTTCGGGCGTGGGCGTGACAGTGCTCTGCCCGGGATACGTTCGTACAAATCTACCGTGGTCCAGTACATACCGTAGTGCGAAGCATGGCGGACCGACCACCCGGGAGCCGAGCCCCGGTGTGCTGGCAGCCATGCGGCGCGCTATGGATCCGGCCGAAGCGGGAGAGCTGGTTGCCGGAGCGATAGAGCAGGAAAAGTTCTTCGTGTTCACTGACATCGAGGAAATGACTGATGTGCTTGCGTGGCATTCTCGTGTTGATGAAGCGCTGGCTGCGGTCGGAGCATAGATAGTGTGCATTTTGCGGTCATCGGTCCGAAGCATCGCTTGCATGCTCGTTCTGTTTGCTTTGTCGATCGACTACACGCGGGCCTCCACGCCATCTAGTCAATCCACTCCCGCAGGCCGACCAAATTTTTTGGTCATTGTCGCCGACGATATGGGCTATTCCGATCTTGGCGCCTTCGGCTCAGAAATCGCTACTCCGAACCTAGATCGCCTCGCTCGGTCGGGTATTCGTTTGACCAATTTTCATACTTACGCCGCCTGCTCGCCGACTAGGGCAGCGTTGCTGACAGGGGCTTCTCCACACAACGCTGGCTTCGGGACGATGGCAGGTGACTGGACGCCGGAGACTGAGGGAAAACGCGGTTACGAGGCAGTCCTCACCTATCGTGTGGCTACGATCGCCGAGATGTTGGCGGGGGCTGGCTACCAAACCATGCTGTCGGGAAAATGGGATATGGGCGGGGCCCGTGATGTCGCCTATCGCCCCGCTGCCAGAGGATTCCAACAGCACTTCGCCCTTATTCAAGGCGCCGCCTCCCATTTTGATCGACGCGGGGTGTTCCCAGATATACCGACCGTCAAGTATGTCGAAAACGGCCAAGAGGTTGAGTTACCGAAGAATTTCTATAGTTCCCGAACTTTCACGGACAAGATGATTGGGTTCCTTGCCGCGGGCGATCGGTCAAAGCCTTTTTTTGCCCTGCTCACGTTCACGGCACCGCATTGGCCGCTGCAAGCGCCTACTGACGACATTGACCGACAGCGTGGTCGTTACGCTAAAGGCTATGAAGAAATTCGCGCTGCACGTCTCGCGCAGCAACGTCGCCTAGGTGTCGTTGGAGATGCGACAACCGCGGCGCCGTTTGACTCCGATTGGCCAGCTTGGTCTGCATTACCCGCGGACATCAGACAACTCGAAGAGCGGCGGATGGAAATCTACGCCGCGATGATCGGCTCGCTCGACCGGGAGGTAGGCCGCGTCATTGCAGCGTTGCGGGCGAGCGGTCAACTTCGCAATACGATTGTCGTGTTCATGTCTGACAACGGGGCGGACGGAGGGAATCCACTGGATTTCGGGGGGCGTGATTGGTACCGATGGGCCGAGCGTGAACGTGAACTGAGCTTTGAAAAGATGGGTAAGCCGGGCTCGCACGTGTGGTACGGACCCCAATGGGCTCATGTGAGCAATACGCCGTTCCGTCTTGATAAGGGCTTCGCTACGGAAGGTGGGACGCGCGTACCGTTCATCGCCAGCGGCCCTGGTATCCGACGTAGTGGCTCGCTGAATGGCGCATTTACCCATGTTCTCGACATAGTGCCGACGTTGCTGGATTACGCTGGACTCGACGTTCCGCAAAGTCAATTTGAGGGTAGACCCATCGAGCCTTTGGAAGGCAGAAGCCTTCGACCTGCCTTCGAAGCCCAATCAGTCGGAGAACTGCACCCGGTGGAAGAGTTCTTCGGATGGGAGCTCTGGGCGCGCAGGGCGGGGCGAATGGGTAATTGGAAGATCGTGTGGCAAAACCCACCCTGGGGACCGAACGAACAATGGGCCCTATTCGATATCGCCAAAGACCCGGCCGAACAGCACGACCTAGCGGCGCAGAAGCCGGCAATCCTCGCGGCGATGGTTTCGCGCTGGAACGAGTGGGCCGCTCGGCAGGGCGTAGTCCCGATTCCGTACTTTCCGTCGGACTGGAGCAACGTCCGTACCCATTTCGAATGGCGCCCTCCCGGCGGTGTAACGACAGTCAATAGCGGGGGTCGCTCTACCAAGCCACGGTCCCCAATGAGGCAGGAAAAATGAGTTTCGAGCAGCAGGTGATCATCGTCGGCGGCGGGCCCGTTGGCATGGGTTTGGCGATTGAACTGGGACAACGCGGTATCCGAGTCGTCGTGGTCGAGAAGTATCTCGAGCCCCAACCGATTCCGAAGGGGCAGAATCTCACTCAGCGAACCATGGAGCATTTTTATGCGTGGGGTGCCGAAAAAGAACTGCGCGCCGCACGTACCATTCCTAAGGAATACGGAATTGGTGGTATGACCTCATACGGAACCTTGCTTGGTGATTATCATTACGATTGGTTGCAACGCGAAATCGTTCGACCGTACTACTTCACGGACAACGAGCGTTTGCCGCAGTACGCCACTGAGGCCGTACTACGCAAGCGCGCCGCCGAGCTGACGACCGTTGAGTTTCTCTATGGCTACGCGGTAACTGACCTGCAAGACGGCGTTGCCGGTGTTTCAGTGAAAGTAGAGAACAGGGAGACACGAGCAACGAAGTGGTTGTCAGGCCGTTTCGTAGTAGGCTGCGATGGTAGTACTTCGACAGTGCGCGAGCGAGCCGGTATGACTCAGACCAGCCGCGACCACAATCGGCTTATGGCGCTTTTGGTATTCCGCTCCACTGAGTTGCATGAGTTGCTGGCGCGGTATCCCGGCAAATCGTTTTACAACGTATTGAGCCCGGAGCTTCACGGCTATTGGTTGTTTTTCGGGCGCGTCAATCTTGGCAATAGCTGGTTTTTTCATGCGCCCGTCCCAATCGGCACTACGGTAGAAAACTTTGACTTCGATGCCTATCTTCACAAGGCGGTCGGGACGAAGTTCTCTATCGAGTATGACTACCGTGGGTTGTGGCAATTGCGAATCGCCATCGCAGACCACTACCGGAAGGGTAACGTGTTTATTGCCGGGGATGCCGCACATAGCCACCCGCCGTATGGTGGATATGGCGTGAATTCGGGTTTCGAAGACGCGCGTAATCTCGGCTGGAAGTTGGCAGCAGAATTGAATGGCTGGGCAGGCGGTGGCCTTCTCGACAGCTATGACGCCGAGCGTCGTCCGGTGTTCGAATCCACGGCAAGGGATTTCATCGAGACTTCCATTCGGGTAGATGGCGAGTTCCTTGCGAACCATGACCCGGAGCGCGACCGCGAAGCATTCGAGGCCGCATGGAGCGCGCGCGCCAAGGGCACCGCAGGAGAAGTAGGATCGTTTGCACCGAATTACGATGGGTCACCGGTGGTCTGTGGAAATTCGGGTGCGCAACCAACAGCCTTGGGAGATCACCAACACGCAGCTCGCGCAGGGCACCATCTTTCGCCACTATCTTTGGTGGATGGAACCAATGTCTATGAGCGGCTGGGCGCCGGCTTTGCTCTGCTGAGTTTTGGGGCAGATCAGCACGATGTCGAGGATTTCCGCCAAGCTGCCGAGGCTTTAAGGCTTCCCTTTGCAGTAGTAGATGGATTGACATCGCAGCATTTGTCACGCTACGGCGTACAACTAGTGCTTGTCCGTCCGGATCAGTTTGTTTGCTGGACTGCAGACAAACTGAGCTGCCCAGCCGACACGATTCTGCGCAAAGTCATCGGTAAGGAATTACAAGCTTAGAGGGCGGCTGTTGCTTGCCTTCTGGCTGCTGGCGTAAGGGCCGCCAAAGCTACGAGTCCAATGACCAGCGCGAGCAGCAGCACCGCGTCGCCACCCTTCCGGCCGTACATTACGGTCGCAATTGCCGGGCCTGCCGCGATGCCTATTTTCTGCATGGCGGTCGCCATGAAGATGAGGTGCGAGGAAGCATCCAGTCTGGCGAACAAAGCCAGCAGATAGGCATGGCCGAGGTTCCAGCCGAAGTGGAGGAAAATCACGGCGGCAAGGAAGGTCGTGGCATCGGTGTGAAACAGCAGCAGTGCTGGAGCGGCAATACAACAAACGATGGCGAGCAGTAGAGCGATGGGTACTGCCAGCCGGTTCCCTGCCATGGCGGGCAGTGCGGTGCCGGCAATACCTGCTACCTGCGAGATGGCTAAGGCGCCGGCTACGGTGCCGGCCGCGACTCCGTTATTCCCGGCGATCACCGAAGCGAAGGACCAGAATGAAGTCAGCTGAGTGAAGAACAACAGCATTCCTGTCAACGCCAGCCACTGACCGGGTGTCGGCCACTGGCCCATTGCCGGCCGCGCTATGTCTTGATGCGCTGCTTCGACGGGAAACCACGCCATGAAGAGCATTCCGAGCAGGCAGGTAAAAAGCATCCCGCCCATCAGTCCGCCAACGCCCGCCACTTTGGCAAAGAAAGGCATCAGACTCAGGAAACCTGCGGCATAAAGCAGCAGGACTCCAATCATGATTCCGAAGGCTCGCTCTGGACGGGGCAGGCGGCCCACTGTGGCGAAAGCGATTGGAACCACCAGTCCGGAGGCCGCGCCAACCACTAGGCGCACTGCAAGCAAATATGCGGGGTCGGCGACAAAAATACTGGCTATGTTGCCAGCGGCAATAACGGACAAAGCTGTCCAAAGGGTTTTGTGCCAGGAGATTCGGTGTGAAACAAGGGCCATCGCTATCGTTGTAATGGCGAACGCCATCATCTCGATAGAAAGAATGTAGCCGGCTCGCTCTGTCCCCAGACCGCCGTAGTTCGCAAGAGTATCGACGTAAGCGGGTTGGATGAAGACCGTTTGCGCAGCTGCCATGTCCACCCAGATGGCCGCTGCAATAACCTTCAGTTCGTGACGCTCGAGCATGGTAATTCCCGTTGGATCTATCGGGCGTGCGGCGCTATGCGCCGCAATCATCAATGTAGAAATCTTGCCACTGGAAGCGACTACCGGCTAGTTGTCTCGCACCAAAAAGGGCAAGAATCGACCAGATGCGGATTCAAAAAACGATATTATTGTGCAACATCAACTGACCTATTAGTCGGCGGAGGGCTATCTTTTCTCTAGAAAAATGCGGCAAAAAAACAACAAAAAATACCATATTTCGGCTTTTTCTTGCTTTTGACACTGTTCGCAGAGCCTTCAATCCAGTCTGACCACGGATTTCGAGGGGTCGTGATTTCTTCATAATTGTTGCACAGTTTTATGGAATAGGATAATTTGCGGGTCGAATTGGAATTCTCCTTGGAGGGGTAATCATGTCTTCTGCATTCGGTCGAACCCTGCTTGCCGCCACTTCGTTGCTTGGCGCTTTGTCCCCCGTTGTGGCTGAAGCAGAAGGTGCTGCAGCAAAAGACCAGATGGGTGGCATCGAAGAAATCGTCGTCACGGCTCAGAAGCGCGCCGAGAACCTTCAGGATGTCCCGGTTGCGATCACTGCTTTTACTGCTAACACCATCAGCAGGCTCGGCATGAGTTCCTCTGAGGACTTGGCTTCCTTCACCCCCAACCTTAACTACCAGCCGGCGGGTGGTATCGGTTCCAGCATCGGTATCCGCGGTATCCAAGACCAGAACTTCACTTTCAATCAGGTGGGTTCCGTCGCCGTCGTTGTTGACGAAGTAGCGTTGAATTCCCCCAACCTCAACACTTTCGCCCTGTTCGACATTGAACGAATCGAGGTGTTACGGGGCCCTCAGGTCACTCTGTTCGGCCGCAGCACCACCGGCGGTGCTCTCAACGTCGCCACACGTCGCGCCCGAGTTGGCGAAGAGGCGAATGGCGAGGCTTCGTTCAGCTACGGGAATTTGAACGCCATGGACGTGCAGGGCGCTTTTGGTGCACCCATCGGTGACAAGTTGGCAGTGCGTGTTGCGGGGCAGTACCAGAAGCGGGATGGTATCCAGCAGAACATGAGCGTTGGCGGGCGTGATGGAGACCGTGACCGTTATGCTATCCGCGGATCGCTTGCCTACAATCCTATGGACAATGTAGGTATCGAGTATTCCGGGCTCTACGGGAAGGACGACGGCGCGGCGACGCGCTATCTCCCGATTGGCTTCTTGCAGCCAGGTGGCGGTGCTACTGCCTGCACTAATCCAAGTAGACAGCCGGGAAACGGTTGCGCTGATCCCTATGGCTTCGTCTCGCCGGGAAAATTTGATCAGAGCTACTCTAGTTTCCCGAGTTATGGGCATTCGAAAGTCTTCGGCAATACGCTGAACATCGCGGTTGATCTAGGTGCTGTCACGCTGTCGTCCATCAGCGCGGTCATCGACCATTCGATCAGCCGCCAGGAGGATGTGGACTCCGGTCCGAACGGTCGTGTCGAAGTGCATAACGATGTCGATACCATCCAGCGTTCGCAAGAACTGCGCATCGCCACGAACGGGAAGGACCAGCGCGTCAACTTTGTCGGTGGTTTATTCCTGTTCCGTGAAACCAACAACGGCACGGTAGCGAGGAGCATCTTGACGGCCGGTGCGGGAACTCCACCGCTTGGCTTGAATTCTCTCGCATTCCGCCAGAAGACCGAGATCAAGTCGGGTTATGGGCAACTGGATTTCAAGTTGACGGACCGGTTGAGTCTCGTGGCGGGTGCCCGTTACTCGGATGAATCGAAGGACGGCTCCGCGCGCTCTTACCGCCGGACCGGCGCGGGTACTGGTGCATGGACAAATTTCGCGCCTAGCATCGGTACGCACCTCGACCTGGCCGCGTTGATTGCCCGTTCCAATGCCGCGCAGTCCTCGGCCGAAGTCCCTTACGGAAATTCGTGGACTAATTGGGGTGGAAAAGTTGGCTTGAACTTCAAGGTCAACGACGACACGTTGCTCTACGCTAGCGCCTCGAAAGGCTTCAAGGGCGGTACCTTCAATCTCATTCCCGCCTACAATTTGCAGGTAGCCCAGCCCATAGCCAACCTCAAGGCTGGTGTGAATCCCGAGACGATCGAGTCCTACGAGGTGGGTGCCAAGCTCCAACTGCTGGACCGCCGCCTCCAAGTAAATTTGGCGGCATTCACAAGCGACTATCGTAATCAGCAGGTGTTCACCTTCATTGGTGGTGCGGCTGCGCTGCTGAATGCCGGCAAGGCCAGCATCAGTGGCGTCGAGGCAGAATTGACCTGGGCACCCGAAGGCGGCTGGTTGGTTCAGGCCGGCATGGGCCTGCTGGATGCGTCATACGACAGCTTCATTCTGCCTGAGGAAGCGGGTGGCCCCGACTTCGCTGGAAAGCGCACCCCGCATACGCCCAAGTCTTCGTTTATGGGCCTGGTGCAAAAGAGCCTTGAGGTTGGAGAGAATGAACTGAGTGCGCAGATCAGCATCAAGCAGACGAGCAGTCAGTACGCTGGATTCCACAATACCGCAGATGAGTATCTGCCGAGTCGCACTACGCTTGACGCCCGCATCCGCTATTTGTTCGGCCAAAATCGCAAGTTTGAAGTCGCCGTCTTTGCAAAGAACTTGTCGGACGAACGCTACTGCCAGACCATTCAGCCTGGCGCGTTTACCAACCAGTGCATCATTAACGAGCCCGCGACTTACGGTGTAAAACTGGGCGGCAAGTTCTAAGCTACGGCTATTCTGGTTACTCGCCGCCCGGTAGGTCGGCGGGTGCTTGAATGTCCGGTCCTGAATCGTCAGGGGCCATCGGAGAACCTCGTCTAGGGGCGAGTACTGTGAGGGTGCGAATGATGTCGAGCAGCGCCGTGGTGCGTTTTGGCTTCGCGCAGGTGGTGGTTACTACCGTCTTGGTGCTTGGTTCGATGGCTGTGCTTGGCCGTGGTGCTTCACCTGCAGCATCTGAGACCGGCATGGCGCCACCCAGCCTCATCAGTGCTCCGGTGTTGGTGCCGAACCCAAATCCTGCTGTTCCTTTGGCAGCCGTTCTGTCATTGCGAGCGGAAAGCGGCGCTACCGTAGAGGTAGCTGTTCATGAGCGTCTGGCCAATCGGCCTTCCAAGCAATACAAGTTGGTGATGCCGGTAGGCAGCGATGGTTGGTTGCGAATGCCAATCGTCGGTTTCCGTCCATCTTCCGCAGTTAAATTGCAGGTTCGGTTGCGAAACAGCGCTGGCACATGGACCACCTTACCGACAAAACTCGACTTCAGGGCACCCGACGCACCAGAGGTCGGTCTCTCATGGCCCAAGATCGAGACGACCGAACTTGACCGCTCGCGCTTGGAAGCGGGAGTGACATTCGTTTCCGTACGTCGAAATTTTTTGGGACGCGGTTCCCTGATGACACCCAGACAACGTGACTTTCAACGCAAGTTTGGTCTCGTGATTGCCCTCGATGAGAACGGGGAGGTTGTTTGGTACTATCGTTCGCCGCAGCGTATCGCCGGCATCCAATCAATGCCCGGCGGGCGACTGATGATGACGTTGGCGGACCAGCGTACCCGCATCATCGACATGCTGGGCAACGTTGAGGCTGAGTATGTCGCGGCGCTCCGCCCCGACCAAGAGGTGACTTCAGCCGCAATACCTATCACCGGCGTCCAGACTCTTCACCATGAGCCGTATCCCACGCAGGAGGGGACATTCATTGCGATGTCGGCCAATGCGCGGCGTGTGGATAACTATTTCACCAGCGTCACGGACCCATTGGCACCCCGCGCCTCGCAGTTGGTGATGGGCGACTCCATCATCGAGTATGATGCGCGCGGAAAAGTTGTCTGGTCCTGGAACAGCTTCGATCACCTCGACCCCATGCGGGTGCATTTCCACCTCTTTCAACCCTATTGGGTTACCCGCGGATTTCCCGGGCACTTGGACTGGACGCATGGAAACGGGGTGACCTACGACGAGCAGAACAGGACCATTATTGTCTCGCTCAAGCATATGGACGCGTTGGTCGGGATTAGTCGGGAGACCGGGGCGGTGAAATGGATCTATGCAGATCCGGCCGGTTGGACGGGTGCACTGGCTGGCAAGGTGCTACGTCCGAAAGGCAAGTTTGTGCGCTTCCCCGCCAGCCCCCATCACCCGCATGCAGATGGATCTGGGACCATTACTTATTACGACAACGGGACCTTTCAGGCCCTGCCTTTTAGTGGCAAAGAACCGGTGCCACAGCACTTGAACTTCAGCCGGGCCGTTCGTGTCAGGATTGATGAGCAAGCCATGACTTTCGAGGAATCGTGGACCTCGGAATCTAGGCAGGCTGCCGATTCTTGCTACAACTGGGCGATGGGGGAGGCGGAAACCCTGCCAGTAACCCGCAACGTGCTCGTAATCCGGGCCAATTGCACCCCGCCCGACCCGGCGGTTAGCGACTTCAATGAATACGACCTCACCAAGCGGTTCGTCGATGAAATCTACGGAGACGCATACGTAGACCAGTACACCGGTGATTCTCCGGCAGTGCGGGTGGCTCGGTATCGTTTCTCCCATCCGGACCAGGTCATCAGTTGGACACTCTATGGTGGCCTTCATCGCGCCACCGTAGACGGCCGGGAGGGGATTACTAAAAACAGCAACTGATGGCGGTTTCCGACAAAACCCTGCCGCCACTTAGTGGATAATGCCGCCACTGCCCAGCCATCAGGAGCGCCGCTTTCATGATCAACAAGCTCTACCCGAGCGCTGCCGCTGCCCTCGAGGGCGTGGTCAGCGACGGCATGACGCTCGCCGTCGGTGGCTTCGGCCTCTGTGGCATTCCTGAGGCGCTCATCACCGCGCTGCGCGACAGTGGCGTGAAGAACCTCACGGCCATCTCGAACAACGCCGGCGTCGACCAGTTCGGCTTGGGGTTGCTGCTGCAAACGCGTCAGATTCGCAAGATGATCTCGAGCTACGTGGGCGAGAACAAGGAGTTTGAACGCCAGTATCTGAGCGGCGAACTCGAGCTGGAATTCACGCCGCAAGGCACGCTGGCCGAAAAGCTTCGCGCTGGCGGCGCGGGCATTCCAGCGTTCTTCACGCGTACGGGCTACGGCACGCTGGTCGCTGAAGGCAAAGAGACGCGCCAGTTCGATGGCGAGTGGTACGTGATGGAACGCAGCCTGCGCGCCGATGTGGCGCTGGTGAAGGCTTGGAAGGCAGATACCGCCGGCAACCTCGTGTACCGCAAGACCGCGCGCAACTTCAACCCGATGATGGCAACGGCGGGCAAGCTCTGCGTTGCCGAAGTGGAGCATTTGGTGCCGGCCGGCGAACTGGACCCGGACCACATCCATACGCCGGGCATCTATGTGAAGCGCATCGTGGTGAACGCCACGCCGGAAAAGCGCATTGAACAACGCACGGTAAGGAGCGCCTGACATGGCCTGGAACCACGACCAGATGGCGGCCCGTGCGGCGCAGGAACTGCGTGACGGCTACTACGTGAACCTTGGCATCGGCTTGCCCACGCTGGTGGCGAACCATATTCCTGCAGGCATGGATGTGTGGCTGCAGAGCGAAAACGGTTTGCTCGGCATTGGCCCCTTCCCCACGGAAGACGAAGTGGACGCCGACCTCATCAATGCCGGCAAGCAGACCATCACCACCATTCCGGGTAGCGCCTTCTTCGACGGTGCGAATTCGTTCGCGATGATTCGCGGTGGTCACATCAATCTTTCCATCCTCGGTGCCATGCAGGTGTCCGCCAAGGGCGACCTCGCCAACTGGATGATTCCCGGCAAGATGGTGAAAGGCATGGGCGGCGCCATGGACTTGGTGGCCGGCGTGAAGAAGGTGGTGGTGCTGATGGAGCACGTGGCCAAGGGCAATGCCCACAAGCTGCTGCCCGCCTGCACGCTGCCGCTCACGGGCGTGGGTGTGGTGAATCACATCATTACGGACTTGTGCGTCCTCGACGTGACGCCGGCAGGCTTCAAGCTCGTGGAGCTGGCGCCTGGCGTTACGTTTGAGGAAGTGCAGGAAAAAACGGGCTCGCCGATTCTGCGCTGAGGTCTTGACGAGTCGCGAGCAAGCTCGCTCCTACAAGGCCTTTCTAATGTAGGAGGGAGCTTGCTCCCGACTCTTCCCTTTTGTGGGAGCGAGCTTGCTCGCGACTGTCGGCAGCAAGCTGCCTCCCACAATGCAGTTGGCTACAGCACCGCGTCGGGTTGGCGTTCCGGCAAAGCTGCCGCGAACGCCGGCAGCGCCTGGCACACCGCTTCGATGCGGGCGATGTGCGGGAACTGCTCTATGTCTACGCCGAAGCGCCGCGCCGAGTAGCACTGCGGCACGAGGCAAGTATCGGCCAGCGTCGGCGTATCGCCGTGGCAGAACTGGCCGGTGGCCGCATCGCGCGCCAGCTGCGCTTCAAACGCCGACAACCCGCGGTTTATCCAGTGCTTCAGCCAAGCGGCCACTTGCTCCGGCGTGGCGCCGAGTTCTGCGCTCAAGTAATTCGTGGGCCCCAAATTCTGCAGCGGCTGGATATCCGCCACGACCAGTTGTGCGAGTGCCCGAACGCGGGCACGCCCGAAGGCGTCGGCCGGCAGCAGAGCCGGCTGCGGGTAAGCCTCTTCCAGCCATTCCAGAATGGCCCAGGACTGCGTCAGCACCTGCCCATCTACTTCCAGCGCCGGCACGCGTCCTTCGGGGTTCAGGCGCAGATAGTCCGCGGAAAACTGCTGCTGGCCGCCGGCGGTAATGTTCACCGGGCGATAGTCCGCCGCCAGGCCCTTCAGGCCGAGAGCGACGCGGACGCGATAGGTAGCGCTGCTGCGCCAAAAGCCGTGGAGAATCATGCCCTTAGTCTACCGGAGCGACTCGGTCGAAGGTCAAATCCGCGCCTTTCCCCTAATTTCAAGCAAGCGCTTGAAACATGCTTGCCGGGGCACTAAACTCCCCGCCCCTATGAATGCTCGTTCCACCCCTTCGCCCGCCGAAGTCTTTCCGGACTTCCTGCGCGACGACAGCCCTGCCACCGCTCGTGACGAAACCCGCTGTCGTTTGCTGCGCGCGGCCGTCGACGTGTTTGCCCACCACGGTTACCACGGCGCCTCCACCCGCGAAATCTGCGAATTGGCGGGCGCGAATACGGCTGCCATCCACTACCACTTCCGCGACAAGGCCGGGCTTTACCGCGAGCTGTTCCGGTTGCCCATTGAATGGATGGCGGACGCCTCGCGGCCCATGACCGACCCGCAGTTGCCGCTGCTCGAGCGGCTGGCGCATTTCTACCGCGGCATGTTGTCGGTGCTTTCGCAGGACAGCCGCTTGCGCCAACTGGCGTTGTTGCATGCCCGCGAGGAAGTGGAGCCGAGTGGTGTGCTCGGCGACTGCCACACGCAGGCCATCCGCATCCATCACGACCGCATGCTCCACTTGCTGTTGCCAGAGTTTGGCCTGCAAGCGGCAGACGAAGCGCTGCACGGCCTGGCTTTCGCAGTGGGCGGCGTAGCGCTGGTGTATTTCATGGCTCGTCCGGCCGTGGAGGCTTTCGCCCCCACCCTGACAGCCACCCCCGAATCTCGTGAAACGCTGGTCCAGCGCTGTGCCATTTATGGCCAGGCGCTTATCCACGCCGAGCGCGAGCGCAGGAAAACCGCATGAAGAAGTTGGTGAAAGTAGCCACGCTGGCCACATTGGCTACCTTGGCCGCTGGTTGTGCCGTTGGCCCGAAGTTCCGTAACCCCGGGCCGGTAGTGCCTGCGGCTTGGCAGTCGCCGTTGCCCCATGAAGGCCAGCCCGCGCAGTTGGTGGACTGGTGGAAGCAGCTGAACGACCC
Source organism: Candidatus Planktophila lacus (assembly GCA_943331345.2). GTDB lineage: Bacteria > Pseudomonadota > Gammaproteobacteria > Steroidobacterales > Steroidobacteraceae > CAIOHZ01. Next base: position 23,341 of record CALQLF020000005.1, on the reverse strand, counting down.
GCTGCTGACCGAGCTGGTCGCGACGGCGGAAGCCCATAACCCGTCGCTGGACAGCGCGCTGGCGCGAATGAAAGAAGCGCGCGCAAACTCCTGGCTGGAGTTCGCTAACCTCATTCCCAGTGGCTCGGCGAACGCCGAGATCAAACGCAGCCGCAGCCTCGTGGGCTTCGACAACACCGGTCCCATCACGGGCGTGTCGAAGTTCAAAGACCGTAGCCTCGACGCGGCCTGGGAAATTGACTTGTTCGGTGGACAGCGTCGCGCCTTCGAGGCGGCACGGCGTCGCGCTTTTGCGGCGGAGTCGCAGTGGCACGATGCCCGCACGACGCTGGCAGCGGAAGTAGCGAACACCTACACGGGCTTGCGTGCGTGTGAAGCCCGGTTGCAGTTGCAGCAGGCGGCGTCTGCTTCGCGTGAAGGCACCGCCGCCACGATAGCGCGCAAGGCGGCGGCTGGGTTGGCGGCGCCAGCGGAAGCGGCACAGGCGGCGGCTGCTGCCGCTGACAACCGTGCTGGCGCCAAATCCGTCGAGGCGGCTTGCCGCCGCGGACGCAATGCTTTGGCGTTCCTAACGGGCCTGGACGGCGACACGCTTGCGGCCAAACTGGCGCCCGGCCACGGCACCACGGCGGTGCCGGTGCCCACTACCGTCACCGTGCTGCCCGCGGTGCTGGTGCGACAGCGCCCCGACGTGGCCGCCGCTGAAGCGGAATGGGCTGCCGCCGTGGCGGACTACGGCTTTGGCATTGGTGAATTGCTGCCGAGCGTGAACCTCATCGGCTCGCTAGGTAAGTCGAATACCTCGGTGTTCGGCGAGTCATTCTCGGTGGACCATTGGCGCTTCGGCCCGAACATCTCCATGCCGGCGCTCAGTTTCGGCAAGGCAGCGGCAGGTCTTCGTGTGCTCAGTACCCGCATTCAAGGGGCCCGTGGCCGCTATGAAAACCAAGTACGGGTGGCCATTCGTGAAGTCGAAGACGCACTGGTAACACTGGACTCCGCCACTGCCCGCGATGTCGATGCCGCACGCGCTGCCGATGAATGGGCGATAGCGCTGCGCGGCATGGAAGCACGGCAGCGTGCAGGCCTGGCCAGCACGCTGGACCTGGAAGAAATTCGTCGCCTGCAACTGCAGGCGGCCGACGCCCGCATCGCGCTGGCGCAAGAGCGCACTACCGCATGGGTGTCGCTGTACAAAGCATTGGGCGGCGGCTGGTCCGCCCCGAAGGAATGAAGCAGATGAACGCAGGCAACATGAACACTTACTTCCGCTCGCGTAGCCACGTCACCACGTTGGCTGGCAGTACCGCCTTGGTCGGTCTCGTGCTGGGGGTTGCGTTTTTTACCTCTGCCCCGGCAGCAGACGAACCTGCCAAAGGCGGGGCCCCGTCCATGACGGTGACGACCACGACGGCGACGCAGGAACAGTGGCCTATCTCGCTGGCCGCGAGTGGCAGCATCGAGCCTTGGGGCGAAGCCATTGTCGGCGCCGAAGTGAATGGCCAGCGCATAGCCAGCTTGCTAGTCAACGTCGGGGACCGCGTGCAAAAAGGCCAAGTCCTGGCGCGTTTCGCGGATGAATTCCTGGCGGCCGACCTGGCGCAAGCCGAAGCCGCGCTTGATGAAGCCAAGGCACGGGAAGCGCAGGCCCGTGCCAACGCCGACCGCGCCGCTACGGTGCGCGAGAGCGGCGCCTTGTCGCCGCAGGAACAAGACCAGTACGCAGCAGCGGCCAGCAGTGCCGCGGCACAAGCCAAGAGCGCGCGTGCGCGTCGCGATGCGGCAGCACTCATGCTCCGCAAGGCGGCGGTAGTGGCGCCGGATGCGGGTGTTATTTCCGCCCGCAATGCGGCCATGGGTGCCGTGGTGCCTGCAGGCACCGAGTTGTTCCGCCTCATTCGCCAAGAACGCCTGGAATGGCGCGCGGAAGTGGCGGAAGCGGAACTGTCGCGCGTGAAGCGCGGCGGCAAGGCCCAACTGCGCACGGCGCAGGGCGTGCAGCTCACGGGCACCATTCGTTCGGTGTCGCCGCAGGTGAACTCGCGCAGCCGCACGGCCATCGCCTACATCGACTTGCCCGGCGCTGCCGCCAAAACGGCGGCCGGCACGTTTGCCACCGGCCGCTTGCTGTTGGGCGAGAGTGCAGCCCTGACGCTGCCGCAGGCCGCCGTGGTGATGCGCGACGGCTTCGGCTATGTGTATGTACTCCAGTCGGGGGACCGCGTGCGTCGTCTGCGGGTCAGCACGGGTCGCCGCGTTGGTGACCGCATCGAAATCACCAGTGGCCTTGCCGCGGGTGCGCGTGTCGCCAATGACGGGGCAGGCTTCCTGAACGATGGCGACAAGGTTCGCGTCGTTACCGCTGGAGGCCGCGCCAAGTGAGCGACCACCAACCAGCGAATGACGTCGCGTCCACCGCGGCGGCTGAGGCCGAAGCGAAGTGGGGCAGTAGCGGGAGCTGGAACCTTTCTGGGTGGGCCATCCATTCGCCGGTTCCTGCCGTCCTGATATTTGTATTCCTATGCTTGATCGGTTTCATGGGTTTCCAGCGGCTCGACGTCCGCGACATGCCCAATATCGATCTGCCTGCCGTTATTGTCTCCATCGCTTTGCCGGGCGCTTCCCCTTCGCAACTGGAAGCTGAAGTGACGCGCAAGGTTGAAGACTCTATCGCCAGTATTGAAGGTGTGCGGCACATTCGCTCTGTCGTCGGTGATGGTCTGTCGACCACCACGGTGGAGTTTGAACTCGAGACAAAAACCACTCAGGCGGTAGACGATACTCGCGACGCCGTAACTCGTGTTCGTGATCAATTGCCGCGCGACATCACCGAGCCGGTGGTGTCCCGCATGAACGTGGCCGGTGCGGCTATCCTTACCTATGCCGTGGAAGCACCTCAGTTAGACGAGCGCGAGCTCTCCTGGTTCATCGACGGTACGGTCGCCAAGCAGTTGCTCGGTGTGCAAGGCGTGGCTCGGGTGGGTCGCGTGGGCGGCGTCGACCGCGAAGTTCGAGTTGAGATAGACCCTGTGCGCCTGGCTGCGCTGGGGGCTAGCGCCGCGGATGTATCGCGAGCACTGCAGCGCATGCAGCGAGAGGTTCCTGGTGGCCGCGCCACTTTGGGTAAAGGTGAGCAGTCCGTACGCACCATTGGAATCACGGGTAGCGTCGAAGAATTGGCCGCTCTGCGCGTCGTCCTGCCGAACGGTAGTACGGCGCGTATTGACAGTTTGGCGACAGTAACCGACACGTATGCCGAGCGTCGTGCCATTACCTTGCTCGACGGCAAGCCTATTGTTGGCCTTGAAGTCTTCCGCACCCGAGGTACGGGTGAAGTGGGTGTTGGTAATGGCGCGCGAGCACGAATCGCCGAGCTGCAGGCTGCGCATCCTGATGTGAAGTTTCGAGAGGTCGCGAACACCACCGACCAGGTGCAGGGCTCGTATCACGCTTCCATGGACGCGCTGTGGGAAGGTGCACTGCTGGCGGTGTTGGTGGTGTGGTGGTTCCTGCGGGATTGGCGCTCAACATTGGTGTCGGCACTCGCATTGCCGCTCTCCATCATCCCCGCTTTTGGCGCCATGTGGCTCTTGGGCTTCACGCTGAATGCCTCTTCGCTGCTGGCTTTGGCATTGGTGGTCGGCATTCTGGTAGACGATGCCATCGTCGAAGTGGAGAACATCGAACGCCATTTGCGCATGGGCAAGACGCCGTTCAAGGCGGCGCTCGAGGCTGCAGACGAAATTGGTTTGGCGGTCATTGCCACTTCGCTCACTTTGGTGGCTGTGTTTGTGCCCACCGTGTTTATGGCGGGCATCCCCGGCAAGTATTTCCGGGAATTCGGCTGGACAGCCGCGGTTGCCGTGCTGGTGTCGTTGCTTGTGGCGCGTTTGCTTACCCCGATGATGGCGGCCTACCTGCTCACACCCCATGTGGAGCAACGCCAGGAAACCAAGATCGAACTCTGGTACATCCATTTGGTGCGCAAAGCGCTTCAGCATCGGCGCATCACGGTCATTGCCTCGGCTGTTTTCTTCGTGGCTTCACTGGCATTGGCCGGCTTGCTACCTTCAGCCTTTATGCCGGCGGCCGACAAAGGCCGCACTTCGCTCAGCATCGAATTGCCGCCTGGCAGTTCATTGGAAGACACTACTCGTGCCGCCGAGTCCGTGCGCTTAGCCGTAAAACGGGTGCCGGAGGTACGCAGCGTCTATGCGGCGATTGGTTCGGCGGTGGCTGGCGACTACGCCAATAGCCAAGCCGCCGATGTCCGTCGCGCTACGCTGCTGGTAGATTTTGGTTTGGAGTCCACGCGTAGTCGGTCGCAGCTCGCTATAGAAAAAGACATCCGCCATGAACTGCAGGCACTGCCCGGCGTTCGCTCCTCGCTGAGTACGGGCGAGCCAGGGGAAATACTGCAGATCTTGCTGGCAGGTGATGATCCGGTGGCGCTGGATCAGGCTGCCACGGATGTTGAAGAACAAGTGCGTGTGCTTGGCACGCTGAATAACCTGAAATCCTCCGCCAGTTTGCGGCGCCCCGAGATTCAGGTGCGGCCGGACCCTGAACTGACCGCGCGCTTCGGCGTGGACACCATGGCGCTGGGCGATGTCACGCGGGTGGCGACTGCTGGTGACTTTTCGGTGGCGCTGGCGAAGTTCGATTTGCCGGATCGACAGATTCCCATTCGCGTAACGCTGCCGTTGTCATCGCGTGGCGATTTGGAGACGTTGCGCCAGTTGCGTGTCCCAGCAGCGGCCGGCCCAGTGCCGCTTGGCGTAGTGGCGACGGTCACCGAAGGCAGCGGCCCTGCTGAGGTACAGCGATTCGATCGCAGCCGCAACATCATCATTTCCGGCGAGTTGGGCGGTGCTCCTATCGGTACGGTACTTAAAGAGATTCGTAAATTGCCGGCCTTGCGAAATTTGCCGCCAGGCGTGCGTGAATTGCCGGCGGGTGATGCCGAAATTCTCGGCGAGCTGATGGTGAGCTTTGCCTTGGCCATGTTCGCCGGCGTGCTATTTGTCTACGCCATCCTCGTGCTGCTGTTCCACGACTTCCTGCAACCCATCACCATCCTGGCGGCGCTACCGCTGTCTATTGGTGGTGCCTTTGGCGGATTGGTACTGACAGGAACTGCGCTCTCGATGCCGGCGTTGATTGGTCTGCTGATGCTGATGGGCATTGCCACGAAGAACTCCATCTTGCTCGTGGAGTACGCCATCGTGGCGCGGCACGACCATGGAATGAGCCGTTCGGAAGCCATCATCGACGCTTGCCAAAAGCGTGCTCGGCCTATCGTGATGACCTCGTTCGCCATGGGCGCCGGCATGTTGCCCATCGCTCTCGGCTTCGGCGTAGACAGCACCTTCCGAGCGCCCATGGGCATTGCGGTGCTGGGTGGCTTGGTTACCTCCACCGTGCTCAGCTTGGTGGTGGTACCGGCGGTGTACACCTATGTGGACGACATCGCCATTCTGTTCCGCTCGTTGCGCAAGCGCTTCAGCCGGGGTGTGCAGCCAACTGCGTAGTTGTGGGAGCGAGCTTGCTCGCGACATTACGCGAGCGTGTGGTACACCTTCTGCACGTCGTCGTCCTGCTCGAGCTTGTCGATGAGCTCGAGCACTTCCTTGGCCTCGTCTTCACCCAGCTCCATGGGCGTGGACGGAATGTATTCGTGTTCCGCTGAAATGGGCGTGATGCCACGCTGTTCCAGCGCCAGCTGCAGTTGGCCGAAATCGCTGAAGGCGCAGCGGATGACGATTTGCGGTTCGCCCTTCTCGCCGGTGCTTTCGCCCATCTCGTCGAGCCCGTGGTCCATCAGGTAGAGCTCGAGGTCGTCCTGGTCGATGTTCTCGGGCGCGAGGCGGAACACGCCCATCTTGCGGAACAGAAACGACACGCTGCCGCTGTTGGCGAGATTGCCGCCGTTCTTGCTGAAGATGTTGCGCAAGCTGCCCACGGTACGCGTGGGGTTGTCCGTGGCGGTGTCCACCAGCAGCGCAATGCCATGGGGCGCGTAGCCTTCGTAGACAATTTCCTGGTAGTCCACCGCTTCCTTGCCGGCGGCGCGGCGGATGGCCGCCTCCACCTTGTCCTTCGGCATGTTGAAGGCGCGGGCGTTCTGGATGCAGCGGCGCAGGGCGGGGTTGCCATTGGGGTCGTCGCCACCGGCGCGGACGGCAATGCTGATGTCCTTGGCGACGCGGGCGAACTGCTTCGCCATGCGGTTCCACCGCGCGAACATCGCATGCTTGCGGACTTCAAAAATACGACCCATGAAAACACCCGGAAAATGACTGGTTGCGGCTATGGTAGCAGCGCCCGCAGATTGCCGAGTGGCTCTGGGGCACTGCCTACTGGCCGGGGCAGGCTATGGCCGACTGTGACCTAGTGCCCGTAGGCGCTAGGGAACTGCGTGCTAGCATTTCGGTCTATCGACAGACCCTGCCCGGGCTTGTTCCGGGCCCTACTTGAAGGATGCCCCCCATGAGCAAGAAGACTGCCCTTTCCGCCCTACTGGGCGCTGTAACCCTCGCTGCCCTAGTGGCGCCGGTGCATGCCGAGGATGCCAAGCCGGCGACCGAGAAGTGCTATGGCGTGGCCAAGGCGGCCAAGAACGACTGCGGCAACAGCGCCCACACCTGCGCCAACCAGGCAGCCAAGGACAGCCTGCCGAGCGAGTGGGTCAAGGTTCCGGCCGGCTTGTGTGCCAAGCTCGCGGGCGGCTCTACCACCGCCCCCGCCAAGTAATACGCCACGGCGTTGTTCAGCCGCATTCCGGCCGCCGCGGGCGTCGGCCTGCGGTTTCCTCACCACGGAGTGGCGCTACAGCCCACTCCGGGGGTGAGTTGGCTTGAGGTCCACCCGGAAAACTACCTGCTAGACCCAGGCGCACGCGTTCATCTGCGCCGTGCCCGTGAACACCTTCCTATTTCCCTGCATGCCGTCGGCTTGTCGCTGGGTAGTGTGGCGGGGGTCTCCCGCGATTCCTTGCAGCGCCTCCGCGCGCTCATCGACGAACTCGAACCCGGGCTTGTTTCTGATCACTTGAGTTTCAGTGTGGCGAACGGCCACTACCTGCCTGATCTTTTTCCACTGCCCTATACCGAGGAAGCCCTCGAGGTCGTGGTGAAGAATGTCGATGCAGTCCAGCACGCACTTGGGCGACAACTGTTGATTGAGAACCCTTCCGTCTATCTCGCGCCCGCCGCGCAGGATTTTGACGAGCCGGAATTTCTGGCGGCGCTGGTAAAGCGCACGGGCTGTGGCGTGCTGCTGGATATCAACAACGTCTACGTCACCGCCACGAACACGGGGCAAGATCCAGCCGCGCTACTGAAGTCGCTTCTCGACAGACTACCGCGCGAGGCCATCGGCGAGATCCATCTGGCGGGCCACACCACGCGTCACCTCGACTCCGGTCAACGGTTGCTGCTGGATGACCACGGCTCGAAGGTTGGCGATGCCGTCTGGGCACTTTACCGTGAGACCGTGCAGGTCCTCGGCAGAGTGCCAACATTGGTGGAGTGGGACAACCACTTGCCAGAATGGCAGGTGCTGGCAGCTGAAGCCCTGCAGGCGGACGCAGTGCTGATTGCCCTGCATGGCCCAATGCTGGAAGGGCTACCTCTGGCGTTTCATAGGCCGGTGCCCGGATGATTTCCGTACCACCCCTGTCGTTGCCGCAATGGCAGTCGGATTTGAGCGAGTTCGCGTTACATGGAACGGCGGATGCTGCTGCACGCTTGCTGCCGCACTTGAAGAACTCACCAGTCCCGGTGGAGGCTGCACTGGCGGTACACGCAGCCTGCGTGCATTCCGCCTTACGCTCGGCGCTGGCTCAGCGTGTGCCGACGGTGGTGGCCTTGGTGGGTGAAGGGTTCTTCAACACCTTGGCAGAGTCCTACGCACGGGCCAACCCACCTGCGGCACCACAGCTTTCGGGTTGGGGCGAAGGCTTGCCCGCCTTCATCGCGGCCATGCCAGCTTGCGCTGCCTACCCGTGGCTTGGCGACATGGCAGCGTTCGACCTGGCGCTCGACCGTGTGGCGTGGGTGAACCCCGAAGCAACGGGCCCAGCCGTGCAGCTAACGCCCGAACTGGCATTGGTGGCATCCCCGGGGCTGGCCGTACTGCGTTGCCGACATGCAGTGGACCGTTTGCGCGATGCCGTGGCGGAAGCTACCAGTGGCAACGAGGCAGCGCTCTCGGCGGAGTTACTCGAGGCGGCGCCGCGTTGCTACGTACTCTGGTGTGCTGCTGATGCTGCCGTTCGGTGTCGCGAAATCAGTGAATCGTTGGCCGAGGTTCTCGAGACCTTGTTCTTGTCAGACTCCGGCTCTGAAACCGTGCCAGAAATTCCGGCAGAAGGTCTAGCCGAGTTGGCCGAGGCGTTAGTTTCGCTGTCTGCTATTCGTCTGGTGCATACGGCGAACTGAAGCTGCCATGCGGCCTCGCCGTCGGGCAAAATGGCCGCTCTGCTGCCCGCTTCGGCCCCGTACATTGGCCGTCCAACACTGGAATTCGCCCTATGACTGCTGCCATTTCGCTAGAGACGCTCTCGACGCACGCCTGCTTCGGCGGCACGCAGGGGTATTACCGGCACGCTTCCACGGCTTGCAAGGCGTCGATGCGTTTCGGCGTATTTCTACCGCCGCAGGCCGCGCACGGCCCGGTGCCGGTGTTGTACTGGCTGGCCGGGCTCACCTGCACCGAAGAGACCTTCACCATCAAGGCCAGTGCCCAGCAGTTGGCAGCTGAACTCGGCATCATGCTCGTGACACCCGACACCAGTCCGCGTGAACGCCTACCGGGTGACGATGCGGCTTGGGACTTCGGGTTGGCGGCTGGCTTCTATCTCGACGCGACCCAACAACCCTGGGCGCGCCACTACGCCATGGAAAGCTATGTGACGCAGGAGTTGCCGGCGCTACTAGCCGCGCACTTCCCTGTAAAGCAGGACGCGGCGGGTGCTATGCAGAGCGTGTTCGGGCATTCGATGGGCGGACACGGCGCGCTTACGCTCGCGTTGCGTCACCCGGGGCTTTACCGCAGCGTCTCGGCGTTCGCGCCCATCGCGGCGCCCATGGACTGCCCCTGGGGCCAGAAGGCTTTCACCGGCTACTTGGGCGAAGACCGCGCAGTGTGGGCGCAGCACGACGCCACGCGTCTGGTGGCTACGCAGCGCTTCGCTGGCACGGTGTTGGTAGACCAAGGCACCGCGGACAAATTTCTCGAAGGCCAGTTGCTGTCGCAGCGCTTCATTGATGCTTGCACCGCGGCCGGGCAGCCACTGGATTTCCAGTGGCGCGAAGGCTACGACCACGGCTATTTCTTCATCAGCACTTTCATGGCGCGGCATTTGCGCCACCATGCGGCGGCGCTGGGCCTTTAGCCCAGCAGCTTTTCACGGCGCCACAGGCGCACCACGAAAACCAGCAACACGCCGGTCAGCAACAGTGAACCGCCGGCAGACAGCAGCCCGTCCGTCAACGGCACCGCTTCGTCGCGTAGCAATCGCGCAATCAGGAAGTGTTGGCTAAGACTCGGCACAGCCATCAGTAGCGCCGTGGGCTTCATGCCGGTCATGGCCGCTACCATGATAGGCAGCGTGGGCACCAACAGTGCGCCCGTCATCCAGCTTTGCGCTTCACGGAAACTGCGTGCGAACGAAGCCACCAGCGTTAGCAGGGCAGCAGCTAACGGTACGAAGGGCAGCAATGAAAGGAACACGCCTGTCAGCACCTTGGGCCCGAGGTTCGCGCTCATGCCGATGGATTCCAACGGAACGAAACGCAGCGAAATGGCGAACGACGCGAGCGTCAACACCAACGACACGCCCGAAAATGCCATTGTGGCGACAAACTTTCCCGCTACCAGTGCTTCACGCGAAACCGGTAACGAAACCAAGGGCTCGAGTGAACCCCGTTCCCTTTCGCCGGCAGTGGCGTCGATGGCGACATACATGCCGCCGATGAGCGTTGAGAACAGCAGGAAGTAACTGAGAATGGCCAGCAGCGACTGTGCACGCGAGGCCGGGGTCGACACGTCGATTTCATCCAGCATCACAGGCTGTGCAATGCCCGGGTCTACCCCGCGGGCGGCCAACCGCAGTGCCGAGGTTTGGCTCGAATAATTCTGCAGCAACTGGTCCAGCCGACGGAAATCGCGTTGGGAATCTTGGTCCGAGGAATCGACGTAGACCTTAACGCCAGCGGCCTTTGCGGCACGGAAGCGTTTGCCGTAGTCAGGCCCGATGACCAGCACCAGTCGGGGTTTCGCATCCCGTACCGCGGCCGGAATACTGGCCACGTCTTTCGGCGCCGGAACGTCTTCCAGGCCTTGTGACTCCAGCCAATGCACGAGATTAGGTGCGTGCTCCTTGCCCATCACCGCTACTTGCAGCGGCTTGTCCTGCTCGTCAAGACCGCGCTTCAACATGGTCTGCATGCTGAAGCTGAACATCAGTGGGCCGAACAGCGGTGCCATCACCAGTGCCGACAACAAAGTGCGACGGTCACGAAGGCTTTCGAGAACCTCCTTGCGAACCACTATCCACCAAGGCTTCATGACTGCACCTCCGCGGTTTCGCTGCCTAGCAGTTTCACGAAGGCATCTTCCAAGGTCGTGGTTCCCGCTTGCTCGCGGAGTTGCTCCGGTGTGCCGGAGGCAATGACACGGCCACCAGCAATAATCACCACGTCGTCGCAGAGGGCGGCCACTTCTTGCATGACATGACTGCTGAACAAGATGCAATGCCCCGCGGCACGCAGTCCGCGTAACACTTCACGCAAGGAACGAATGGCCATGACGTCGAGGCCATTGGTGGGTTCGTCGAGAATGAGGTTACGCGGCGAATGGACCAAGGCCCGGGCAATGCCTACCTTCACTTTCTGGCCTTGCGAGAAACCTTGCGTCTTGCGGTTGGCCGCCTCGCCCAGTTCGAGCATGGCGACCAGTTCGTCGATGCGCTTCTCGAGCGTGGCCCCGGACATGCCGTGCAGCTCGCCGAAGTAGCGGATGTTCTCGCGGGCTGTCAGATGCGGATAAAGCCCCGCTCCATGCGGCAGCACGCCCAGTTGCCGTCGGGCTTCGGTGTGCTCCGGGCCAGCCAGCAAGCCATCGACACGGGCTTCGCCGCGGTCGGGAGTGAGCGCGCCGTAGAGCAAGCGCAAGGTGGTGCTCTTGCCGGCGCCGTTCGGGCCGAGCAGTCCCGTGATGCGTCCATCCGGTGCAGTGAAGCTGACATCACGGACGGCTTCGACGGTACCGAAACGCTTTGCCAACCCGGTAACGTGAATCATGGGGCTGTCCCGTTGGCATCGAGGAAGAAGGGACGGGTGAGGTCCACCTTTTGCAGGCATTTCACGTCGAGGCCCTTGGTGGTTCCGGCGGCGATGAAGTCTGCAATGACTCGCGGCGCACACGGCGCGGAGAACTGTCCGTGGCCGTTGCCCTTCACCGCTACGTGCAGGGAATCTTTGAGGCCCGCCTTGGCACGTTCCGCATAGACGGGTGGTGTTACCGGGTCTGCGGTGCCCGATAGCAGCAGGAACGGTACCTTCGACTGCAAGGGTTGGCGGAGGTCGGCGTCCAGCACGCCGCGTGGCCACACGGCGCAAGAATTCACCAAAGCATCGATGGTTCGTGTGCCGAGATAGGTTTTGCCCATCGCCTCGCGGTCCACGTCGGCTGCCGTCAAGAATGGCAGGTCTTCGGTGCACACCACGGCGTTGTGCATGCCCGGCGCCAGTTGGTCTCCCAGGTCTTTGCCTACGGCCAGCGCCTGCGCCAGCAAGGGGCCGGGCCGCCCTGCCGTCGCTTCGGACATCAGGAACGGCAGCAGGCTCATCGACACGGGGCTGTAAGACAGCATGCGGACAACCAGACCTAACGTATTCAGTGTGAACTGGCGGGTCTCCGCTTTGCCACTCACCGGGTTGTTCAGGGTGACGCTTTGCGGCGCGACCGTGAGCTGCTCTACCAAACGCGTGAAACGTTCGTTCAGTTGCGGGTAGGCAGCGCTGCAGGCGGCCTCGGCGGCACAACGCGCGAACGCATCGTCGAGCACGCGCTGAGCCACCAAAGCCAAATCTGGCCCGAGCGTCAGCCCCGGCGGCACGACACCATCGATGACCACTGCCCGCGTGTTAGTTGGATAGCGGCGCGCATAGTGCTGCGCCACACGAGTCCCGTAGGAGATGCCGTAAAGGTTCACTTGCCCGTAGCCGAAGGCGGCACGTACGGCGTCCAAGTCGCGTACTGCCACGCTCGTGGTGTAGAAGCGCGGATCGCCGGGAAGTTGTGCCAGACAGGTTTTGACCATTACGGCGATTTCGGCTGGCGTGGGCGGTGGGCCTTCTTCGGCCTCGTCATCGGGCAGATTGCAGCGGAGCGCATTGGAACCCCCGGTGCCGCGCTGGTCCACCATCACCAGATCGTGTTGGCGGTGCAGCCGCGAGAACGCGCCGAGGATGGGTGCGAAACTTTCCCTCGAACCTTGGCCGGGGCCGCCAGAGATCAGGAACACCGGCGCCAGCTTGGCGCCGCGGTCGAGTGCTGGCAGCACGGCAATCGCCAGCTTCAGGCGCTTGCCGTCGGGGTTGGCGTAGTCCTCCGGCACCTCGAAAGTACCGCAGCGCGCCGCCACCGTAGTGGGCGATTGTTGGGACGACAGCCGGCAATCCGTGAGTGGGATACCGGGCGCGTTCTGCGCGACAGCTGCCACCGGAGGGGCTGCCAGGGCTGGCTGCCACGGTGCGGCAACCAGAACGGGGAAGCTGACCAGCAGGGCAGCCTTCAGCAAGGGCTTGTACATGGGCGCGACAGTACCTGAGATAATGGGGCCATGGAATATCCCGAAGTCCTCATTGTCGGCGGCGGCCACGCAGGCACGGAAGCGGCGCTCGCGGCAGCGCGCATGGGCGTGCGCACCCTGCTGGTGACGCACCGGCTGGATGCGCTCGGGCAGATGAGCTGCAACCCCGCCATCGGGGGTATCGGCAAGGGCCACTTGGTGCGCGAAATAGACGCACTGGGGGGCGCCATGGCGCTCGCGGCGGACCGTGCCGGCATCCAGTTCCGTACCTTGAACGCCAGCAAGGGCCCGGCGGTGCGCGCCACGCGCGCACAGGCGGACCGCAACCTGTATCGCCGCGCCATCCGCGCCCAACTGGAAGCGCAGCCGGGGTTGACGCTACTCGCCGCCGAAGTGACGGGGCTGCGCTTCGTCGCAGGCCGTTGTGTGGGCGTGGAATTGGCGGATGGCAGTGCTATCGAGGCGCAGAAGGTAGTGCTGACCACCGGCACTTTCTTGGCGGGCCGCTTGCATGTCGGTCTGGAACAATCCGTGGGTGGGCGTGTTGGCGACCCTGCCGCCGTGCGCTTGGCGGATTGCCTGCGTGGGCTGGGCATGAATACCGGTCGCTTGAAGACCGGTACACCGCCGCGGCTGGATGGGCGCACGCTGGACTGGTCCGCCATGGAACTGCAGCCCGGTGACGAGCCGCGGCCAGTGTTCAGTTTTCTCGGCCGCCGCGAACACCATCCGCGCCAGATTGCTTGCCACATCACGCACACGAACCCGCGCACGCACGACATCATCCGTGCCGCCGCCGAACGTTCGCCCATGTTCACGGGTGTCATCGAAGGCACGGGCCCGCGCTATTGCCCTTCGGTGGAAGACAAGGTGACGCGTTTTGCCGCGCGCGACAGCCATCAGGTTTACATGGAGCCCGAAGGCCTCGACACGCACGAGGTGTACCCGAACGGCATCTCCACCAGTTTGCCGGCCGATGTCCAAGAAGCGATGGTGCGGTCCATTCGTGGCTGCGAAAAAGCCGTGCTCACGCGGCCGGGCTATGCCATCGAATACGACTTCTACGACCCGCGCGACTTGCAGCCCACGCTCGAAACGCGCGCCGTGCCAGGCCTGTATTTTGCCGGGCAAATCAACGGCACCACGGGCTACGAGGAAGCGGCGGCACAAGGCCTGTTGGCAGGGACGAATGCCGCTCTGGCGGTGCTAGGCCGTGCGCCGTGGTGGCCAACGCGTGGGGAAAGCTATCTCGGCGTGCTGGTGGATGACTTGCTCACGCAAGGCGCGCCAGAGCCTTACCGCATGTTCACCAGTCGCGCCGAGTTCCGCTTGCGGCTGCGTGAGGACAACGCGGACCTGCGCTTGACCCCTAAGGGCCGCGAGCTCGGCTTGGTGAATGACGAGCGCTGGGCCGCCTTCGAACAAAAGCGCGCGCTGGTGGAAGCCGAAGTGGCGCGCTTGCAGTCGGCGCGCGTGCCTTCCGTTGCGGGCAAGGAAAGCGCCTGGGAATGGCTGCGTCGACCGGAGAGCCGCTATACGGAAGTGGTAGCGCACGCTGATGTGGGCGCCGCTGCAATGCCAGAGGATGAATGGCTGGCGCAGCAAGTCATCGAGCAGGTAGACGTGCAAGCCAAGTACGCGGGTTACTTGGCCAAGCAAGACGTGGAAGTAGCGCGGCAACAGCGCCATGGGGAAACGGCGTTGCCGGCGGATATCGACTACGCCTTGGTAGATGGCTTGACCAACGAAGCTCGTCATCGCCTCGCGCGTCACCGGCCAGCCACGTTGGGGCTCGCTTCGCGCTTGCCCGGCATTACCCCGGCTACGGTCGCGCTATTGCTTATTCACCTAAAGAAGCGCGGCCGCGCGGCCTGAAGCCCGGCAAGGAACTGCTGCGGCTAGAGCGGCCGACTAGTGCCGTCGACTAGTGCAGTCGACTAGAGCGGCCGCAGCGTGTAGCGCGCCACTTTGCCGTCACGCAGTTCAAACCAAACGAAGAAGGGCCGTTCTGGGCCCGGGCCTTCCACGGCCGCCAGAAAAGCGCCGCGCTCACCATCGCACACCAAATCGCGCACGCGGTGGCGAATACCGGCTTCTTTCAGCTTATCCACGCGTTCGCTCAGGAAGTCTTGAACCTCTTGGCGTCCGTTGAACCGTGTCGGCTGGTCGCGGCGGCGGTAGTCGTGGTGCTCCCACACCTGCACATGCGACCACTGGATGTCTTCATGGAAAGCGGACACCGCCGTGGCCATGTCGCCACGGTCGATGGAGTCGTAATAGGTGGTCTGGAAAAGGTGGAGGGCGAGTTCGCGTGCGTCCATCGGGAATAGCTCCGGGCCGGGTGGCCATCAATCGACCGAGACCACCACTTGGGCGGGGTTCACCAATCCGTGGCGGGATTTGTCTGCGGTGAGAGCAAAGGCCGCTGGTACTTGGTCCAGTCCCTGCAACACATGCGTCACCATCGGCTTCACGTTCACTTGCCCGGTGGCGAGCAGGTCTACGGTGTCTTCGAACAAGCGGCGGTCCATAAGCGAAGGGAACAAATACCGAATGCCGCGGAAGCGGAACAGCTTGTAGGGCAGGAACGTACCGTCGCCATGGAAAGCCACGCCGACGACGGTTCCTGCATCCCGCACCATGGCGGCGGCCTGAGCGAGGGTCGTATCGCCAGCGAGCCCTTGTTCCACGGGGCCGCCTGCCGTCTCGAACACCACATCTGCGCCCTTACCGCCGGTCATTGCCAGTACGGCGGCCACGGCATCGGCATGGCTGGCGTTGATGGTGTGTGTGGCGCCACCAGCGCGCGATAGTTGCAGCGAAGCTTCGCGCTTCGCGACGGCAATGAGCTGGCCAGCGCCGCGTGCCCGCGCCACCTGCAGACAGGAAAGGCCCATGGCGCCTTGGCCGATGACAACCACCGTACGATTCGCCAAAGGCCCAGCCGCATCCACGGCCGCAACGGCATCCGTGAGCGCTTGTACTACGGCGCCTTCGCTGTGAGTGACGTGTACAGGAATACGCGCGAGCAAACTCGCTGGCACAGCGATGCGTTCGGCGAAGGCACCGGCGTAGTCGAAGCCGACGATGCCTTCCGGGTGCGAACCGCGTGCCACGACACGGTCGCCAACCACTAACTCCGTTACGCCTTCGCCAAGTTCCCGCACGACCCCCGAGAACTCGTGCCCGAACAGGGGCGCTGGGCCGGCGGCAATGCGCTCTGCCACCAAGCCGTGGAGATAGGTCTTGATGCCTTGGAAAAGCAGTGTTTCGGTAATGCTGGGCTGCACCACGCGCACATCCACTACAACCCAACCAGCACGGGGCACCGGGTCTGGCACTTCGTCCAGACGCATATCGCCGTAACCGTGAATTCGCCAGGCGCGCATGAGGTGGCTAGCTCTTTCCGGCAATCAGTCCGGGACGACTTCAGTGTCTACTTCGCTCAGCATTTGCTCAGCGTAGCGCGCACCACCGACATGGCGGTCGTGCATCATCTCGCCTGCAGCAGCGAGTAGAGCCGGGTCGACACGCAGCGTGGCGGCGGCGATGTCTTCTTCCAGATGTTCGATGGAACTGGTGCCGGGAATGGGTAGAACATGGGGGGCTTGCTCCAGCAGCCATACCAGCGCCAATTGTGCGGGTGTGCAACCGGCTTCGGACGCGAGGGCAGCATAACGCTGGTACAGCGCCACGTTCCGCTCCCAGTGCTCGGCCATGAACCGCGGCATGTGTTGGCGGATATCGCCCTTCACATAGCTGTCCGGCCCACCGAGATGTTGCGCGAGAAAGCCGCGGCCTACAGGCGAGAAAGCCACGTAGGCCACACCCAGTTCGCGGCAGGCTTCGAGCACGGCCACTTCGGCGTTCCGAGCCCACAGTGAGTATTCCGACTGCACGGCAGCCACGGGGTGCACGGCGTGTGCTTTACGCAGTGTGGTGGCCGAAACTTCCGACAAACCAATGGCGCCGATTTGTCCTGCGCGGACCATGTCTGCCAGCGCGCCCATGCTCTCTTCGATGGGTACTTGTTTGTCCCAGCGGTGGAGGTAGTAGAGGTCGATGTGGTCGGTGCCGAGCCGCTGCAAGGATTCCACCACCGTGCGCTTCAAGGTTTCGGGACGGCCATCGATGACGCGCTTCCCGTCCACGCCGGTCATGCCGCACTTGCTGGCGAGGAAAATACGCGACCGCCAAGCGGGGAGGATGCGCGCCACCAGTTCTTCGTTCTTGCCGAAGCCATACAGCGAAGCGGTGTCGAAATGGGTGACGCCCAGCTCGCAGGCACGTTCCAGCAGCCGCACCGCGTAATCCGTGGCGGGCGGTTCCCCGTAGGCGTGGTTCAGGTTCATGCATCCCAGCCCGATGGCGCTGACGGCGCGACCGGCGAGGGTTCGGGTGGGCAGGGGGGTGTTCATCCGCAACTCCGCATCTAAACCAAATTTGAACCGCGCGTACGCGCATTGGTACCGGGTGGCCTGCGCTGTAGTCCAAGCAGCGCAGCACCGCCGGTAGTACGTTACCACGCACATTGGCACGCGAGACGTGCCTGCCCGTGCCATCTTCCAGGAGAGTGCCATGAACCGTTTCGAGAAAGCCGTCTACGACTGCATGCTGCCCACGGCGGCGCTGGTCGAGCGCACCACGCACCCCCTGCATCGCGCCATCCTGCTGAACTTCTGGCGCCATGTGCACCTGGAAGGCGCTGGGGACTACGACCGCATTCTGGCGTCAGACATGACCGTCGACCACCCGGTGTACCGCGTGGCCTGGGGTGACAATCCAGTGGTCATTGAGGGCAAGGCCGGGGTACTTGGGTTCTACAACAGTGTGGGCGAAACCGTGCTGTGGCACTCCGACGACCGCTTGGCCGTAAACGACTGGGGTATTTGCGACGAAATCACGTTTCACCAGTTGGCCAAGGGAAGCGACTTGCAGGCCGTCGGCTACAAAGTCGAGAAGGCGGACGGGCTTTATCACGTGTCGAGTCGTCAGGCGTTCATTTGGCCCTACGACGCGCAGGCGCGGCTGGCGGGCGAGCATCTATACGAAGACAAGACAAGCTTGAAGATTGAAGAAGTGGACCCGAGCGAGGCCATTACTCCGGCGCGCGTTCGTGAAATTCACCGCGAGCAACTGGCCAAGCTGGAAGCTGCTCGCGGGCCCGATTTCTGGGTTTACCGCGGCTGAAGAGTCGCGAGCAAGCTCGCTCCCACCGCTACACCAACTGCTGTTCCAGCTTGTGTAGCGTCTCGTAGCAGGCCAATACTTGGCCCACGCTCGCGTTCGGCTCGCGGCCTTCACGGATAGCCGCGAAAAACTCGCGGTCTTGCAGTTCGATGCCGTTCATCGACACGTCTACCTGCGACACATCGATGGCGTTGTTCTTGCCATCGAGCAGATCGTCGTAGCGCGCGATGTACGTGCCCGTATCGCCGATGTAGCGGAAGAACGTGCCGAGCGGACCGTCGTTGTTGAAGGACAACGATAGCGTGCAGATGGCACCCGTCGAGCTCTTCAGCTGGATGGACATGTCCATGGCGATGCCAAGCACCGGATGGATAGGACCCTGGACGGCGTTCGCTGCGACAATCTCGCCACCCGTCTGGTAACGGAACAGGTCCACGGTGTGTGCGGCGTGATGCCACAGCAAGTGGTCTGTCCACGAACGCGGCTGGCCAAGAGCGTTCATGTTCGTGCGCCGGAAGAAGAACGTCTGCACGTCCATCTGCTGGATATTGAACTCCCCCGCCGTGATGCGCTGGCGTACCCACTGGTGCGAGGGGTTGAATCGACGGGTATGACCGACCATACAGACCAAGCCCGTCTGCTGCTGCAACGCAGCCACGGCCTGAGAATCCGCCCAGCTGTCGGCCAACGGAATTTCCACCATCACGTGCTTGCCGGCGCGCATGCAGAGCAGGGCTTGTTCGGCGTGCATCTGCGTTGGCGTGCAAAGAATGACGGCGTCCACGCCCGGCTGGGCAATGGCTCCCGCCAGTTCGGTGGTGACATGGCCTACGCCGTATTTTTCGGCGGCGGCACGGGTGGCGTCTAGGTCGCGGCCCACCAGCGACACCACTTCGATATCACCAATGAGCTTCATTGCATCCAAGTGCTTTTGGCCGAAGGCACCGGCACCGGCAAGTACGACCTTCATTACGTGTTCTCCAGCACGAGGTGACCGACCGCGGTGTTCGAGGCCGGCACATGGTAGAAGCGGTGGATGGGCTTCACTTGCGCATTCAGCGCGCCACGGGCAATAAGCCACATGACGAGTTCGATGCCCTCGGAGCCGGCTTCACGCACGTATTCGATGTGAGGTATCTCCGAGAGACCCACCGGGTCGTTGACGAAGCGGTCGAGGAAGCGGTTGTCCCACTCTTGATTGATGAGGCCAGCACGCGGACCCTGCAGCTGGTGGCTCATGCCCCCGGTACCCCAGATCTGCACGTTCAAATCTTCATCGAAGGTATCCACGGCCTTGCGGATGGCGCGGCCCAGCGCGAGGCAGCGAGCGCCCGATGGCACTGGGTACAACACCACGTTCACGGCTATCGGGATGACCTTGACCGGCCAGGCTTCCGGCTGACCAAACATGACCGACAGCGGCACGGTGAGGCCGTGGTCCACGTCCATCTTGTTGACGATAGTCAGATCGAAATCCTGCTGGATGACCGAGTGCGCGATGTGCGTAGCGAGCGCGGGGTGGCCTTCCACCACAGGCACCGGACGTGGGCCCCAGCCTTCATCGGCAGGCTGGTAGCTGGCAGCGCAACCAATGGCAAACGTGGGAACGATGTCGAGGCTGAACGCGGTGGCATGGTCGTTATAGACCAGAATGACCACATCTGGCTTCTGCTCGGCAATCCATTCCTTGCTCTTGGCGTAGCCGGCGAAGACTTTCTGCCAGTACGGTTCGTGCGACTTGCCGTTGTCCAGCGCTGCGCCGATGGCGGGCACGTGGCTGGTGGTGACGGCGGCGGTAATACGGGCCATTATTTCTTCTCCCCGAGGTAGCGGTTGCCTTCGGGCGAGCGGCCGCCGTTCAGCATCATCTGTGCGTATTGCTCCTGCGTCATGCCGGTCATGCTGGCCGCACCTTGCTGGAAGCTCAGGCCGTCACAGGAAAAGATCTTGGCGAGAAAGTAGATGTTCCCGCCGCTGGCGATCATGCGGTTGTAGTCGCGTGCCAGAACCGCTTCTTTCTGGTTCTGCGTCATGGGCCACTCGTTGAGGTAGGCGCTGTTGTCAGCGCGGAAGCGGTCGCGGTTCGGAGCTTTCATCAAGGACATGGCGAACATGTTCAGGTGATACCCCTTCTGCGCTTGCTCGGCGTCGAAGATGGTAGTGCCGGGAACGTCTAAGTAAGGTTTGTCTAGGGCCATGGACTTTGCTGCCTTGCGGTTAGGTCAATACTGTAATGCGGTTTTGGCTGGGGAAGTCAGCACGCGCCGCTATCCCCTACCTGTCAGTCTTTGGAGCGATATTCTTCCGGCCAGTAGAGGCGCATCGGGTTGTCTACCAGCAGCCGCTGCTGCAATTCGGCCGTCGGGGCGATGCGCGGAATGATATTCACCAGCGCGCCGTCATCTGGCATGTGCGTCTTCAAGTTCGGGTGTGGCCAGTCCGTGCCCCACAGGACGCGGTCCGGAAAGCGCTCCACCAAGCGGCGCGCAAACGGCACAAAGTCGTCGTAGTGCGGCGGGCCCGAAGCGGACAGGCGGTCGGGGCAGGTGACCTTCGACCACACCTGCGGGTTGTCCGCCATCAGCTTCTCGAACAACGCGAACTCCGGGTTGTCGACGGGCTTCGTGACATCCGGGCGGCCCATGTGATCGATGACCACGGTGGCCGGCAGCGAAGCGATGAAGTCGTACAACTCTGGCAGTTCCGCGGCCTCGAAGTAGATGACCACATGCCAGCCGAGTTTCGCAACG
The DNA here is from genome assembly GCA_943331345.2 of Candidatus Planktophila lacus. Lineage (GTDB taxonomy): Bacteria > Pseudomonadota > Gammaproteobacteria > Steroidobacterales > Steroidobacteraceae > CAIOHZ01. The sequence goes on along the minus strand of CALQLF020000005.1, from coordinate 2,581 downwards.
CGCGTGGCGATTTCCACCAGTTCATCGTGCGGCGTGGTGTCTACCAGACGCTTCACGAAATTGAAGCGCACGCCTCGCACGCCGGCGGCGTCCATGTCCGCCAGCTCCGTGTCGGTAACGGAGCGGCGTACCGTGGCTACGCCGCGGGCCAAGCCATGCGAACTGCTGACGGCATCTACCATCGCGCGGTTGTCCGCGCCGTGGCAAGTGGCTTGCACCACCACGTTGCGCGAAAAGCCGAGATAGTCGCGCAGGGCGCGCAGCTTGGCCTTGCCGGCATCACAAGGCGTGTACTTACGCTCAGGCGCATAAGGGAACTCCGCGCCCGGGCCGAACACATGACAGTGCGCATCCACAGCACCCGGCGGCGGCACATACGACGGCTTCACCGGCGCGCCATGGAAATCCAGCCAGCCGGCATCGGTGGTGAAACCTCCGCTGGCTTTTTCAGCCGCCCAGCCGGGCGTGCCGGGAACTGCGGCCTTCAACTCGATGCTCACAGGCCGCGGGCCTTCAGGGAAGCATCGAGGCGCGGATAGACGCGACGAGCGTTGCCTTCGAAGACCTTTTTCTTGTCGGCTGCCGGAATATCGAGGTGGTCGATATAGCGCTTGGTGTCGTCGAAGTAGTTGCCGGTCTCGGGGTCGATACCGCGGACGGCACCCACCATCTCCGAACCGAACAGGATGTTGTCGATATCGATGACGCGAAATAGCAGGTCGATGCCGGGCTGGTGGTACACGCAAGTGTCGAAGTACACGTTCTTCATCACGTGGTCACGCAGGGCCGGACGTTTCAGCATATCCGCCAGGCCACGATAGCGGCCCCAGTGGTAGGGCACCGCGCCGCCGCCATGCGGAATGATGAAGCGCAGAGTGGGGAAATCGCGGAACAAGTCCCCCTGCAGGAACTGCATGAACGCGGTGGTATCGGCGTTGATGTAGTGCGCGCCGGTGGCGTGGAAGTTGTGGTTGCACGAAGCGGACACATGCACCATGGCGGGCACATCCAGTTCCACCATCTTTTCGTAGAACGGATACCAGTGTTTGTCCGTCAGCGGTGGCGACTTCCAGTGACCGCCGGACGGGTCCGGGTTCAAATTGCAGCCCACGAAGCCCAGCTTCGTGACGCAACGCTCCAACTCAGCGATGGAATTGGCAATGGGCACGCCTGGCGACTGCGGCAGCTGGCACACACCAATGAAATTTTCCGGGTAAAGGTCTACCACCCGCTTCACGAGGTCGTTGCAGGCAATCGTCCATTCCTGCGACACCGCTTCCGTGCCTTCGTGGTGGCCCATGGTGGAGGCGCGCGGCGAGAAGATGGTGAGGTCGGAGCCACGGTCGCGCTGCAGCTTCAGCTGGTTCAGCTCGATACTTTCGCGAATTTGGTCGTCGCTGATGTCGGGGCGGTTTGCCGCAGGCAGTTCCGTATTCTTGGCATGCGCCAACTGGGCGTCACGGAACTTGGTGTGCAGGTCCGGCGCTGTCGTGTAGTGGCCATGGCAGTCGATGATCATGTCTTAGCTCCTATCAGGCTTCAGGCGCCGGTACGTTTTGCAGTACCGCGTCCAGCAGGTTCTTTAAGTTCGTGTTCGTGAGTGCGGTGCGATGGGGCGCGGCCCACTCTTGGCGTTCGGCGCAGCCATTGCTCATCCATGGCTCGAGGCCGGCTTCACGCACGGTGGCCGCTACTTGGCGCATCTCTTCGGCGCGGCGTTTGCCATGCTGAACCGAGCGCGACAGCATGTAGTGCGCCAGTTTCTCCCAATCGCCGAGTGGGAAGAGGTCTTGTAGCGACGCCAGCACCGTGTCCTCTACGCCATGGTGGCGCGCTGTCAGCAGGCTTTCGGTGAGCAATGCTTCCATGCCCTTCACCATAACGCTGCGACACATCTTGGCGGCCGAGGCACGCCCGATGGCTTCCGCAAACACTTGCATACCCGTGAAACCCAATGCTTCACCGACAGGCAGGAATGCCATGGCGTCTTTCCCGCCGAGCAGGATGGGCGCACCTAGCCGCTGTGGGTGGATAGGTGACATGACGGCCGCTTCCACGTAGCGCCCGCCTGCAGCGTTCACTGCTTGGCTGGCCGCCTGCTTGGTGCCTGGCGAAGCGGAGTTGAGGTCGAGGTACCAAGCGCTCGCATCGAGTTTCGCCAGCAACCGCGCTGTTTCTTCGGCGGCGGGCAAGCATTGTTCTGCGGTGACGGCCGAGATGATGAGTAGCGTTGGCTGGCCCTGCTCGCTATCGTTCGCCATAACGCGCACCGCATTCAGGGCGCCGGCCAGATTGTGGCCAGGGGCAATGTGGTTCGCGAACGGGGGCTCTTCGAGCGCCAGGGCAGGGAGGCTTTCCGGCCAGGGAAACCGTTGGTCCCAGGCAGCAAGACGCGATAGCCCACGGGAGATGAACTCCGCGCCAAGTGTTTGCCCGACTTCACCAAACCCCAATAGCAACACCTGCGGTGTGATCACGGGTTACCCCAAACGGTTGCAGGCACATAAACCTCGCCGCGGAACAGTTTGCGTGTGGTGCGCAGCAAGGCGGAGCGACGCACCTGAATGGCGCCCGCTGCCAG
>CALQLF020000004.1 GCA_943331345.2 Candidatus Planktophila lacus | reverse complement strand
CTGCAGCGCGCCGTGGACCGCCTCCCCGAGGAGGGCAGCTACGGCCATGGCGAATACGGCGCCGTGCCCATCGTGGTCATCCCGGGCAATGCCGCGCCGGGCGGCTACCCGGCGCCGTGTGCCCCGGTGGTCGTCGCCATCATCTCGCACCCCGGCGCCGACAAGCGTCACGGCGCGAAGGCCGTCATGGCCGCGCTGCGCGCCCACCTCATCCGCTGCCCCGGCGTAGAGCTGGTGTGCATCGTCTCCGTGGCGTGGGGGCCCAAGCTGCCGCTGGATGGTAGCCGCGAAGATCTGCGCACCCACGTGCAGGCGAATTCGCTGCAGGAAGTGGTCGGCGTGCTGGCAGTGAACAACCGCCTCAGCCGTCTGCACGCGGAAACCCGCGACCTGCTGGAGGGCTGAACATGGAAGGCTTCCACCAGGAACCTCTCGAATACACCAAGCACGGTCTGGCGCGTAAGACCCAGCGCGGGCTGGCCCAGGGCGATGTGGAGTTCATCATCCGCTACGGTACGGACGTCAGCGATGGCGCCTACCTGCTCACCAACAAGGACGTCAGTTGGCTCATCGTGCAGTGCAAGCGTAAAGTCGTGAAACTGCAGCACTGGCTGGCAGAAGGCCACGGCGAAGAACTCGAGCGTGGGTCACGCGCCCTGCTGGAGGAATGTCGCGCAGAAATTCGTCAGGCCGAGCGCCTGCGTAACGTGAAAGTAGTCGTAGCCGGCAAGTACATTGTCACGGGCTATGCCGCCACTCCGCGTGCGCAGAAGCAAAGCCTGCGGAAGTCGAAGAGCTCGGGGTTCGGCTACGGGCCGGAACCGGGTTAGGCCCGCTACTTACAAGATCAGCGCTCACTTACTTCAGCTTCAGGTATCCCATGCCCAAGGCAGCCATCTCCGACCATCTGCGCCGCGTTTGGCGGTTGCTGGATATTCTGCCGGCGCCCGGCGAGGGCAAGACGAAGGTCCAACTGAACGAAGAACTGTCCCACGAGTTCGACGTCACGCTGAAGACGACCGAACGGGATCTGCAATTCTTACTGGAGGAAGGCTTCGCGGTCACCGTCCCCGGAAAGTCCTATGACGGACTGAAATCGAAGATGGTGTGGCAGCAGGCGCCAGACAAGAGCCTCACTCTTCACCGCATGTTACAAACGGACAACGCGCTGGCTTTCCATCTTATCGACCAAGTCGCTGAAAAGCTGCTGCCTCCTGAGGTGAAATTCGCGCTTGCAAAAGTTCGCACCAAAGCAAAAGACCGCCTAAGAGAGCGCCGCAATATCGAACAAAAGGCGCGGTGGGCAGAGAAGGTACAGATGGTTCCAGAGGGCTTCGCACTGCAGCCCCCATCTCTACGCGCCGAAGATATCTTGCCGAACCTGCAAACGGCCCTCCTGAAAGACCTGATGATCCGCGGCGAGCACGCTTCGCTGCGTTCTGGAACCCCAAAGCCTTTCTTTCTGGAACCTCGCGGCCTTTGGATGTCCGGGCATCTGCTCTACGTGGTGGTCACTGACCCGAGCCAGGACCTCGGACCCGACGCGTACCAGTACCGTCGCCTCGATCGCTTCCTATCGCTTGAGGTAACGGAAGAGCCTGTCCGGCAGACGTCATTCAAGTTGCAGGAATTTCTTGGAGCAGGCGGGTCGCAATTTGTTTACCGGCACCCCACAGTGCATTTTCGCGCCAAGGCTGCCCGTAACGTATGGAGTAGGCTCGGCGAAACCAAAATTGCGCCGAACCAGAAACTGACAGCAACGCCAGACCCTGAACAAATGTACATCGAGGCGGACGTCATCCGCAGTGACCATTTCATGATGTGGCTGCTTAGCCACGGACCAGAGATAGAAGTACTGGAGCCGGCCAGCCTGCGCGAAGAAGTGGCCACGAAGCTGAAACTTGCCGCTGCCGCTTATGACGCTCCAGCGGCCACCCAAAAACCCTAGGCGAAGACTACGCGAGTAGCTCCAGCTCGTGGTGAACGACGCGCGTCCTTCACTACTATCTCGATGTCCCTGCCAAGACGGTTCAAGCAGTCCATCAATTTCGCCTCACTTATTCCGCGAAAGCGACCATTCAAAATCGCTGAAACCTTTGGCTGGGAGATTCCGAGCAGGATAGCGGCCTGTGTTTGCGTCAAACCACGCCCGGAAATCAGTTCGCAAATATTCGCTGCAAGCCGCGCCTTCACCAGGAGGGCTGCAGCATCTGCCAGCTCCATGTCTGCGTAGACGTTACCGACACTTTTCTGAAGTTTCATCTTCACTTTGATCTGATTTAGACGCGACTAGGCGTACGTAGAGAAGACTACTGGATTATATCTAAATAGGTATAAATAGATACACGCCAAGGTCACGGAAAAGTTTACTGGTCCGAAATGCGCGCCTAGGGCTACCCCGTAAACCCAATCGCGCGCTTCAAGCCATCCTTCTTCAGCGCGCATTCCTCTTCCACAGCCGCCACGAACCCCGCCGCATCCTTGAACGCTGCGAAGCGGTGGCGACGCGCCACGGCGGCAAAGTCGCCGGGCGTGACATTCGGCAACGCACGAAGTCGCCGTGCGGCCAGAGAGAAGCCACCATCGCTAACACCGCCAACCACAGCACCGCCAGCGCCCGCTTCCGCCACCGCTTCAAAACCCAGCGCTCGCAGGTGCCGCTGGAGCAAGGCCTCTACCTGCCCCGGCAGCAAGTACCCGAAGGGCACTTTGGCGTCGAAGCGGCGCAGCGCTGCCTGGTCGAAGCCTTCAATGAGGTTGGTGGACACCACCAGCAAGCCCTCGAAGGACTCTACCTGGGTGAGCATTTCGTTCACCAGCGTAACTTCCCAGGAACGCTCAGCCTTGCGACGTTCCTGCAGGAAGCTGTCCGCTTCATCGATGAGCAACAGCGCGCCATCGGTGCGCGCCTGCGCGAACGCTTGCGCGATGGCACGTTCGCTCATGCCGACGTAGGGCCCGAGCAAATCCGAAGCACGCACGCTATGTACCGGCACGCCGATGCTTTCGGCGAGCCAATGCGCAGTTGCCGTCTTGCCGGTGCCGGGCGGGCCATACAAGCACAAGCGGCCGGAGCGGCTTTGCGCCAGCCCTTGGCATAGCGCCGTCAGGTCCATGCCCGGGTTCAGGAATGCCGGGTCATAGAGTGCGCTGCCCGGAGGCGAGCGCAACTGGAACGGCGACTGGGTCTGCGCCTTCACGGCTTCGGTGACCAGCGTACGGAACAGGGCGTCGCGGCCCGAAGCGGCGGCAACGCCACCGGTGCCTTCGATGATCCGCACGACGTCGTTTGCCCGCTTGATGACCGCCGGCGTCACCGCCGCCACATTCACCAGCGCGCGGTTCGTTTCTGCCGACGACACGCCGCCAGCCAGCGTTTCGAGCAGTTCACGCCGACGCGCTGGCGTGGGCCCGGGGAACTGCAGCACCACATCGAAGCGGCGCAGCACGGCCGGGTCCATGAACTCGATGGTGTTGGTAACCCAGACGGTAGGCACCTCATTCGTTTCCAACACATGGTTCACCCATGCCTTGGAAATGGGAGAACCGCCGAGGCGCGGCCCTTCTTCCATGAACAATGGCCGCGGCCCGAACACGTCTTCCACTTCATCGAACACCAGCACCGCCGCCTGCGCGGCAAGGAACCGCTGCGCCGCGCGGTAGGCCCGCAAACGCGACTGACCACCAATGGGCGCACCGGCTTCATCCGCATACGCTACTTCGTAGAGCCCAATCTTGGCGTCTCCGGCCAGCACGCGGATGCATTCGGTTTTGCCTACGCCCGCCGGCCCGTAGAGCAGGATGTTGGCGCCCTTGCGCCCGGCGGCTGTCGCGCCGAGCAGGTACGGCGCCAGCACGGCCTTCACTTGCGGCACATGCGCGTAGTCCTGCAAGCCGAGCACAGCGGCAGGCGCTTGTTCGATACGCCCCTTCAAGAAGCGCAGTGGCTCCGCGGGGGCAGCACAAACCAGTTCGGCGAAGTTCGGGCTGATGAGATCCAGCTTCTGGCGGAGCGGGAACAACTGCGTACCGTCGACAGTGAGCAGACCCGACCGCGCCAACGCGCCTTCCGGCCGCAAGGCCTGCGCTACCTCTGCCGGCTGCACGCCGAGAAGATCTGCCAGCACATGGTGCAACCGCCCGAGCGTGAGCCCGCCCAGGCATTCAGCGGCTTCTTCGAGCATATGTTCCAGATGCAGCAGCACCGTGAGGCACAGCAGCGCCTGCTCCAGCGGCGCCAAGCCGATGACCAGCCCGAGCTGACGCACATTCGTTTCCAGCACCGCCGGAAACGGCGCAGCGCCGCACTCCGCTTCGGCAGCGGCGTGCAGCTCCTTCAAGCTGGCAAGAGCCGCCACCGCTTGCGCCCGCGAATCCGCTTCCATATCCGGGTCCGGCAGGCCAAGCGCCTCCGCCAGTTCGGGACAGACGAACGAGTCTGGCTGGATGAAACGGCGATGGCCGCCGGCATTCACCAACAGCCGCAAGCACCACAGGGCCGCCTCCGGCGACAGCGGCGAGCGCATGGCGGCACGCCCCCGCCGGCTATGCGACAGCGACAGCATCTTTTCGTGACGGAACAGGTTCCGGAGCATTTGGCACTCCTTGCCGGGCAGCGGGGGGATGCTGGGATTGTGCGGGTGGCCAGGGACAAGACATGTCCGATTGCTCGCGTCGGCTCGAGGAGTACACTTCCGGGCATGATTACCCCGAAATATCCGATGGATGCGCCAAACCAACTGCAGGAACCATTCCCTGCCGAGTTGGCAGCGGCTATTCGCGCTCGGGTAGCCTCCCTTCCGGAGATATGCCGCAACCGCGGGGTGGAAAAACTGGATATTTTCGGTTCGGCATTGCGCGCAGATTTTTCACCAGAATCCAGCGACCTAGACCTCGTCGTGGAGTTCGCCCCGGTACAACCGGGCAGTGCCATGAACCAGTACTTCGGCCTGAAGTCTGATTTGGAAGCCATGTTCGGCCGTGCAGTGGACTTGGTAGAACTGCCAGCAGTACGTAGCGAAAGACTGCGCGAGATAATCCAGCACACTCGACGACCACTTTATGCCGCGGCGCGCTGACGTTTATCTGGAACTGATCCTGACCGCGCTACGACATGTAGCAACGTTCGTTGCGGACGTCCCAAGAGAGAGATATCTGGTAGATGTCTTCTTGCAGTCTGCAGTCGAGCGACAACTAGAAATTGCCGGTGATGCCATCGGCCAAATGCGTAAGTACGCTCCTGAATACGCGGCGCGAATCCCGGAGGCAGACCTGATCGTGGCGTTCCGCAATGTTCTGGCGCACGGTTACGCATCCCTTGATCACGGACGTGTCTTTGAGGCGGCCACCCTCCATGCACCGCGCCTTTGCAAGGTTGTGGAAGTTTTGCTGCGCGAGTTCTCACCCAGCTAGACTCGGGCACCAACCCGGAGACCCGCCATGTCCCACTTCGACTATTCCGGCTCGACTGTCATCGTCACGGGCGCGGCTTCGGGGCTCGGCAAGCAGACCGCGCTGCGGTTTGCCGCAGCCGGTGCCAATGTCGTGCTCGCCGATATCAGCACCCCCGCCGGTGAAGAACTGGCACACGCCATCGCCGCTACGGGTGGCAAAGCCATTTTCGTGCGCACCGATGTTGCTGTTTCCAGCGACGTGGAACGCTTGGTAAAAACCGCCGTCACCACCTACGGCCAACTGCATTTCGCCTTCAACAATGCGGGCATCGCTCCGGGCGGCCCACCCATCGACCAAGTGTCCGAAGAAGACTGGGACCGTACGCTCGGCATCAACCTGAAAGGCGTGTGGCTTTGCCTGAAACACGAAGCGGCCGCCATGCGTGGCCGCGGTGGTGGCTCCATCGTTAACACCTCGTCCATCATGGGCGTAGTGAGCGGGCCCGGCCTTGCGGCTTATTCGGCCTCGAAGACAGGCGTCATCGGGCTGACCAAAGCGGCCGCTATCGACCTTGCCGGCGAAGGCATCCGCGTGAATGCCCTTTGCCCCGGTGGTATTGGGCAAACCGCCATTACCGAAAACCCTGCGAACCTGGCCGCCATGGAACAACTGCGCATGGCCACGCCCATGCAGCGCCTTGGCACGCCGGACCACATCGCCGAAACCGTGCTCTGGCTGTGCTCGCCGGGGGCCGCCTACATGACGGGCCAAGCCATTTCCGTCGACGGCGGGTACACCCTTTGGTGAACCGTGCCACGGCCGCGCCGCCTCTGCTAGGCTAAGCCCATGGACCCGTCAATGTTGGCTGTCGTTTGCATCTATCTGGCTTTCGGCCTGCTGGAATTCTTCGGCTCCAACTTGCTGCACAAGCCCGGGCAAACCCGTGACGATGGCATCGTCGAAATCATCAGTTTCACCACGCTCAGCGTGGTCACGCAGCCTGCCATCATCTATGCAGTGAACGTCGGCCTCGCGGCGACGGCGCCGCAGTGGAAGGACGCGCTCACCAGCATTCCAGTGTGGGCAGCGCTTGGCCTCTTCCTTGTGTTCGACGACATGACGCAGTACTGGCTGCACCGCCTGTCGCATAGCGTGCCGTGGCTTTATAACCTGCACCGCGCGCACCACAACGCGCAGTACATGAGTGTGCGCCTGGTGTACCGCAACAACCTGCTCTACTACGCCATGATGCCCGGCATCTGGTTCTCGGCAGTGCTGGTGTATTTAGGTCTAGGCTGGGTGTACGGCGGCTACCTCATCGTGAAACTCACGGTCATCATCGCGGCCCACTCCGACCTCGCCTGGGACCGCTCGCTGTATCGCATCAAGGCGCTGGCGCCACTCATGTGGCTGGTGGAACGCACCATCTCCACGCCCGCCACGCACCACGCCCACCATGGCCGCCACGCCACGGACCCCGCCACGCACTACAAGGGCAACTACGGCAACCTGCTGTTCTTCTGGGACGTGCTGTTCGGTACCGCGAAGATAACCCGCCAGTACCCGAAGGAATTTGGCGTGGAAGGGCTGCCACCTGCCACACTGGGCCAACAACTGCTCTGGCCGGTGTTCCCCGAAAACAAGGGTTAGCGGGACCGAATTCCAATTCCTGGGAATAGTGCGGCCATCGTCAGCGGTTCAAACGCTTGACGGAAAACCCCAAGCCGAGAGCAGTCGCCACCTTCAGCACCGTGGCGAAACTAGGATTCCCTTCGGTCGATAACGACTTGTAGAGGCTCTCGCGGCCCAATCCAGTTTCTCGCGACACGTCTGTCATTCCCTGCGAACGGGCGATTTCGCCGAGCACCCGCAGGATGAAGGCCGGATCGTCCGGCGCTTCCTCGAATGCAGCGTTCAGATATCGGACGCGGTCCCCCGGAGTCCGCAAATGGGCCACCACATCCCATTCTTTCATTGGCAACCGGCTCATACGAAATCCTCTCGGTATTTTTGCGCCAGTATTTTGGCTACGCGGATATCAGCCTGCTGCGTGGACTTGTCACCGCCCATCAGGAACAAGAGCACTGCACTGTCGAGGCGAGTGAGATAAATGCGGTAACCGGGGCCACGGTGTATCCGCAACTCGAACAAGCCTTCGCCAAGCGAAACACAGTCGCCCCAGTGCCCATCCCGAACCCGAGCAAGCCGAACCTTGATATGAGCAGCCCCAATCAAGTCGCCGAGAGAGTCCAGCCAACCATCGAAGCCGGGCGTGGAGAGCACCTTGAAGCCATGTCTGAACTGTATCATTTGGAATACACACCAACAAGGACGGGTAGTGTGTTATTCCTTTTGGAGTGTCGGTCATCGCATTCGTGACCAATAAGTGAAAAAACGCGACGCCCCGCCAGCGGAACTTCGAACTGCCCAGTGAAACACTGATTAATGCAGCCTTGAGGCGACCATTCCCAAGACGAATGCAGCCAGGCAGCACCCGCTTGTGGCACCATCCGTAAGCGCCCCAAGCCGAAACGCTAGTTCCCAACGCTCTACGCCCGCGAGGCCCGCATGGATTCCAAGTCGCTGACGTCCGACCAACTCCCCCGCCGCCTCGGCGTATTCTCGGCGGCCGCCGTCGTTGTTGGTGCCATCATCGGTAGCGGCATCTTCGGGGTCACGGCAGAAATCGCCAACGGCGTCGGCACGGTGGGCGCCATGGCACTGGCCTGGCTCACCGGCGGTCTCATCACGCTGTGCCTGGCCTGGAGCATGGCCGAACTCTCCGCCATGTTCCCCAGCGCCGGCGGCACGTATGTGTACCTGCGCGAAGCCTTCGGCCCGATGATGGCCTTCCTGTTCGGCTGGATCTTCCTGCTTTTCGCGCCCGCGGGTTGGGCGGGCATTGCCGCCATCTTCTCGCGCTACGCCGCCCCCATGCTGGGCGTTGACCCAGGCCACGACCACGAGTACCCCATCACCATCGCTATCATCGCGGTGGTCACGGTCACCAACGCCTTGTCCGTAACATTCAGTTCCCGCGTGCAAAGCGCCACCACGGTAGCCAAGGCGCTAGCGCTGTTCGGTTTGGCCTTGGCGCTGTTCCTGCTCGCCAAGGGCAGTGATGGCGCACTGGCCGCGCCCATCGATTGGCGTCCCACCAGCATTGCGGGCTTCGGCACGGTGCTGGTGGCGGTGCTGTGGGCCTACGATGGCGTGGGCCCGTTCTGCGCGCTGTCGGGTGAAGTCAAAGACCCGGGTCGTTCGCTGCCCATCGCCTTGCTGGTGGGCGTCAGCATCGTAGTGGTGCTCTACATGCTCATCAATGCCGCGTATCTGTACGCGCTACCACTGGACGCAGTGAAGGCCTCGAAGCTGGTCGCCGGCGATGCTGCCCAGAGCATTGGCGGCAACACGGCACGGCAGGCCATCTCCATCCTCGTCATGGTGTCCACGTTCGGCGCCGTTTCGGCGCTAGGCCTCACGGACCCGCGCGTGTTCTTCGCCATGGGCCGCGACGGCCTGTTCTTCCGCAGCATCGGCGTCATCCATCCACGCTTCGGTACACCGGCGCGCGCGGTGGTGCTGTCGGGGGTCATCGCTTGCTTGTATGCCTGGCGGCAGGAATTCGACCAACTCGCTGCCACGTTCGTTCTCGGCCTGTGGCCGTTCTACGCACTGGCCGTGGCCGGCGTCATCGTGCTGCGCCGCAAGCGCCCGGACCAGCCGCGCCCGTACCGCACGTTCGGCTACCCGGTGGTGCCGGCCGCGTTCGTCGCCGCCACGTTCCTCATTCTCGGCAATGCGCTCATCACCAGCCCCGTCAGCACCGGCATGAACATCGGCCTCACGCTGCTGGGCATTCCGGTCTACTTCATCTGGAAGCGGGTGACGCGAAGCCATGCCGAGGCCGGCTGAGCCTACGGCTTCCACCGGAACGCGCATCCGCACCACGCCAACACTGCTGTCGCTGCCGCTGCTAACGCCGCGCCTGCGCCTGCGCGACCTGCGCAGCGCAGATGCCGCCGCTGAAATAGTGCTGCTCGAAGGGCTCTATGCGGACCCACGCGTCACCGCGCAGATGCCCTTCTGGCCCTACGGCCACACCGCCACCGTGAACCATGTAAAGCGGCTACTGAAAGCGCAGCAAGGGCGGCAACGGCGTGTCTATGAACTGGTAGTGGAAGTCCGGCGCACCGGCAGCTTCGCCGGCTTGTGCGGCCTAGTGGTTACCACTACGGCGGCAGACGTGAAACGCGGCCACCCACGCACGGCCGAACTGGGCTACGTGCTGGCGGCCAACCGCTGGGGCCATGGCTATGCCACGGAACTGGTGCAGCACTTGCTGCGCGCCGCGTGGGAACCGCTGGGTCTGCAACGCGTGGAAGCGATTATCGCCAAAGACCATCGCGCCTCGGCCAAGGTGCTGCAGCGGGCCGGCTTCCAATGGGAAGCCAGCCTGCCGAAGTTCACCCGTGTGCGGGGCCGCTCGTGGGACTGTGAGTTGTACGCTGCCGCATCAGCCCCTCCTGCCCCACGGTCGCCACGTGGCGGCCGTCGCGGCTGAACACCGTACCGCTGGCCAAGCCGCGCGCGCCTGAAGCATTCGGGCTGCCCAGCACGTAGAGGAACCAGTCGCTCACGTCCAAGTGGTCGTGGAACCACATGGCATGGTCGATGCTGGCCATCTGGCGGTCGAGAAAAGTACCAGCATGCGGCAGTAATGCCGTTTCCAGCAGGTGGTAGTCCGACACATACGCCAGCAGTGGGCGCTGCAGCGTTTCGTCGAGCGGTACGCGGTCCACGGCGCGAATCCACACATGCCTGCGCGGCTCGCGCGCTTCAGGCTCAAGGTACTTCGGCGGTTCCACCGGGCGAAACTCAAACGGCCGACGCCGCTCGAAGAACGCACGCACGCGCGGCGACACTTGGTCGAGCATGGGCGCCAACAGTTCTTCCTGCGTGGGCAGGCTTTCCGGCGGAGGCACTTCCGGCATCTTCAAGCCGTGTTCGTTGCCCACTTCGGGCACCTGAAACGACGACGACAAGTGGAAGATCTGCTTGCCGTGCTGAATGGCCACGACGCGCCGGTTGGAAAAGCTGCTGCCGTCCAGGGAACGGTCTACCTGGTAGACGATGGGCGCGCTGAAGTCGCCGCGGCGCAGAAAATAAGCATGCAACGAATGCAGTTCGCGGCCGGTTTCGACGGTACGCGTAGCGGCCACTACCGCCTGTCCCAGCACTTGCCCGCCGAACACCTGCGGGCTGCCGATGTCGCGGCTCTCACCGCGAAACAGGTCCACCTCGAGGCGCTCGAGGTCCAGCAGGTGCAGCAGTTCAGTCAATCTTGCGTCCATGGTTCCACTATACCGCGCACTGGTGGCAGACTGGGGCAACCCCCCTTTTCCCGGAGCCACCATGCCCACCCTGCACGACTTCACCGCCGACACGCTCGAAGGCCAGCCTCGCAGCCTCGCGGACTTCCGCGGGCAGGTGGTACTGGTAGTGAACGTGGCCAGCAAGTGCGGCTTCACGCCGCAATACACGGGCCTGGAAGCGCTCTGGAAGGAATACGGCCCGAAGGGCCTCGCGGTGGTGGGCTTTCCCTGCAACCAATTCGGCGCGCAGGAACCAGGCAGCGCCGAGGACATCCGGCAGTTCTGCAGCCTCACCTACCCCGTCAGCTTTCCGCTATTTGCGAAAGTGGAAGTGAATGGCCCGAACGCGCACCCGGTCTATGGCTTCCTGAAGGCAGGCGCACCGGGCGTGCTGGGCACGGAGGCCGTGAAGTGGAACTTCACGAAGTTCCTCGTGGCGAAAGATGGCCGCGTGGTGGAGCGCTATGCGTCAACCACCACACCCGCTTCCTTGAAGGCCGACATCGACAAACTGCTGGCGGAATAACGCCAGCGGAACTTGGCGAGTGAAGCGCCGGCTCGAAGCCGGCGCAGCCGCCTTTACTCGGCGACGCCGAGGCGCTTCTGCATCACCGGGCTCGTGGTGGTGTACTGCAAGAACTGCTTCTTTTCCGGGTAGAGCCAGTTCTGCACGGCAAACGCCGCCAGCGCCGCCTCATGGAAGCCCGAAAGAATGAGCTTCTTCTTGCCGGGATAGGTGTTGATGTCACCCACGGCGAAGATGCCCGGCTCGCTGGTCTGGAACTTCTCGGTGTCCACGTTCAGCGCCTTGCGCTCCATGGCGAGACCCCAGTTCGCAATGGGGCCCAGCTTCGGCTGCAGACCGAAGAACGCAAACACTTGGTCCACGCGCAGTTCTGGCTGCGTGCCGTCCGCGGCCTTCACCGTGGCGCCAGTGAGCGTACCGTCCGTGGACTGCAGCGTCTGGATAGTGCCTTCGATGAACTTCAGTTGGCCTGCGGCTTCCAGTTCGCGCATGCGCGCCACGGAAGCGGGCGCCGCGCGGAACTCGGCGCGGCGATGGATGAGCGTAACGCTCGCCGCCTTGCCGGAAAAATCCAAAGCCCAGTCGAGCGCAGAGTCGCCGCCGCCGCAAATAACCAAGTGCTGGCCGTGGTACTGCTGGGCATCGCGAACGCGGTAGTGCACTTGCTTGCCTTCGAAGGCCTCCACGCCATCCACCATGAGGCGGCGCGGCTGAAACGAACCCACGCCACCGGCAATGATGACGGCGCCCGTGTCGAACTCGGTGCCCGCGCTAGTGACGACCTTGAACCGACGGCCGCATTCACGGCGCTGCACTTCTACCACTTCCTCGCCCAAGTGGAACTGCGGGTTGAACGGCTTGCCCTGCTGGAGAAGGCGGTCCACCAGTTCCTGCGCACCGCACACCGGTAGCGCTGGAATGTCGTAGATAGGCTTGTCCGGATACAGCTCCGTGCACTGGCCTCCGGTCGTTTTCAGCGAATCGATGATATGGGCTTTCATACCCAGCAGACCCAGTTCGAAGATCTGGAACAGCCCGCAGGGGCCGGCGCCGATGATGACGGCTTCGGTGACGATGACAGTGCTCATGGGCGGGGTCCGCAATGAAGGTAAGCAGCTATTTTAGCAGTTAGGTCGGACCGCAAGCTCGCTGCCACACAACCCTGCTAGGCTTCCGCGGATGCCCAGCGCCCCCACGCCACCACCCGCCACCGAAACCGGCCCTGCCACCCTCCCCGCTTCGCGCGTGGACTGGGCCGGGCGCCGCCGGGTGGACTTGGCGGCGTTCTTCGTGCTGGCCTGGCCACTGGTGCTGAATAACACGCTGCAGGCCGTGCTGGGGCTGACAGACACCTGGTTCATCTCACGCATCTCCCCCACGGCCACCGCGGGCGTGGGTGCCATCCACTGGCTGCTGCTGGCCATTACGCTGGTAGTGGGCGGCGTGGCCATGTGCGTGCAGACCTTCGCCGCACAAGAACAGGGCGCCGGCGACCGCGCCGCCGCTGGGCGCAGCGCCTGGGCCGGCATTTGGTCCTCCGCCGCCACGCTGCCGCTATTCGTGCTGCTGGCCTTTGCGTCGCCGCTGTTGCTGTCGCCCTTCGGCTTGCCGCAGCCAGTAGCCGCAGCTGCCGACGCCTACTGGCTACCACGCATGCTGGGCCAACCGCTCGGGCTGGCGTTGTGGGCAGCCCTAGGGTTCTTCAATGGCATTGGCGAAACCCGTCGTACGCTGGTGGTCACGGGTATCACAATGGTGGCCAACGCCGCGCTGAACCCGGTGCTCATGTTCACCTTCGGGCTAGGCGTGGCAGGCAGTGCTTGGGCCACGAACCTGGCGCAGGCCTTGGGGCTAGCACTGGCACTGGCTTGGCTGCTGGGAGAGAAGTACGAACGCCACTACCGCACGCGTAGCGGCTGGCGGCCGCACTTCGCTGCACTGAAGCGCCACTTCACGGTAGGCCTGCCCATGGGCTTCGTCGCCGGCGCGGACTTGCTCGGCGCGTCCCTGTTCACGTTGTTCATCACGCGCACGGGCGAGGTGGGCGGCGCGGCCACGCAGGTGGCGTTCATGCTCACTTCGCTGGCGTACTTGCCGGGCTTGGGGCTGGCTTCTGCCGGCACCACGCTGGTGGGTCAAGCCATCGGCGCCGGGCACCCGGACTGGGCGGAAAGGCTGGGGACGCTCACCATTCGCATCACCGCCGGCTACATGGGCACCGTGGGCGTGCTCACTGCCGTGCTCGGGCCCTGGCTCATGCCGGCGTTCGTGAATGCCAGTTCACCCAATGCCGCGGCAGTCATTGCTCTAGGCACCAAGGTGCTGTGGCTCTCGGCCATTTATCAAACCTTCGACGGCTTCAACTTCGGTAGCAGCTTCTGCCTACGCGGCGCCGGCGATGCGCGCGTTCCGGCTATTCTCGTGGCCATCATCTCGTGGGGCTTGTGGGTGCCCGCCACGCATATGCTCACCTTCGCACCCGGCGAAGGCTTGGTGGATTTCCTGCCGGCATTCGGGCTCGGCACGATGGGCGCTTGGTATTCCATCGTGGGCTACATCGTGGTGCTAGGCAGCACCATGTACTGGCGTTGGCGTTCGGGCGCTTGGCGGAAGATCAAGTTATAACGCCGGAGGCGTTACCGGCAGCACCAAGAAGCCTATCGCAGGCGAAGCCAATTTCTTAAGGCTTTACCGCTTCGCGCGCCACACGGAACCCGAGGTCGAAGGCGCGTAGCGAAGCCGCCGCACGTTCGCGTGCCGCGCTGCGTACAGCCGCCGGCGACGAGAGGAACGAACCACCACGAATGCCACGCAGCGTGCAGCCGGACCACTCCCATGCACGGCCATCCAGCGGCGCACCTGTGCGACTGGTGGTCTGGCAGTCCTGCACCCATTCGCGAGCGTTACCGAGCAGGTCCACCAAGTCGAAGGCATTCGGCTGAAAGCGCCCCGGCATCGCAAGGCCAGCCACACCATCGCGGCAGTTGGCCTGCCAGCGCCCCAGTAGGCGCGGCGGGTAAGACTCGATGGCGTCCTGGTCCAGCACGTTGGCGTTGTCGCAAAGCGTGGCATCCCACTGCTCAGCCATGGCATCGCGGCCCGAGAAACTGCGCGCGGCAGCACTGCCCGCACGCGCGGCGTATTCCCATTCCAGTTCGCTGGGCAAGCGGTACTTCTGGCCCGTGGTCGTGCTCAGCCATTCCACATAGGCACGCGCGTCATCCCAGGAAACACAAGTGACAGGCAAATCTGGCGATGCAGCAGCCAACGTAGCCTCGCCAGCGGTCTGCCAGTCCATACCATCTTCCACTACCCAGCCACCAGCGAAGGCTTGGCAACGGGCTTCCACCGTGTGCTGTGTGGCGGTGGCGAAGGCACGGTATTGCGCTACCGTCACTTCACTACGCGACAACAAGAACGGCTTCGCGAGCGCCACAGGCCAAGCCGGTGTTTCGCCCGTGGCCGGGTCTGCTTCGTGTGCTTCGGGCGGCGTGCCATAACGGAACTCGCCCGCCGGCACAGTCACCATCAAGGGACAGTCGGGACAGTCGCGTACTTGGCCAGACGGGAGCACTTCAACCGCCGGGACCGTTGCGGGCACCTGAGCGAACGCGCTGAACGCCAGAAAACCAGCCAACACCAAGGCCAGCCTAGACAACGCGGTCACTTGTCCAACTCCTGCGCCACGCGAAAGCCTAGCGCATCGTTGCGCTCGTTAGCATCGGCGCCGCTACGCGCTGCGCTGCGCAAGGCAGCAGCCGGTGAATTCCACGCACCACCACGCACCACATGCTGCGTGCAACCGCCCACCCACACCCAAGGCCGCACGTCTTCGGCGCGGCCGGTGTAGTTGTCCGTCAGGCAATCGAGCGTCCATTCCGCCACGTTGCCGAGCAAGTCCTGCAGACCGAACGCGTTGGCGTGGAAGCGGCCCACGGGCGCGACATCGCTGAATCCATCGCGACAAGGAACCGACATTTGACCGAGATGCAAAACCTCTTCAGCCACTAGGTCGTAGCCGTTAGCTTCGGCACAGCCCAGCGCCGCTTCATCGCCCCACGGTCGCAGCGTAGAGCTGCCAGCGCGCGCGGCATATTCCCATTCGCCTTCGCTAGGCAGACGGTAGGCTTTGCCCGTCTTGCGGGCCAGCCATTGCACATAGACCTGCGCATCGGCAAAAGACACACAACTGACCGGATGACTATCTTCTGGTATCGCAGGCACCAAGGGGTTTTGCCAGCTGCGCGTGCGGTCCTGCCGGTAGCGTGCCGCACCAACATCCAGCGAACGGCAGCCGGGCTTCGGTTCATAAGCGGCTTCGGCAATGAACTTCGCGTACTCGCCTCGCGTGACTTCACGGCGACCCAACGCGAAAGCATGCGGCACCTTCACTACCAGCGAGCCAGGCACCGCCTCGCCAGGCGTTCCCATCACGAACGTACCGGATGGCAGCACCACCATCTCGGGGCAGTCGGGGCAATCGCGGAAGAACGTACCCGGCGCCGCGGCGCGTACATCGGCGGCAGCGGCCACCGGCAGGAACCCCGGAACCGCACCCAGCAACGCTAATGAACCCGCCAACCACAGCCCAGCCATGGCGCCGGTGAAGCAGCCTTGGCGCAGGAACCAACGGAACGGCAGGGACCGATACAGCGACATGGTGCCAGTCTACCGAAACCGCTAGGGCGCCGGGCGCAGCGCAACGAACAACTGCGTGTCCCCGCGTTGTACCAACAGCGCCACGGACTTGCCGCCGGCGGCGGCATCGCGCAACTGTTCGGGCGCATTGATACGCTTACCATTCACGCCCAGCACAATGTCGCCCGGTTCCAAGCCGGCCTCAGCCGCAGGCCCTGCCACTTCCTCCACCAATACGCCGCCAGCCACCTGACGCGCCTTGCGTTCGTCCGCCGTCAGCGCGCGCACGGCCAGCCCCAGTCGACCGCCACGGGCCTGCTTGCCAACCTTGGCCACCTTCGCCGCGGGCTCGTCGAGTTCGCCAATGGTCAGCTTCACGTTTCGCCGGGAACGGTCGCGCCATACTTCCAGCGTGACAGTAGTGCCCGGTTTCAAGCGCGAAACCCGGGCGGGCAGTTCGCTCGACCGGTCGATGGCCACGCCTTCCAGCCCCGTGATGACATCGCCAGCCACCACGCCAGCCTTGTCTGCCGGCGCGCCCTCTTCGACGCCACTCACCAAGGCGCCATGCGGACGGTCCAGCCCGAAGCTGTCCGCCAACTGCTGGTCCACTTCCTGAATGGTGACGCCGATACGACCACGCTGCACCTTACCGGTAGCGAGCAGTTGGTCTTTCACATAGACCACGAGGTCGATGGGGATGGCGAACGACAGCCCCATGTAGCCGCCCGTGCGGCTGTAGATTTGCGAGTTGATGCCCACTACCTCGCCGGCCAGATTGAACAGGGGGCCACCGGAGTTGCCGGGGTTCACCGCTACGTCTGTCTGAATGAAGGGCGTAAAGTTTTCATCAGGCAGCGCACGGGCTTTGGCGCTGACGATGCCCGCCGTAACGCTGTTGTCGAAACCGAACGGCGAACCAATGGCCAACACCCATTGCCCGGGCAGCAGGGCGTCCGGGTTGCCTATTTTCACGGTCGGCAGACCCTTGGCCGCAATGCGCAATACCGCCACGTCCGTGCGCTTGTCGAGGCCCACCACCTTGGCAGTGAATTCGCGGCGGTCGGTAAGGCGTACGGTCACTTCCGTGCCACTACCGACGACATGCGCGTTGGTAAGGATGATGCCGTTGGCGTCGATGATGAAGCCAGAACCCTCGCCGCGCTGCGGAGGAGTTTCAAAGTGCGGCCGCGGCATGCCGAAGCGCTTGAAGAAGTCGCCGAAGGGGCCTTCCTCCTCTACATTCCCTGTGACTTCGGTACCCGGCGTGATGCTGGTGATATTGACGACGGCCGGCCCAACGCGCGCGACAAGCCCCGCGAAATCGGGAAGGCCCGCGGAAGGCATGGCCACGGGCACCACCGCGGGTGCTGGCGAACTGGCCGGTCCGTCGCTGGAGCGCTGGCAGCCAGTCAACGCAAGCGAGCACAGTAAAACTGCCGCGGCCACCGGCAGCAAACGAACGGGGAGAGAGCGGGTTTCAAGCATGTTGGTCACTCGGCTTCAGTGGCAGCGTACCCGGCGGACATGGGACCTTAGGGCAGCGCTTGCAAGGGCTTTTCTGCTCCGACGCAAAACGGGCGAAAAAGTTGCACGCGCACCGCTAAGATAGCGCGCAATGACCGCCCCCGCCCTGCTCAAGCGACGCCCGTCCGTCCGTCTCGCCATGCGCCTTGTGGCCGGCCTGTTGGCCAGCCTCGTGGCCTGCCTGCTGCCTCTGGCTTATGCCAGCGCCCAGGCAGTGCTATCAGGTGCCCTGCCGCCGTCTGCGGCCGCCGCAGCGGTGGTCGACCCCTTCCCCCCGGCCGTCCCCGCGGACCCACCTTGGATCAACGGACTACCGCCACGCATCTTCAACGTGCTGCGCGGACAACGGGTACCGCGCTCGGCGGTCAGCTTCGTGGTGCGCGACGCCGCCAGCGGCGAAGTACTGCTGGAGCACAACCCTGAAGTACCACGCAGCCCCGCCAGCACCATGAAGGTGGTGTCTGCGTACGCCGCGCTAAGCCTGCTAGGCCCGAACTACACCTGGACCACACGCGCTTGGGCGGCCGGCCCGGTAGTCGGGGGGCGCCTCAAAGGAGACCTCGTACTGCAAGGCGGCGGAGACCCCACACTGTCCATCGAACGCTGGTGGCGCTTCGTGCAAGAACTGCGCAACCGCGGCATCGAGCAGATTGACGGCGACATCATCGTCGATACCAATTACTTCGCACCACCCGATGCGGAGCCGAACGACTTCGATGGCCGCGGCTTCAAAACCTACAACGTCATTCCCGACGCCTTGCTGGTTCACCAGCATGCCGCGGAAATTACCGTGGCGCCCGGCGGTGGCAGTGCGGTCATCACCGTTGACCCCGCGCCGGACAACCTGCGTATCGTGAACAAGGTGCGCCTCTCGCGTAGCAGTTGCCGCAGTGGCGGCAGCATGGTGCGCTTCGGCGGCCCCGGCGATAGCGCAACGCAACTCACCGTGGCCGGCCATCTGTCGCGGCGCTGCGGCCCGGCGCGATTCGAGCGGGTCATCATGAAGCCGACCGAGTTCGCCTATGGAACATTTGTAACGCTATGGCGACAGTCCGGTGGTACGTTCAACGGCGCCCTTCGCCAGGAGCCCAAGCCGCCCGGTTCGCGCCTGCTGGTGGAATATGACTCGCTGCCGCTGGCGACCGCGCTTTACGAACTGCTGAAGCACAGCAGCAACCCCATGACGCGCACCCTCATCCTGACGCTAGGCGCGGAACGCTATGGCGCGCCTGCCACCGTGCAGAACGGCGAACAGGTGGTTTATGACTTCCTCGTCGACCGCGGACTCATCTTCCCGGAACTCGTGATCGACAACGGGTCAGGCTTGTCGCGCATCACGCGCATTGCCGCAGGCAGCATGGCCCAACTGCTACAAGATGCTTGGCGTAGCCCCTACTCCGCGGAATTCCAAGCGGGTCTCCCGCTTGGTGGGCAGGACGGCACGCTGCGCAACCGCTTCAAGGAAACCGAAGACGGTCGCGTGCGCATGAAGACCGGTACGCTGAATGGCGTTTCGGCATTGGCAGGCTATGTGCGTAGCAGCGGCGGCCGTACGCTGGTGGTGGTATCCATCGTTAACACCCCCGGTGCTCAGTCC
Source organism: Candidatus Planktophila lacus (assembly GCA_943331345.2). Classification (GTDB taxonomy): domain Bacteria; phylum Pseudomonadota; class Gammaproteobacteria; order Steroidobacterales; family Steroidobacteraceae; genus CAIOHZ01. Next base: position 52,867 of record CALQLF020000004.1, on the reverse strand, counting down.
GGTCCCGGCGTGGCCATCAACGACTCCGTAGTGCGCTGGGCGCTGCAACAGCCGTAGGCGCGGCTTGCGCAATGGTCGGGAGCAAGCTCCCTCCTACAAGAGCCAAAGTGGTCGGGAGCAAGCTCCCTCCTACAGCACACGGCTGCGGTGGGTTTCCTGCAGCGCGAAGGCACCAATGACGGCCGTGACAGCGGCGACGATGATGGGATACCACAAGCCCTGATAAATATTGCCGGAAGCCGCCACCAACGCGAACGAGATAGTGGGCAAGAAACCGCCGAACCAGCCGTTACCCAAGTGATACGGCAAGGACATGCTGGTGTAGCGAACGCGCGCCGGGAACAACTCCACCAGCCAAGCAGCAATGGGCCCATACACCATGGCCACCAACACCATCAGCCAAGTGCACAACGCCACCACCATCGCGTAGTTCACTTGTGCCAAGTCTGCCTTGCCCGGGTAGCCCGCCGCCTTCAGTTCCTGCTTAAGCGCAGTGCCAAACGCTTCCGCTGCCGGCTTGAAGTCGGCCTTCGGCATGGCCTCACCACGGAACGAAGGCACCACGACGGCATCGCTGCCCACGCCGATGCGGACGCTGGCGACCGTGCCTGCGGGCGCGGCCTCGTTCAAGTACGGCACACCAGCCTTGGCCAGCGCCGTCTTGGCTACATCACAACTTTCGCTAAAGGTCTTTTTGCCCACCGGATCGAACTGGAAGCTGCAATCAGCAGGGTCCGCAATGACAGTTACCGGATGGGCGGCCACTGCTGCCTCCAACGCCGGGTTGGCGTAATGCGTGATGCCCTTGAACACGGGGAAGTAGGTAATCGCTGCCAGCACCATGCCAGCCAACACGATGCGCTTACGGCCAATACGGTCCGAAAGCGAACCGAACACCACGAACAGGGGCGTCCCCAACAGCAGCGCTGCCGCCACGATGAGGTTGGCTTGCGTGGAGGCCACCTGCAGAATTTTTTCGATGAAGAACAGCGCATAGAACTGTCCGCCGTACCACACCACGGCCTGCCCCGCCGTGGCGCCGAACAGCGCGAGCAGCACCAACTTCAAGTTACTCCATTCGCCCAAGGCTTCCGTCAGCGGAGCCTTCGACAATGTGCCCTCGTCCTTCATGCTCTGAAATACGGGGGATTCATGGAGTTGTAAGCGGATATAGACCGACACGGCCAGCAGGACCGACGACAACAGAAACGGAATGCGCCAGCCCCATTTCTCGAAGTCGTCCCCGGTAGCCATGCGGCAACCCAAGATGACCAGCAGCGACAAGAACAGGCCCAAGGTCGCCGTGGTTTGAATCCAGCTCGTATAAAAGCCCCGACGACCTTCCGGGGCATGCTCGGCCACGTAGGTGGCTGCGCCGCCGTATTCGCCGCCTAGCGCCAAACCCTGCAGCAGACGCAGCACCACCAAGGCGATAGGGGCGGCCACGCCGATGGACTGATAGCTCGGCAAACAGCCCACCAAAAAGGTGGAGCTGCCCATGATGACAATGGTGATGAGGAAGGTGTGCTTGCGCCCCATCAAATCCCCAAGACGCCCGAACACCAGTGCACCGAAGGGCCGCACGAAGAAGCCGGCGGCAAAGGCCAGCAAGGCAAAGATGAAGCCCGTGGTCTCGTTCACGCCCGAGAAGAACTGCTTGGAGATGAGCGCCGCTAGCGACCCGTACAGGTAGAAGTCGTACCACTCGAAAACCGTGCCCAGGCTGGAGGCAAAAATGACGCGGCGGTGGGCGCGGTCGATACCGTTAGCGGCAGGAAGCTGGGCCATGGCGGGGTCCCTTGAGAGTGTGCGTTAGAATCTGTGGGTACGCAGCTTACCTTGGACCGTCCGCATGAGCACTCTCTACCCCGTTCCTGCCGGTTTCGCCGGCCTGACCACCACTACCGAGGCCGGCTACGCCGCCGCCTATGCGCGCAGCTTGGAAGACCCGGCTGGCTACTGGGGCGAGATAGGCAAGCAAATCGACTGGATGAAGCCGTATACGCAAGTGAAGGACACCAGCTTCGCGCTGGAAGACTTCCATATCCGCTGGTTTGCGGATGGCCAACTGAACGTTTCCACCAACTGCTTGGACCGGCAATTGGCGACGCATCGCAACACGGCCGCCATCATCTGGGAAGGGGACGACCCCAGCGACAGCCGCGTCATCACCTACGGCGAACTCTACGTTCAGGTGAACCGCTTTGCCGCCGGCCTGCGGCAACTGGGCGTGAAGAAGGGCGATCGCGTTACCCTCTACCTGCCGATGATTCCCGAAGCGGCCGTGGCCATGCTGGCCTGTACCCGCATTGGTGCGGTACACAGCATCGTATTCGGCGGCTTCTCTCCGGAGTCCCTCATCAATCGCATTGCCGACTGCGGTTCCACGCTCGTCATCACTGCCGATGAAGGCCTGCGCGGTGGCCGCAAGGTGCCGCTGAAGGCAAACCTCGACATCGCGCTGCAGGACCCAAGCACCGCGTGCGTGCAACGTGTGGTGGTGGTACGCCGCACCGGCGGGCATGTGCACTGGAACGCTCTGCGCGATGTGCACTATGAGGACCTGATGGACTCAGCACCCAGCTGGTGCGAGCCGGAAGTGATGGATGCGGAAGACCCACTTTTCATCCTCTACACCTCGGGGAGCACCGGCAAGCCGAAGGGCGTGCTGCACACCACCGGCGGCTATCTGGTCTATGTGAACCACACATTCCGTGAAGTGTTCGACCACCGCCCCAGCGACGTCTTCTGGTGCACCGCCGACGTCGGCTGGGTGACAGGCCACAGCTATGTGGTCTATGGCCCGCTGTCGAACGGTGCCACCACGCTGATGTTCGAGGGCGTACCGAACTACCCCGATGCCGGGCGTTGCTGGGAAGTCATCGACAAACACCAAGTGACCATCTTCTACACAGCGCCCACTGCCATCCGTGCGTTGATGCGCGAGGGTGACGAGTTCGTCACCAAGCACCGGCGCACGAGCTTGCGTTTGCTGGGCAGCGTCGGCGAACCCATCAACCCGGAAGCTTGGGAGTGGTACCACCGCGTGGTCGGCGACCATCGGTGCCCCATCGTGGACACTTGGTGGCAAACGGAAACCGGCGGCGTGCTTATCTCGCCGCTACCCGGTGCCACTGCCTTGAAGCCGGGTTCGGCAACGCGCCCGATGCCGGGCATCATCCCTGCACTCATGGACTGCGCGGGACAGGTAGTGGAAGGCGCCGCCGAGGGCAACTTGGTGCTGCTCGACAGTTGGCCCGGACAGATGCGCAGCGTGTTCGGCGATCACCAGCGCTTCATCGATACCTATTTCAAGACTTATCCGGGCACGTACTTCACCGGTGACGGCGCGCGTCGCGACGAAGACGGCTATTGGTGGATTACCGGTCGCGTGGATGACGTCATCAATGTGTCTGGCCACCGAATGGGTACGGCGGAAGTGGAAAGCGCGCTGGTTGCGCACCACTCCGTGGCGGAAGCCGCCGTCGTGGGCTACCCGCACGAGATCAAGGGGCAAGGCATTTATGCCTATGTCACCCTGAAAGCGGGTATCGGGTCTAGTGAACAACTGCGACAGGAACTGCGTGCCACAGTAAGACAGATTATTGGTCCCATCGCTGCACCCGATGTCATTCAGTGGGCACCTTGCTTGCCAAAGACGCGGTCCGGCAAAATCATGCGACGCATTCTGCGCAAGATAGCCGCGAACGAACTCGACAGCTTGGGCGACATCTCGACGCTCGCTGACCCTGCCGTGGTCCAGAACCTCATCGAGCACCGCGGCGACTGACTAGCCCCCTCCCCTGTAGGAGGGAGCTTGCTGCCGACGGTCGCGAGCAAGCTCGCTCCTACAAGAGGCAAATTCCAATGTAGGAGGGAGCTTGCTCCCGAAAGCTCCCTCCCCTGTGGGAGGGAGCTTGCTCCCGACTTCTTAGAAGCGGGCGTCGATGGTGATGAACACCTGACGCGGTGCACCCGCCAACAACGTCTGGTTGGTGCCCGTAGCATCCGAGTTCGGGAAACCGTTGGAGCCGATGGTCGACACGTACTGCTTATCGAGCAGGTTCGTGGCGTTCAACTGCAACGACAGTTCCTTCGCGAAGCCCATGGCACCGAAGCGGTAACCCGCAGCCGCATCCACGAGCGTGGTGGCGGGTGCAGAAGCGTCGTTCAGGTAGCTGTAGTAACGCTTGCCCGTGTGGTTCACGTTGCCGCGCACGAAGAACTTGCCGGTGTCGTAGCTGGCTTCCAGCTTCGCCAGAAACTCCGGCGCATCCACCACCTGCTTGCCCTTCAACGCCGTGCGGCCACCATTGCCGTCAACCACATCGTTGTCGTATTCCGACTGGTTGAACGACACGCTGCCATAGACGCTAAAGTCTTGCAGCGGCTTCCAGGCCAAGCCGGCCTCGAGGCCGTTCGTGGTCACGCCACCGACGTTCTGCAATGCCACCGGCGCACCGACGATGCCCGGGCCCGTGCTGATAGCTAGCAGGCGGTCCTGGAACTTCACGCGGTAAGCGGAGACCACGCCTTCATAGCCTTCACCGCGGAAGCGCCAACCCAACTCAGCAGTCGTCGACGTTTCCGGTTGCAGCGAGTTCTTGATGGCATTAAAGCCAGCCTGCGTCGCAGCGAACGGCGCGGCGCCAGTGGCAGCGGCCACGAACGCACGCATGTTCTGCGCCACCAAGAAGAACACTTCCTGCGTATCGGACAGAGTCCAGTTCAGACCTGCCTGCGGCAGGAACGATTCCTGAGCCTCGATATCGCTCGTCACGTTCACCGCGCCGCCCGAAGCGGAGATGGGCGTCGCGCGGTTCTTCACCTGCACACTCTTGAAGCCGAAGTTGGCCTTCAGCGAATCGGCCAGCGTCCACGTGTCCTGCACATAAAACTGCGCCGTCTTGGTCTTGAACTGATATTCCCACTGCGTGAAGAACGCATCGGACTGGAAGTTCTGGGCGCTGCGGCCCGGTGTGGCGCCAGCGCTCAGGCCGTAGAAGCGACGCGCCTGATGGAAGTCGTTCGTCTCAAACCACAGGCCGGCGTTCAATTCATGGCTACCCGCTTGCAGCGTCAGGCTGCCCGTGAGGCCGTTGCGCTCGATGCCATATTCCGTGGTGCGCACGGAGATAGGAGCGCCACCCGGGGTCGGCACGTACGGCGTGAACCAGGTGCCCTGACCGCGATTCTTGTGGCGGTAAATAGCAGCGTTCAGGTCAAGGTTGTCGTTCACCGGCAGCACCAGCGACAAAGCGCCGAGACGGTCCTTGCGCAGGCCCGAGGCGTCGAAGTAGGCATCGTCCACCGAAGTGATGGGGGCCGGGAAGGCACCACCAGTCTGGTAGGCCGTGGCGAGTTGCTTGGCCAGCGCCCAGTCACCGGAGATGTTGTCCCAGTCGTAACCCAAACGCGAAATCATCTCGAACGACAGGTCCTGGTAGTCCTGCTCGGCGCGGTCGCTACCGGTGAACAGCAGCGTCAGCTGGCCACCGTTGCCGACGGGCATCAGCGCCTTCAGGTTCAACTGCTTCTGGGCTTGCTCGCCGACACCCTTCCACTTGTCAGCCTTTTGGTCGGTGAACGAGACGTAGCCGCGCAGGCCATCGCCAAGGTCACCAGTCTCGAGGCGAGCGAACACGCGACGCGTATTCTCGCTACCGCCCGTGATCGCCAGCTTCGCGCCACCTTCCATGGAAGGGTCGAGCGAACGGAACTGCAACGTGCCACCGAGGTTGTTGGTGGACGCAGTACCCAGCGCACCCGTGCCCTGCGACAAGGTGACGTTGCCAAGGTTTTCCGAGGAAATCGCGCGGCTGATATGCAGGCCGTTGTGGTTGCCGTAGCTCATGTCACCGAGCGGCAGACCATCGAGCGTGTAGCCGAGCTGCGTCTGGTTGAAGCCGCGGATAGTGATACGCGTAGACCACTCGTAGGCACCGAACGGATCGGCGGACTGGAAGTTCACGCCGGGGAGCTTTTCGATGGCCTTGATGGGGCTCGTGCCCGGGGCAATCTGCGTCAGATCGGAGGCAGTCAACTGCGTCACTTGGCGCGTTTCGCCGCGACCGAAAACGATGACTTCAGTGACTTCACCATTGGCGGCGTCGGCCGCAGCTTCGGCGGCATGAGCCTGCGGCGCAATAGCAGCACCAGCCAGCAACACGGCGATGGCAAGAGCGAGAGGGTCTTTGTGGATAGCAAAACGGTTCATGTTCATCCTCGAGAAAGCACAGGGGAACTGCGTGCGGGGCACGACAGGCGGCGTACTTTCGCAATACCCAATGAACGCGGCGTGATGATGGCGTGAAGCATTTATGAGGCAGTGCAAAAAGAGTCGCGAGCAAGTTCGCTCCTACAAAGAAAACGGGGGTGGCCCTTGCGGACCACCCCCGTTGCATTGAGCACTGAAGGCTTGGACTAACCTGATCAGAACTCGTAACGCAGACCCACCTGGACGCGCCACAGCGACTGCTGGGGCGGGTTGGAGTTCAGGGCAACATTGCCGATGCCGGTGGCAGCAACGTTCGACAAACCACGGTAGATGTACTTGCCCGTGGCCGCATCGATGCCTTCCACGCCCACCGGAGCGACCGTGTACGGGAACCCGACCTGGCCATAGTTGCCCCACTTCTTGTTGAGCATGTTGGCGAAGTTCAGGATGTCGATGGTGAGCACGCCCTTGTGCCCTTCGCCGAAGCCCGGCAGTTCCTGACGGAGCTGCAGGTCAGCCGTGGTGAGCCACGGGCTGCGGAAGGCATTGCGCGGCGCAATCTTGCCACGGTACTTGTCGAGGCCGTTCGCCGTAATCCACGTATCCAGCAGCGCCCAGTTCAGGCCGGTCGCGGTGGCAGAGGAGAACAGCACGTCCGTCGGGCCGTTCGGCACGTAGAACAGCTGACGGAAGCGGTTGTCCTGACGCGGGTCACCAAAGACGTTCAGCGCGGCCACGTCCGCCGCCGTACCGGTAAGACCCGAAGCCGTGCCCGCGAACGTGAAGCTGAACGGGAGACCCGCACGACGCTCCATGAACAGGTTCACGGCAGTCTCGTTGTCGCCGAACAGGTTCTTGCGCCAGCTCAAGCGCAGCGGGAAGCGATGACGCACTTCGTAGTTCGAAGTGGCCAGTTCCGGGTGGTTCACGTCAGACGTGGCCATGTTGTCCCAGTTCGACAGGGCAACGGAGCTAGTCGCCGGGCTGACGTCCTTGGCACGCGTGTAGGCATAGCCCAGCGAGAAGTCGATCTTGCCGTAGGGCATATCCCAAGTCTTGGCCGCTTCCAACGACAACACCGAGCTCTTGCCCTGGTTGGTGTTGGTCAGGAGCATGTCGTTGATGCCCGAGCCACGCACGTTAGACGTGGTGGTGTACAGGCCCGTCGCGGCGTTAACCGTATACGGACGGTCCGTCGCCACGTAGTTGTAGCGCGTGCGGCCATCCTGCAGAGTGCCGACCGGCACGAGGCGCAGGTCCTGCCAGAGCACGGCATTTTTCACCTTGGTGTACTGCAGTTCGGCAGACAGCTTCCAGTCCTTGCCAAAGCCCAGGATGTCCGTCTCGTGGTCGACACCCAAGGTGTACTTCCAGCTGCTCGGAATCTTGAAGTTCGGGGCCAGGGCGTTGACCGTACCGGCACCAGCCAGCGTCGTTTGCTGCGCCTGCACGGCGGACGGAATATCGAAGCCGTTGAAGTCATTCAGCGCCGCCAACTGCAGCGGTGTGAGTACGGCAGTCGGGCTGGCGGGACGAGAGATGCTCTGGCTGGACAGCACGACACCGTCGTTGCTGAAGCTGTTGCTGATCCAGACGTTCGGCGTACCACCACCGAACAGGCCGATGCCGCCGTGAACCTGCGTGTCCTCACGCCAGTTCCACTCGAAGCCGATACGCGGGCTGATGAGCTTGCGACCATCCAGCGTATCGTTGCTGTTGAAGCCGTAGCGGCTCAGGAAGCCCGGGTTCGGACGCGGCGAATCGCTGGAGGTGAAACGTTCAGCGCGCACGCCGTACGTGACGAGCAGGTCTTCCGCGGCTTGCCAACGGTCCTGCAGGTACAGGGCAGTGTTGGTGAAGCCAAAGAGAGCTGCGGCGTCATCCGGGTTGTTCGGGTTCGACAGCACCGAGTTGGTGTAGCTGAACGAAGCCGCGCGGCGGTTGGTGAAGTCTGCGAGGTTGTTGAAGATGTACGAACCCTGCGCGTTCTGCACGAAGATATTGAACACGTCGAGCGTCTCGCGCTCGAGGCCGGCCGACAGGGTGTGGTCGCCGAGCAGGTAGTTCGCCTTGAGCTTCCACTGCTCCGTCTGGTTGCGCAGCTTGTTGGCGTGGCGCGAGATATCCGGGCCGATGACCACGGAGCCGCCATTAGCAAACCCGTTGATGGTCATCTGCGCGAAGGTGTCGCCACCCAGCGGCTCCTGGCGGTTCGCCACCTTCTTCTTGGCATACTTGAATTCGGTCGAGAAGGCGTCGGTCCAAGTGGAGAACACCTGCACCACCTGCTGGTCGAGCTTGTAACCACGCTCGTACCACTGCGAGGGCGAAACGAACGAACGGCTGGTGGCGCTAGTGCCGTAGCCCGAAACGTCGAAGTCCTCGGTGCGCTGGTAGCTGTAGCGCACGCGGTGGTTGTCGTTGATGTTCCAGTCAAGGTTCACCAACATCTTCTCGCTCTGCTCGGGAACGGAGTTCGGGATAGCGAGAGCGTCGAAGTTGTAGGTGGCCTTGGCAGCGGCGACGACAGAGTCGTATTCCGCCTGCGTCGGGGCCACCAGCTTGGTGGGCAGGCTGGAGCCGGCCGGCCCGATGTCCACCGGCGCGGTACGCTCGAACTTCTCGTAGTTAGCGAAGAAGAACAGCTTGTCTTGGATGATCGGGCCGCCGATGGTGGCGCCGTAGCTCTTCTCTTCGAAGGTGAGCCGGATGCTCTTGTACGGCGTCAGCCCGGTGCGGTCCTTGGTCTTGGAACCGGCCATGCTGTCGTCGTTGTAGTAGTAGTACGCCGAGCCGTGGAAGTCGTTGGTGCCGGACTTCGTGACGACGTTGATGGCGCCACCCTGGAAGCCCGAGTACTGCGTATCGTAGGGCGAGGTGAGCACCGACAGGCTCTGCACCGCATCCAGCGAGATGGGCGAGCGGTTGGTGGCATAGCCCGAACCGTTCAGGCCGAAGTCGTCGTTCTGCTTCACGCCGTCGACGGTGAGGCTGTTGAAGCGGTTGTTCTGGCCGGCGATGGAGATGGCGTTGCCGTTCTGCGGGTCGAGATAGATGGCCGGGTCGTTGCGGACCACGTCCTTCAGGTCGCGGTTGATGCTGGGCGAGTTGGCAATCTGGCGGGCCGAGAAGGCCGCCGTGACACCGAACTGCGCTTCGCTTTCACGCGTCGCGGACACTTCCACTTCGCCGACCACTTCCGTCGCCTTCAGCGAAACGCCGAGTGAGAACGGACGGCCGAGGCTGGTGAAGACGTTGTCGACGGTGCGGGCTTCATAGCCTTCCGCCTGCACTTCCACGCGGAACGGACCACCGACGCGCACGCCGCCAGCGCCGAAGCGGCCAGCATCGTTCGTGGTCGAAGTCGACTTCGTGCCCGACGGCACGTGCGTGATGGTGACCTTGGCATTGGCCAAGGGCTTGCCTTCAGCGCTGGTGATGGTGCCGAGAATCTGCGCGGTGGTTTCCTGCGCGTGGGCCAGGCCGGGCATGAAGCCCAGAACCGCGGCACCACCGAGAAGGAGCGGCGCGGAAAGGACACTGGAAACGGCAGCGGCAAGACGCGCCGAGCGACGGAACTGCACAGACATGGGGGGCTCCCTGTTTGAATTTGAACAAAGTACGCTGCGTTGCAGGCAAGCAACACGAACTGTAACGCCTATTGCACCGCACGAAGTTTAAGGGAAGATGACAAAAACCGTGTAATTCAAAAATATTTCATATTGTGTTGTCTTTTTGCAACATAAAGAATTCAGGGACTTACGTGCAGAAATGGCTTGCGGACACACAACCGCCTCCCCGGACAGGGGGCACCGTCGCGTATTTTTTCTCCCGGTCAGCCCTCGCGTAGTCATCGCGTATCATATTCGCCCTCGCCGTCCAGCTTCCGGTCGGCCTTAACCCCCGGGTGTCCCATGCAGATTGCGCATAACGTTGTCGTCTCCCTCATCTACACGCTGCGCGATGCAAGCGGTGCGGTGCTGGACCAGTCCAGCGCAGCCGAACCGCTCGCTTACCTGCACGGCAACGGCAACCTCATCCCCGGCCTCGAGCGCGAACTCGAAGGCAAGACTGCCGGCGAGAAGTTGCAAGTCACGGTCGCTCCCGAAGACGGCTATGGCGTCCCCGAGAAGGGCCTCATCCAGCAAGTGCCGCGCCGCGCATTTCAGGGCATCGCCAAGGTAGAACCGGGCATGCGCTTCTATGCTGAAACCGAACACGGTCATCGTCAGGTGGTGGTCACGCACATCGCCGGTGACATGGTTACCGTGGACGGCAACCACCCACTGGCCGGCCAGACGCTGCACTTCGAAGTGGAAATTGCGGAAGTGCGCGAAGCCTCGGCAGAGGAACTCGAGCACGGCCACGTGCACGGCCCGGGCGGCCACCACCACTAAGGCGCGCATTGCGCTAGACTGCTTCCCGTACCTCGGGGTGGCCTGGAAAGGCCCGAGATGTCGGTTCGCGCACAGCGCACCCCGGCAAACCCGTTGAACCTGATCCGGTTAGCACCGGCGTAGGGAAGCAGGTGCAGCCGCCGGGGTTCCTCCGTTGGCTTGCTCTCCCCCAACGCCGGCATTGCCGGCGTTGTCGTTTCGGGAGAGCGCTTTGTCCTTGTTCCGTTTATCCAGAGCCATCGTCGGGGCCCTGCTCAGCGCCTTCGCTGCGCCCATAGTCGCCGCCAACCCCACCCCAGTGTTAGCCGCGGAAGGCGAAGTCATTATTGTCGCCAGCCTGCGCCGCACGCCGGCCAACAAGCTCGCCGCCAGTGCGGTTGTGCTCGACCAAACCACCCTGCAAGCACCGGGTGCCCAGCACTTCGCCGACGCCATGGCCCAAGTGCCCAATTTGAACTTCGCCGGCGCGAGTTCGCGGCCGCGCTACTTCCAGGTACGCGGGATCGGCGAACTGGAACAGTACGAGGGCGCCCCCAATCCGTCCGTCGGCTTTCTGGTCGACGGCATGGACTTCAGTGGCCTCGGCATGGTCGCCACCCTGTTCGATGTAGGGCAGATTGAAGTGCTGCGTGGCCCGCAGGGCGCGCGCTATGGCGCTAATGCCCTCGGTGGGCTCATCAATGTTTCCAGCCGTGCACCGGAAGGGTCCGATAGCGGTGAAGTATCGGCAACGCTTGGTACTGCCGGCACGTACGGCGCCGGCGCGGTCTACGACTTAGCCACCGGCGCGAATTCCGCTTTGCGCTTGGGTGTGCAGCAACAGCGCAGCGATGGCTTCCGTCGCAATGCCTTTCTGGGCCGCAACGACACCAATGGCCGCAACGAAACCACGGCACGAGCGCGTTGGCAGTGGAACTACGACGACGAGCACCAAGTCGACGTGACAGTACTGCATGCGGACCTCGACAACCGCTACGACGCCTTCGCCATCGACAACACACGCACTACGCTTTCGGATAAACCCGGCCGCGATGCACAGCGCGCCACAGGCATCAGCGTGCGCGCATTGTTGCCGGGGCCGGGCGAAGCGAAGTGGTCACTGGCTGCAGCACACATCGATTCGCACAGCGTGCATGCCTACGACGGAGACTGGGGTAACGCCAGTTCCTGGGCACCCTACACCTATGACTACACGTACCAGGCGAATCGAGACCGGCAGAACACCACGTTCGAAGCCCGGCTCGAATCACCGGCGCTGTTGGATGACCGCCGGTTCGCGTGGTTGGTGGGCGCTTGGCATTCACAACTGCGCGAGAGCATCAGGGAGCGCAGCGGCGGCATCTACGCCGACCCGGTCTACCCCGATGTATTCACGAGCGACTTCGCCGGCACCAGCCGCTACAGCGCCAACACGACTGCCGTGTTCGGGCAAGTGGACGCCGCACTACCTGCTGGTTGGCAGGCGAGCCTCGGTCTGCGTCATGAACGTCGTGCGGCAGATTTCGTGGCCAGCGATACCACGCTCTCGCCGACGAACACCCAGAGTGGCGGACATTTCACGCTGTCGCGCCCAGGCGATTACGGCACGCTTTGGCTCAGCGCCTCGCGGGGCTACAAGGCGGGCGGTGTGAACCCCAGCCCGCAGTTGCCTGCGCGGCTTCGCGAGTTTGGCCCGGAAAGCGTGCGCGGTCTGGAGATAGGTTGGCGCCGCTCCAGCGAAGATGAGCGCTGGCAAGCCGAAGCGGTACTCTTCGACCTGCGCCGCCAACACTTGCAAGTTCGCACGAACGAACAACTGGTAGCGGGCGACCCGAACACCTTCGTGTTCTTCACGGATAACGCCGCGAGCGGTCACCATCGTGGCTTGGAGACGAGCCTGCGCTGGCGCCCCACGACAGAACTGGAAGCTGGCCTGTCGCTAGGTCTGTTGCGCGCAGAACTGGCCGGCGTGGTTCGCGATGGCACCGCGCTACCCACACGTGACGCGCCCCACGCACCGCGCTGGCAGTTCGCCACGCATCTCGCCTGGCAGAACCCGGCGGGCTTCCATGCGCGCCTCGACTTCACGGGCATGGATGCGTTCTATTTCGGCAACGTGCCAGAACACTTCCGCTCGCACGCTTATTCACTGCTTGGTCTGCAAGCCGGTTGGCGCAGCGAAAAGCTGGAAGCGGGGCTCTATGTGCGCAATGCCCTGAACCGGCAATACACGGTACGCGGCTTCTCCTTCGGCAATGAACCCCCCGACTTCGCCGAGAAGCTGTACACGCAGCTAGGCGACCCGCGCGAAGGCGGCGTGACGCTGCGCTGGCGGTTCTGATATGCCCACGACCTGGCAAACTTGGCTCGAGGCCTTCGCTGTTGTAGCAGGGCTGTGCTACGTGGTGCTGGCCATTCGCGGGCAGCGCCACTGCTGGATCGCCGGCCTACTGTCCACGCTGGCTTACGGCGTGTTGTGTCAGGTGGCCGGGCTATGGCTGCAGGGCGCGTTGCAAGTGGTTTACGCAGTGCTCGCCGTGGTGGGCTGGCGGCAGTGGCGGCGGGCGCCAGCCGTCGCGAACGCCGAGCGGTTGCACGATGCAGCCAAGAACGCAGCAACCGAACCTGCCGCACCCACCGTGCTGAGGGTGCATCGCTTAGGGGTGCGCAACACCATAGCCGCCCTCGCCTTCACCGGATTGCTGACCCTCGTCGGCTACGAACTGCTGGTCGCTAGCGGCTCAGCGCAGCCTTGGCTAGAAGCTGCCACCACCGCCGGCGGCTTGGTGGCCACTTGGCTGGCCACCCGCAAACTGCTCGACAACTGGAGTTGGTGGGTGGTCATCAACGTGGCTACCGCTTGGCTTTACTGGCAAGCCAACCTGCACCCCACCGCCGGCTTGTATCTGGCTTATGCAGTGCTGGCTGTGCTTGGCTGGCGTGAATGGCGCAAGCAACTACCGTGAACCCTTCGCATCCGCGTCTCGACGATTTCCGCGCGTGGATGGCAGGCAGCGAGTTGCCGCCTGCAATGGCGGCGGCACGCAAGCTGCGCTGGCGTGGGCTGGCGGGCGGAGAAGTGAACCTGCGTGTGCGGGTGACCGGGGAAACACCGGAAGGCCTACAGCACTGGTTCGTCCGCTTTGCGGGCCAAAACAGTACTGCGCTTGGGACGCACCTGACCACTGAGGCCAAGGCTCATCGTGCTGCGGCCGCCGCCGGGCTGGCACCCACGCTGGTGCACGTCGATGAAGCCCTGGGCATCTTGGTCAGCGACTGGTGGCCAGGCCGGCCGTGGCGCTGGCGGCAAGCCCGACGCGGTCTCGAAACCTTCGCTGCGCTCGCCGCGCGCTTGCACGCCGTACCCTTACCTTCTGGACTACCCGCACTACATCCAAAGACCGCTACGCGACAACTCCTCGCGGAACTTGAACCATTCCCGGAACACGACACGCTGCAGAATGCCGCACACCGCGCCATGCTGAACGCATTGGAGCGTGCGACAGAGCCGACCACAACCAGCATCGGGCAAGTCACGAGCGTGGACTCAGGGACTGCGAGTATGTCTTCACCCGTGCTGGTGCACTCCGACCCGCACGCCGGCAACATCCTGCAGGCGGTCGATGGTTCGCTGCGCTTGGTGGATTTCGAATACGCCGGCGCCGGTGCACCTGTACACGACCTCGCCGTGTTCGCCACCAGCCATGACCTGACAGGACAACAGCGGCAGGCTCTGCTGGCTGCCTACGCGGCAGCGGGTGGGCGCACCATCAGCCATCAGGAGTTGCTGCTGGCCTGCGGCGTGGCTGATGCCCTGTGGCTTGCCTGGACGCTGCGCGTCCATGGAGCAGCCTGGCCGCAGGTGCCGCGAGCACGGCGCGTGGCGACGCGCCTCGCTGCGCTATCCTAGGCACCTTCCCTTCACTGTAGCCGAGGCCTCCGATGTCGGAACTCAACCCCAGCGCCGAACGCGACCCTTCCTTCAACGCGGATGACCTCTACCGCGAAGACACCTATACGGACCGCCGCATCGGCACCATTCGCGTGCTCACCCCGGTACTCCCCTCTGGCGAACAGGACCCCGCGCGCGAAGTAGAATTCAGCGGCCAGATCAGCGTGATGACGCCCATGGGCGCACTGCCGGTGGGCTTCGATCTGCCGGGCCCAACGCTCGCCGAAGCCTCGGCCGCGTTCACGGAAGCCGCCAAGGCTGGCGTGGAGCGCACCATGCAGGAAATTCAGCAGATGCGCCGAGAAGCGGCTTCTGGCCTCGTCATCCCCGGCGCCGGCGGCGGCGGTGGCATGGGTGGCGGCATGGGCGGTGGTTTCGACGGCGGCTTCGGCGGTGGTGGCTTCGGCGGCGGTGGCCGCCTACGCATGCCCTGAAGACGTCAGGCCGCCGCGTCGTCCAACGTAGTGGCCATTGCCGGCGCCGGATAGAGCACCGGCGCCGTGCCATGCCAGTGCAACTGCTTCGTCAGTTCTACCGCTGGCCCTAGCACCAGCAGTGCCGGTGAACCTACCTGCAGGTCTCTTACGGCAGCCGCGAGATGGCCTAGCGTTGTCAGCACGACGCGCTGTTCGGGGCGTCCACCGTTTTCGATGATGGCCGCGGGCAGTGCAGTAGAACGGCCCCGCGCCAGCAGTTCGCGCTGCACACGCGATGACTGCGACAAGCCCATGTAAAGCACCAACGTGCCTTCTTCGGCCGCCAAACTCGCCCAGTCGGTTTCATCCGACGAGCCGCGACAATGCGCTGTGGCGAACCTTACGCTGCGCGCGACATCGCGGTGCGTCAGCGGCAAGCCGGCCTGCGCAGCACAAGCCAGCGCTGCGGTAACGCCGGGCACCACCGCATAGGGAATGCCGGCCGCCCGCAAGCAGAGCAGTTCTTCACCGCCACGCCCGAACACGAAGGGGTCACCGCCCTTCAGGCGAACCACGTTCAGACCTTCGCGGGCGTAGTGCAGCAGCAGACGGTGGATTTCGTCTTGCGTCACGGAATGTCCACCGCCTTCCTTGCCCACTTCCACTTGCAGCGCATCGCGACGCGCAAGCGCACGCACTTCGGCGCTTACCAAGCGGTCTACCAGAATGACATCGGCGCGCTGCAAAGCTTGCAAGCCTGCCAGCGTCAACAAGCCGGCATCGCCGGGGCCTGCGCCCACCAGCGTGACATGGCCTTGGACCGCAGGGTCTGCGGCTATGCTTGCCGCGGAATCGAGGCTGGCCAACAGGGCTTCACCAGCAGCGTCCTCACGCCCTGCCTGCACCAGACGCGCCACTTCGCCGTCCATCCAGCGGTCGTAGAGTTCGCGACGACGAGCCGGTGTGGGCACGGCACTG
The DNA here is from genome assembly GCA_943331345.2 of Candidatus Planktophila lacus. Classification (GTDB taxonomy): domain Bacteria; phylum Pseudomonadota; class Gammaproteobacteria; order Steroidobacterales; family Steroidobacteraceae; genus CAIOHZ01. Next base: position 36,928 of record CALQLF020000004.1, on the reverse strand, counting down.
GTAACACATTCGCGCCAGCGCGCGAAAAATTGCGCCAAACGCCCGAGGCCGCCATCTAGTAGCAGTTCAATATCGCGCCGCACCCGTCGCGCCAACATGGGCGCGGTGCCACTGGTAGACACTGCCACCAGCAGCGGCGAACGGTCGATGACGGCGGGCACGATGGCGCTACATTTCGCCGAATCGTCTACCACGTTGACGAACTTGCGCGCCTGCGCACCAGCCGCCGCCACGGCAGCATTCACCGCCTCGTTGTCAGTGGCAGCCACCACCAGCCACGCCTGCATGAACCAGTCGGCAGCGAGAATGACGGCCGGGTCCGCAGGCAGCACGTCACGAACATGATGCAGGATGCCCATAGCGCCCGATGAAAGGGCGAGTCCAGCAATAGCAACCGGCTGCTGCGTGCGCTGCACCAACTGCGCAGCCAAGGCAGGATGCAATTCCGGCGCCACCACCGTAACCACGGCACCGGCAGACAACAACGCCTGCACTTTGCGCAACGCCACTTCACCGCCACCGACTACGGCAACGTCACGGCCTTGCAGATCGAGGAACAGCGGAAAGTGACGCATGGCTGCTACCTAGATGGAGTAGTCGGGCTCGTGCAGCCCGCACTCGCGCTTCAGGCCGAAGAAACGCGTGGCTTCTTCGGAACCGGCCTCGGTGAGCGACCGCGTGGTGTGCCAATCGCCAACGGACACATAGCCCTTGTCCCACAGGGGGTGGTAAGGCAATCCGTGGCGTTTCAGGTACATGCCCACATCACGGTCGCTCCAATCGGCAATAGGCGCCACTTTGAAGCGGCCTTCCTGCGCACCAAGGAAAGCCACCCCAGAACGGCTTTCCGCTTGGTCACGCCGCAACCCCGTGAACCAGGTGCGCGCGCCCATTTGGTCAAACAAGCGGCGCATGGGCTCGACCTTGTTCATACGATTGTAAGTCTCGATGCCCTCGAGACCCTGCTCCCACAAGCGACCAAAGCGAGCCTCCTGCCAGCCGGCGCTTAGTTCCGCGCGCGCCACTTGCAGATTGAGATTCAGCCGTTTTTGCAGCGTGTCGATGAACTGGTAGGTTTCCGGAAAGAGATACCCCGTGTCCACCACCACCACGGGCGTCTGCGGCGCCTGCGACACCACCAGATGCAGCATCACTGCCGCCTGGGCACCGAAGCTCGACGACAACACATGCGGACCGGGCAAGTTTGCCAAGGCCCAAGCCACGCGCTGTTCCGCTGTGAGCGGTTCGAGCTGTGCAGAGAGCTCCGCACGCTGTGCCGCCTCAACAAGCGCGGCGGCCACATTGCCAGCGGGTGCAGCGGCAAGCGCCGGAACACTCGACACCGGGTTGGCCGCCATGTTGGAAGGCACCGCGTTCACGCCGCTCAAGCCTCCACGGCCGGCGGTACCACCACGCCATTGCGGACGGTCCAGTCGCCGAAGGTTTCGCCAGCGCGACGCCCTGCAGCCCAGCCCGCAATGAGCGGGTCCAGTGCGGCAAGAATGGCGGTCTCGTCGAGGTTCTCGCGGTAAAGCGTGTTCAGACGCGTGCCGAGCGCATCGGCGCCCAGCATGAGGTTGTAGCGCCCGGGCGCCTTGCCCACGAGGCCAATCTCCGCCACGTAGGGGCGGCCACAACCATTGGGGCAACCCGTAATACGCACGCTGACGCGCTCGCGGTCCAATCCATGGTTCGTCAGGAGGGCATCCACGCGCGCGCTGAAATCCATGATGTAACGTTCTGCCTCGGCCATGGCGAGCGCACAAGTCGGGAGCGCCACGCAGGCGATGGCATCTAGCGCGACCGGCGTGGCGGCTTCATGAATACCCAAGCCGTATTGCGCCACGAGCGCATCCACCTTGGACTTTTCGCTTTCGGCGATATTCGCCAACTGCAAATTCTGGTTCGGCGTGAGCCGCAATTCGCCTAGCCCCAGTTCAGCATAGGCGCGCAGCCCAGCCATCCACTTGGCTGCAGGACCATCGACAATGCGTCCACCCGGCACACGCAGCGTCAGGTGCAAGCGACCGTCTTCACCGGTCTCCCAACCGAAGCGGTCACCGCGAGTAGTGAAACTGAACGGCTTCGGTGCTGCCAGAGGCCCACCCAGACGACGGAACAACTCTTCCTTGAACCACGCCACGCCGCGGTCCTGGATGGTGTACTTCAGACGCGCATGCTTGCGGTTGGTGCGGTCACCGAAGTCACGCTGGGTGGTCATCACCGCTGCTGCCACTTCGTTCAGACGCTCCTTCGGCAAGTACCCGATGGCATTCGCCAAACGCGGGAACGTGGCGGACTCGCCATGCGTGGCCCCGAGGCCACCCCCCGCGGTGAGGTTGAAGCCCACCAACTCGCCGTTTTCGACGATGGCAATGAAGCCCAGGTCCTGCGTGTAGATATCTACATCGTTGTGCGGCGGCAGCACGATGGCGGCCTTGAACTTGCGCGGCAGGTAGGTGGCGCCGTAAAGCGGTTCGGCCTCACCCACTTCGCCCACCAGCTTCTCGCCGTCGAGCCAAATCTCATGGTAAGCACGCGTATGCGGCAACAAGTGCTCCGAAAGACCACGCGCATAGGCATGAATCTCCGCATGAACCGCGCTCTGCGTAGGGTTGATGCCAGCCATGACATTGCGGTTCACGTCGCCGCAAGCGGCGATGCAGTCGATGGCCACGCGGTTCATCGCCATGAAGGTGTCACGCAAATTCCGCTTCACTACACCATGAACTTGGAAGGCCTGGCGTGTGGTCAGCTTCAGCGTGCCGTTGCCGAACTCGCGCGTGATGGCATCCAGCGCCAGCCACTGCTGCGGCGTGGCCACACCACCCGGCAGACGGGTACGAATCATGAAGCTGAACGCCGGCTCCAACTTCTGCTGGCGCCGCTCTTCGCGAATGTCGCGGTCGTCCTGCTGGTAGCTGCCATGGAACTTGATGAGCTGCGTGTCGTCGTCGGCAATAGCACCAGTAACGGGGTTAGCCAAGCTCTCGACCAGCGAACCACGCAAGCCACGGCTGCGCGTCTTGATGCCTTCGACGGCCGACAACGGCGCAGAAGAGACGTTGGGGGACTTGGACACGTCCGGCTCCTTAGTAAACATCGCGCAAGTAGCGCTTGGTGGCGGCGAGTTCCGCAAGCCACGCTTCCGCGGCCTCGGCATCCAGCCCGCCTTGCTGCTGCGCCGTATCACGCAGCGCGGTGTGCACATCGGGCGCCATGCGAGTGGCGTCACCGCAAACGTAGAGGCTGGCGCCGCCTTGCAGCCAACTCCACAAGTCAGCTGCCTGTTCGCGCAAACGGTCCTGTACGTAAATCTTCTGGGCTTGGTCACGCGAGAAAGCCAAGTCCAAGCGATTCAAGCGCCCGTCCTTAAGTGCTTGCTGCCATTCCAACTGGTAGAGGAACTCAGTATCAAAATGGCGCGCACCGAAAAACAGCCAGTTGCGGCCAGTGGCACCCGTTTCACCACGCTCCTGCACGAAGGCGCGGAATGGCGCCACGCCCGTGCCCGGGCCGATCATGATGACGTCCTGCGAGGCATCCGCCGGCAAACGAAAATGCGTGTTGCGCTCGAGGTAGGCGCGCACAGTGTTGCCACTGGCCGCGGTGCCGCGCTGCCACAGATGGCCCGAGGCCGCGCCGTTATCGACGCTGGCGATGGTCAGGTGCACTTCCTCGCCCACTGCGGCGCGACTCGAAGCGATGGAATACAGCCGCGGTGCCAGTGGTCGCAGTGCAGCCAGCAGTTCGCCCGCGTTCCATTCGCGGCCGGTCTGTACCGGGAAACGCTCCAGCACGTCAGCGACGTTGGCGGTGGCAACGAAGGCCTGCAAGCGCGCTGCGCCGGCCGGTGATTTGTCCAGCACGGCGGCAAGTTCCGGCGCACCGGAACGTTCCGCCTGCGCTTCGAGAAATGGCCGCGCCAGACGCGTTATCTCTAACTGCTCACCGAGCCATTCGCCCAGCGGACGTTCGTGCTTGCCACGCACCACCGGTGCGTCCAACGCAGCGCCAGGTAGATGCGCCGCCACCCGCGCCACCACGGCAGTGGGGTTCAGTGGCCACACGCCCAGCGAATCACCAGGCTCGTAAGCAAAGCCCTCGCCCGCCTCCAACTCGTAATGCACCACGGCACGGTCGGCCTGACGCGCGACGATACGCTGCGCGGCGAGAATGCCTACCTCGCGCGGGTGGTCCTTGTCGGCATCGCGGACTGCAGCCGGCACAAAGCTGAAAGCAGTCGGCGCCACGGCACGCACGGCCGGAGCGGGCACGGCAGCCACGGCCGCTGCTATCCAAGCGTCGGCTTCGTCAGCGTATTCCACGTCCGCGTCGATACGGTCCAGCAACCGCTGCGCACCAAGCGTGGCGAAACGTTCATCAAGAAACTTGCCAGCCTCGCAAAACAGCGGGTAGCTGGAATCGCCAAGGCCGAATACCGCAAAGCCGGTGTCCGCGAACTTTGGCGCCTTGCGACCAGCAAGCAATTCCCACAGACCGCGCGCTTCGTCGGGCGGCTCACCTTCGCCCTGGGTACTGGCCACGGCAAAGAGCGTGCGCGCGGCTACCAATTGCTTGGCGTTCACATCCGCTGCCGCAACCACTTTCACAATATGGCCAGCGGCCACTAGCGCCTCGCGCAGCTTCTCGCCCAAGCGGCGGGCATTACCGGTCTGGGAAGCCGTGAGGACCAGCACGCCAGCCTCGGCGGCCGTAGCGCCCGTGGCAGTCGCGGCGCCTGCGGGGGCCCCGCCTGCTTGCGCGAGGCCAGCCAAGTAGCCAGCCGCCCACCAAAGGCCAGCGGGGCTCAGACGAGCAGCAAAATGGTCGAGTGCGGCACGCGCCTCGGGGTCTAGCGGCACAGCCGCGGGAAGGGGGTTCTGGGACATAAGCCGCACATGGTACGGGCCACCCGCCTACGGGCATAGTTTCCAGTCGTTATGGGTTCATAACCCACCCGGGTAAGCCCCTGGGAGCAACGGCTAGTCCCCCGGCAGCCCGTTAGGCCCAGGCGTAGTTGAAGCTAATGCTAATCCGTTCGCTCGCGGCAGGGTTGGGAGGCACTTCGTGCCTCAGCCAACTCTCGAAAAGATTCAGATAGCCCGCCCGCGCGGGCAGAGTGACCCAGGAGCGGTGCTCGCGGTCCGCATCGGCGCGGCGCGGCGGTGCCGCCATGAACCGGTCCAGTCGCGGATCTTCCAACTTCAACCCGGAAGAGCGCGGCGGCGTACGCACGTAGTAAGTGCCGCTGACGACGGATAACGGGTGCAGGTGCAAGCTGTGCACCACGCCCTGCGGCATCAGGTTCACCCAGCAGTCGGTCATTACCAACGCGCGTCCGCCCAAGTCCCACTGCAGCGCCTTGGCATAAGCCTTCACATGGCGGCGCAGGCGGCGCTCGAGTTCAGCGAAGGTGGGCGAAACCGTCTGCAAGCGGCAAACCGAGCCATAGGAGGTATAGCCGCCGGGGTAGTTCTTCGCGGACCAGCGCTGGCCGGCCAGATCGTCCTCGGGCAGTTGCAAGCACTCGCGCAGGAGGCGCTTGCGCAGCACCTCGCCACCGGTACGCATGAGAGCGCCGTGGTAAACCTGCGTGGGAAACAGCGTTTGTACCGACATCAGCCGTTTCCTTGCGCAGCTACCGCCTGCTGGGCCGCGGCGAGAATGGACAGAGCAATTTCTTCCGGGGTGCGTGCGCCCACGGGCAGGCCCACCGGGCCCTGTACGCGCCCGGCAAAGGCCGGCGACTGCAGACCGATGCGCGCCAGCAGACGCCCCCGGCGCGCTGCAGGGCCGAGCAGGCCAATCCACGGGGTTTGCGTTTCGGCGAGGCGAGCCAGCCAAGCGGCATCGACCTCCAGATGGTGTGCCATGACTACGGCAGCGTCAGCGGCTGGCAGAACTGCGCCGACCGGCATGGCGGGGGCCACTGCCGCGATGGGCTCGCGGGGATCCAAGGTGCGAACCTCTACCCCAGCCGTGAAACGAGCCGGGCTGGCCCAACTCGCGCGATGGTCCAATACCGTGACCTGCCACCCTAGCGCCAAAGCCCCAGCCGCCAGCGCTGGCGCTTCGGCGCCGGCGCCCAACAGCAACAACCGCGGCACAGGGGCCATGCGCAGGAGCAGAAGTTCCTCGTCAGCGGCCATGCCCCCGGGTACTCCTCCGGGCACTCCTGCGGCCACCCCTCCTGCGAGGGCTGCGTGCCCGCCGGGCAAAGTCCAACCATTCAACGGCGTATGCGCTTGCAAGGCGGCGGTTGCCACCAGCACTTGCCCGTTGCGCGGCCCCGCGGTGAACAGACCCCAGACCACTCCCTGCCCGGCGGCTGTGGCAGCAGCCAAGGTGGCCAGCGGCTCATAGCCTTGCTGCGTCCCAAGGGGCAGCAAATGGATACGGAGCAAGCCCTCGCAGCCAAACGCCAGCCCGAACAAAACGTCCTGCTCGACGTCGCGGGCGTCGTAGTGCACCACTTCCGGCAGGCCGGTCTGCATGACGCGGGCCGCGCGGTCCGCCAAGTCGCCTTCCAGACAGCCGCCGCTCAGCAAGCCCGCCTGCCGCCCATCAGCAGCAAACAACATGAGAGCGCCTGGCTTCGAATAGGTTGAACCCTCGGCGTGACTCACCACGGCCACGCAACCGAGGGCACCCGCCGCTCGCAAGCTGGCGAACAAGCCCGACACATCGGGCCGCAGAAAGGGCGGCCGCAAGGCCGCACCAGCGCCGAGGGCAGAGGTCATGGGTGGGTCCATTGGCGGTTCATTCCGGAAGTATAGGGCGGGGCCGCGCCCATGGATTGGCTTACACTGAAACGGCAGGCCACTCCCACCGTGGCCGGAGCCCCGATGCGCGTTTTCCACCTCGAAGCGAACCTAGCAGACAGCGAGTGCGTGCACCGCGAACTGCTGCGTACGCAACCCGATATGGACTGGGTTCCCCTCACCAGTCGCGCCGCGCTGTTGGCCGCGTTGGACGAGGAATTGCCAGCCTTGGTGCTGGCCGACCGCACCCTGCCCGATCTGGACGGTCTGGAAGCGCTGGACCTGTTGCGCATTCGCACGCTCACGGTGCCGTTCATCTTCGTTTCCGGGTCCGCCGGCGAAGAACTGGCTATCGACACCCTGAAAAGCGGTGCCACCGACTACGTGCTGAAAAGCCGCCTGTCACGCTTGGGGCCGGCGGTACGACGCGCGCTGACAGAGATGTGGGCGCGACAGGAGCGACACCAGGCGGAGCGCGCGCTCGAGGCGCAACGGCGTCTGCTACGAACGTTGGTAGATGCCATCCCCGACGCCATCTATGCCGTGGACGAACGTGGCCGCCTGACCATGGCCAATCTCGCCCTGTTGCGCGAAGCCCGCTTCACAGCCGCAGAAGCGCTAGGCCGCCCCCTTTCGGACTTGCCGCTACCGCCTGCCCTCGCCGCTGAAGCCCTCTCGGACCAAGCCCTGCTAGGGGGTGACGCCAACGAGGTCTTTCGCGAGCGGGCGGACCCGCAACGCGATGGCAGCCTGCGCTGGCGCGCCACCACCAAAGCACTGCTTCGCGAAGCGCATAGCGACGAGGTCACGGGTCTTGTTTCCATCACTCGCGATGTCACTCGCCCGAAGGAACTGGAACGGGAACTGCTGGACATCAGCGGGCGCGAACAGCGACGTCTCGGTAGTGACCTGCATGACGACATCGGGCAGCAATTAAGCGGCATCCTGATGATGATGGGGGCATTGAAGCGCGACATCGCTCGCGCCGCGCCCGAGTTGGTGGACCGTATCGACCAACTGCACCAACTACAGCGCGCGGCACTGGAAAGCGTACGTACGCTCGCCCGCGGCCTTTGCCCCATCGAACTTTCCCAAGGCGGCCTGCCCATCGCGCTGGAAGGCCTCCTGCGACAGTTCGTTCACTTGCCACGCCCCGTTTGTCGGTTGGAAGTGGCCGGTGGCGCACCAGCCGGCTTGACCGACGAGGCCGCCGTACACGTGTTCCGCATTGCCCAAGAAGCGCTCAGCAACGCCGTAAAACATTCTGGTGCCAGTACCGTAGTGGTGCGCTTGCACAGCCTCCCGGGACTATTACAACTGGAAGTGACCGACGATGGGCAAGGCATGCCCTTGGCAACGGCACCCACTGGGCATCCCGATACCGGTCTTGGTATGCAACTGATGCGTTACCGTGCACAAATGGTCGGTGGCGAACTTGAATTCCTGCAAACCCGCCCCGGCGCCGAGCGCACGGGAACGCGCGTCTTGTTGTCGCTGGCACTGCGCAAGAACGCCGGCGAATCTCCTCACGCGCATTGGATGGAAACCTCTTGAGCAACCTGAGCATTCCATCGGCGAGCCTGCTGTTGTTGCGGACCGATCCCTTCTCAGTGCTGATGGGCAAGCGCAACGAAGGGCTGGTATTTGGAGCCAACCACTGGGTGTTCCCAGGTGGCCGTATCGACGCCGCTGACCACACTGCCGTCGCCGGTGTCAGCAACGACCCGTTGGCCGCCGCGCGCCATGCGGCCCTTCGTGAAGCCCATGAAGAAGCGGCCATCGAACTCGACGTCGCGAGCAACCTGCACGCACTGGTGCCATTGGCGCGGTGGATAGCGCCTGCCGGTACTTCCCGTCGGTTCGATACGTGGTTCTTTCTGGGTGAGGCACCCGCCGGCGCCGTACCACAAGCGGACGGCAGCGAAATCATCGAGGTGGCGTTTGTAGAACCCATCGCCATGCTGCTGAAGTTGGAGCGTGCAGAAGTGGAACTGCTTCCACCCACCGTTTTGAACCTGCGCTGGCTGGCGGCCGCAGGTTCTGCCGCCGCCGCCTTCCAACAAGCGGCTGCCAGAACGGCCCCCTTGGTAGAGCCCGAGCATTTTCTGCGCGACGGCGAGGCCTACATTCGCATTGATGCCGCCACCGGCTACGACATCCACGAATACCACATGCCATGGCGAAAGGCGTCAACACGCCGCCAGTATAGGAGCGAAGAGAGATGACTCGACCCTACCCACACGGCTTACGCATCGTCCTTGCCCTATGGCTCGGGAGCCTCTGGTTACCGGCTACGGCCGCTGCAGCCAGCGATAGCGAGTGCACTGCAGCCACCTGCGGTGCCACCGTGCTACTGAAGCAACTGGCGGCCGGGCAAACCACGAGCGAAGCCGAAGTGCAGCGCTTGCTGCAACGCATCGCCCTGCTTGACGATGCCGGCCCGCATTTGAATGCCGTGGTGCATCTGAACGCCACTGCAGTCGAGGAGGCGCGGCAACTGGATAACGAACGCCGCAATGGCCACCTGCGTGGCCCCTTGCATGGCGTTCCCGTACTACTAAAAGCCAACATCGCCACCGCTGATGGCCTGCCAACGCATGCCGGTTCGCTGGCGCTGGCGGACTTCAAGACCAGCAACGACGCGCCTTTCGTAGCCCGTCTTCGCGCCGCAGGCGCCATCATCCTCGGCAAAACCAACCTGAGCGAATGGGCGAATTTTCGCAGCACGCATAGCGTTAGTGGCTGGAGCAGTGTGGGTGGCCAAACCCGTAACCCCTATGCACTGGACCGCAACCCCTGCGGCTCTTCGAGTGGCACAGGCGTCGCCATTGCTGCTGGCTTCGCACCGCTCGGTGTCGGATCCGAAACTGATGGTTCCATCATCTGCCCTTCCGGCTTGAATGGCCTCGTGGGCCTGAAGCCTACCGTGGGGTTGATTGAAGGGACCGGCATCATTCCCATCGCGCATAGCCAAGATACGGCCGGCCCCATGACGCGTACGGTGCACGACGCGGCCTTGCTGCTGAATGTGATGCAAGCGCCGCGAGTGGACGGTGGCAGCGTGGATTACACCGCCGCGCTCGCTACCGCCACGCTGCGCGGCAAGCGGATTGGGGCGCTACGCGACTATGGCGGCGCCGGCAGCAATGATGCCGTCGAGGCTGCCTATACGGCGGCGCTCGCAAAACTGCGTGAACAAGGCGCCACCGTCGTGGAAGTAACGCTGGGCGGCAAAAGCCGCGCAGCACAAGCGATGGAAAAAACAGGCGACGCGGAGTTCGCCGTGTTGCTCTACGAATTCAAGCATGATCTGGAGGGCTGGCTGCAAGCCAACGGCGCGCCGGCGGACCGCGACACGCTGGCGGAACTCATTGTCTGGAACGAAGCCCATCGCGCGACGACGATGCCGGTCTTCGAACAAGAACTGTTTCAATTGGCCGCCAAACAAGGCCCACTGACGGACAGCGCTTATCTGGAAGCGCTGCATGCAGGCCGGGATGCCACGCAAACCCGGTTGCGCGAACTCTTCACCGCCGAACATTTGGATGCGCTGGTGGCACCCACCAACGCACCGGCCTGGAAGACCGACGCCGTCCTCAGCGACCATGTCCGCGTCTCCAGCAGCCAACCTGCTGCCGTTGCCGGTTGGCCTTCCTTGACGCTACCCATGGCCTTCAGCGATGGCCTGCCACTGGGCTTGTCGTTCATTGGCCAGCCGTGGGCCGAAGCGGGCCTACTGCAGTTGGCCTATGCCTTCGAACAAGCCACCCATGCTGCGCAAGCACCACAATTCCTACCCACCACGGCGCGCGACGCCGCTTTGTACGGAGCACAGTAAACCGATGCGTATAGCCAAACCGTTATTGCTTATTACCACTCCCATCGGAGTCGTCTTCGGCTTGCAGGAAGCGTGGCGCTTCCACTGGTGGTTGGCGGTGCTGATGGCGGTGCTTATCGGCGTCATCAGCGGGTTCATCTGGCTGACGGTCAGTCGTATCCGTCGCGACAGCCGGGACTCTCAGGCACCGTCCGCCATGGCCTCCAACGCTTCCCAACGTTCGTAGGCCTTGGGCAACTCTGCTGCCAGCACCTGCAAGCGCGCCAGCACTGGCGCACTTTCTTCGCGCGAGAGCGAATAGAAGGCCGGGTCCTGCAGGCGCACTTGCAGCGCCGCCTGCTCTTCTTCCAGCGCTGCAATGCGCGCCGGCGCTTGCTCCAAATCGCGCTGGTCCTTGTAGGACAACTTGCGCTTGCGAACGGGTGCCGCTGCGGCGGCAACAGGCATCGCTGTCGCGGTCTTCGCTGGCGCAGGCGTCTCCGTGCTAACTACTGTACCAGCAACCGCACCGCGAGTACTATCGCGCCACCGCGCCGCCGCAACTGGCCGCTGGCGCAGCCAATCGCTGAAGCCGCCGACGTATTCACGCACTTGGCCTTCGCCCTCGAACGCGATGACGCTGGTAGCCACCTTGTCGACGAACTCGCGGTCATGGCTCACCAACAACAAGGTGCCGTTGAATTCCGCGATTCGCTCTTCGAGCAGCTCGAGCGTTTCCACGTCGAGGTCGTTGGTGGGTTCGTCCATGACCAGCAAGTTGGCCGGCTGCGCAAACAACCGCGCCAGCAACAGACGGTTCCGCTCGCCACCCGACAGCATGGAGACGGGTGAGTTCAAGCGCTCGGGCGGAAAGAGAAAGTCTTGCAGCCAACCAGAAACATGGCGGCGCTGCCCATTGATGATGACGCTTTCGCCACCCCCCGTGACGTTCTCCATGACTGTCGCCGCCGGGTCTAACTGCGCTCGTTGCTGGTCGAAGTACGCCACTTCCAGCTTCGTCCCCTGTCGGACGCTCCCAGATTGTGGCTCCAACTGGCCGAGCAGCAAACGGAGTAGCGTGGTCTTGCCAGCACCATTCGGGCCGAGTAAGGCCAGGCGATCGCCGCGCATGACGCGCAAATTCAACCCACGCACCAACGGCACTTCGCCGTAACCGTGTGTGAGATTTTCCGATTCGAAGACCAACTTTCCGGAGGTCTGCGCTTCTTGAACCTGCAAGTTGGCAGTGCCCATGCGATTGCGTCGCTGGCGGTGTTCTTCGCGCAATGCATACAGCGCACGAACACGGCCTTCGTTACGCGTACGCCGCGCTTCAATACCCTTGCGAATCCACACTTCTTCCTGCGCCAAACGCTTGTCGAACAGTGCGTTTTGGTCAGCCTCCACTCGCAAGGCCTCGGCCTTGCGAATCAGGTATTCATCGTACGTTCCGGGCCAACCGGTAAGGCGACCACGATCAAGTTCCACGATGCGCGTGGCCACACGGCGGATGAAGGCACGGTCATGGCTCACAAACAGCACGGCACCACGGTACGACTGCAGGAACTTCTCGAGCCATAAGATGGCTTCGACGTCGAGGTGGTTGGTGGGCTCGTCGAGCAGCAGGACCTGCGGGTCCGCGGCCAGCGCACGCGCCAGCAGGGCACGGCGGCGCCAACCGCCAGAAAGATCAGCGAGCGGCACCTCGCCATCCAACTCCAAACGCTCAAGCACTTCAGCGATGCGCATCTCGACTTGCCAGTCTTCCAGCGCACCCGGGTCTGCCGCATCCAAGCCTTCGCGAACTATTTCAGACACGGGACGCGTATCTTCCGTCAGCGCGTCTTGCTGCAACAGAGCCACGCGACTACCCGGAGACCGCCAAGCTTGTCCACTATCGAGCGGCTGTTCACCCGCGAACACACGCAGCAGCGAACTCTTACCTTCACCATTGCGGCCCAGCAAGCACACACGCTCCCCGGCGGCTACCTCCAGCATGGCGTGGTCCAGCAAAGGGCGAAGGCCAAAGGCCAGGCAGGCCTCGTTAAGTCGCAGCAGGGTCATGCTTGGGTCCAGAAATGAAGTGTGTGCGCAGCGTCACGCCAGGTGCGGGAACCGCAGCGGCGGATACTGGCGGAGCGGTAAACTACGGGGTGTGCGGGTCTGCCGCAAGCAAAGGGATGCGAAAACATGAAAGTGGCACTCGATACGGGCGAAGCCAGAGTTATTGGCGTGCTGCTGGAAAAAGAAACCACCACACCCGACCAGTATCCACTATCGGTGAACGCCCTGACGGCCGGTTGCAACCAGAAGACCAACCGGGAGCCCGTGCTGAACCTCGCCGAGACTGAAATCCAAGCCGTGGTAGACCGGTTAGCGAAACAGCGCCTGGTTCTCGAACGTAGCGGTTTCGGCAGCCGCGTTCCCAAGTACAAACAGTTGTTCTGCAACACTGAATTTGGTTCACTGCAGTTCACGGCGGCAGAACGAGCCATCGTCTGCGAATTACTACTGCGCGGCCCGCAAACGCCCGGTGAACTACGCGCCCATGGCCATCGGCTTCACCCGTTTGCAGGCCTCGAAGACGTTCAAGAGGCCCTCGACAGCTTGGCGGCGCGCGAGGAAAGACCCTTGGTAGTTCGCCTACCCCGCGCACCCGGTGCGCGCGAGGCCCGTTGGGCGCACCTGCTCGGAGACGATGCCGAAGCGGTAGCGGCCGCTGCAGCCAACGGCGACCCAGCGCCCGTTGCCGTACACGGCGGTGCCGTCCCTGCGCGCGGCGCGGATGCCATGGCCCAAACAACCGTGTTGCTAGAAAGAATGGGCGAACTGGAAGCAAGTCTGGAGGCGCGTTTGGCGCGTCTCGAGGCGCGCCTCGCGGCGCTGGAAGTCACTTCAGGCGAAACGACGGGTCTTGGCTAACCCGACGCACCTGCGTCCCCTTTGGGTGTTGGTACCACCCGGGGTCGCTGCCATCTTTCGGTAGGTCATCGCGCACCTTCACCACGGTAAACATGCCGCCCATTTCCAGTTTCCCGAAGGGGCCCTCGCCCATCATCATGGGCATGGTGTTTTCCGGCCCTTCCATGTGGCCCATGTCGGTGTGCACTTGGTGCTCCGCCATACCGTGCTCACCCATCGCCATGTAACCAGGCAACACTTCGCGAATCCGTTCCGCCAAATCTTGCTGTTTCACACCCAGCGGATTGGGAATGTCATGCCCCATGGCGTTCATGGTGTGGTGCGCCTTGTGGCAGTGGAAGGCCCAGTCACCATTCACGTCCGCCACGAATTCCAAGTCGCGCGTCTGCCCTACCGCTACCAACGCAGTCACTTCGGGGTGCCAAGTGTGGCGCGGCCAACGGCCGCCATCGCCACCTGTCACGTAAAAGCGAAATCCATGCAGATGCATAGGATGGTCGTGCATGGACAAATTGCCGATACGGATGCGTACCCGTTCACCGCGCTTCACCAACATGGGTTCGATGGCAGGGAACACCGTGGAATTGAAAGTCCACAGATTGAAGTCAGTCATCACGGACGGATCCGGACGGTACGTGCCCGGATGCACGGACCAGTTGTGCAGCAGCATGGCGAAGTCACGGTCCACGCGGTCCTCGCCGCCGCGGGGATGCACGATGAACAGGCCCATCATCCCCGTGGCGACCTGTAGCAGTTCGTCCGCATGCGGGTGGTAGAAGAACGTGCCGTGGTTGCGCAGTTCGAACTCGTAGACCCAGGTTTCGCCGGGCGGAATAGGCGGCTGCGTCAGGCCGCTCACGCCGTCCATGCCCGCCGGCAACAACAAGCCGTGCCAGTGAATACTGGTGTGCTCCGGTAGACGGTTGGTGAGGTAGATACGCACCCGTTCGCCTTCTACCGCCTCAAGCGTTGGGCCAGGCGTGGTGCCGTTGTAGCCCCAAGCCTTGATGCGCGTAATACCGGCTTGTCCGGGTGCGAAGTCATGCTCGATTTCTTCGGCCACCAGATGAAACTCGCGGGCGCCATCGCGCCAGCGCGCCGGCAGACTGCGACCGTTAAGCGTAGTGACCGGCGCCTGTCCTGCCTTGCGAGCCGCAGGTGCCAATGGGTCGGGAAAGTTCTCTAATGGATGCGGCGAAGGGGCCGCAGCAACGCTGGCCTGCGTGGCCACCACACCAGCGAGCGCAGCTCCACCCCCTTGCAGCAGTTGGCGTCGGGAAAGTTTCATAGCGCGACTCCTGAAGCTTGTTGCCAGGCGTACCAGGCCAACCATGCGACCAGACGCTGTTGTTCGGCATTGGCAAACAATTCGTCCATTACCCGGCGCTTCTCCAGCAGGTCGAAGGGACCCGCCAGCATGAATGCCTGCTGCTGTTGTGCAGCGGTGACACTGGCGGCCTGCAACTGCGTCAAATGGGTTCCCAGCAGACCATCGAGATCCAACGCACGCCGGTAGGCCAGCGCGCGCAAACGCACTTCGTTGGCCACTTCCACTGCCAGCGTGGCGGCATTGGCATCAGCCAATTCGGCCTGTGCTGCCACACCCCGTGCCTCCGCGCTGCCGGCTGGTGACCACGTCGCGTCAATCGATGGCCCCGTCAGGCGAGTTCCATCGGTTTCACGCTCGCGCTCCACGCCGGCTGCGACGGCAGGCACACGAGACCAGACGCTGCGGCTCCGCGCATGTACTTGCTGGGCCATCGCTTCACTACGCGCTGCCAGCAAATCCAGACGGTGGCTCAAGGCAGCCGTGAGCGCCGCCGCATCGGGAGCGTTATCGGCGGACTCCATGGCAGGCGGCGACGGCAAGGCCTGTGGCAAGACCAACCGCGGGTCGGTGCTGGGCACACCCAGTAGATTGGCAAGCGCCGTGCGCGACTCCGCAGCGGCAACACCTGCTTCCGCCGCCGCTGTCAAAGCGACGGCGGCCCCCTGCTGCTGTTCATTCCAGTCGTGCGGCGGCAAGTTCCCGGCGTCCCGGTAACGAGTTGCCAGTTCGGCTGACAGCTCTGCGGTTTCAGCCGCACGGGCCAGCAGCGCAGCACGGCGCTGCGCTGCTACCGCGGTAGCCCAAGCCTCACGGACATGGCGTTCCAATTGCAGCGTGGCGAAAGCGGCCCGCTGCGCTGCTGCGGCCCGCGACCAGTAAGCCTGCCGTTGTCGGCCCGGGAGCGTGAGCCATTCTTCCAGCGGCACGCTTAGGGCCAGCGCCAGTTTGGCCAGACCATCCGCCGGCCGCAGGCGCGCCCAGGAAAAATGCAGCCCACCCGGCGCCGCCGCCGCATCAATGGCCGACACCTCGGCGAGAAACGCCGCGCGCAGAGACCGGGCATGCGGACTGCTGGTGAACGCCATGCGTACGGCGGTATCGGCGGTCAGGGTATCGTCGGCGGGGCCCTCAGGGGCGGTTGGCGTAGCGCCACCCCAGGCACTCGCGGCCCAAACAGCCTGCGCCGGCAACTGCGCGCGCACCGCCAGTTCACGCGGGGCCACGCTGGCGCAACCCGCTAGGCCTAGCGACCCGAGCAAAGTCAGCGCCAGCCAAGCAACTGGCGTGCGACGCTTTGCATAAAGAGGAAATTTCATGCTTCGCTCCAAACGCGGCCGCACCTGGGGTACCGCGAAACCAAAACGCATGCCAACCCCGTGGGTACTGCCGCGGGGTGCTTGCTACTTCAGCCTTGGGCGGGGATGGGCGGGCGAAGTTCCCGCGAGAGATTGACGACTGGCCCCGCGAGCGATGGCACCACCACCGCGAAACGAATAAGCACTGGCCGCAGCGCAGGCAAGGCCGCTACTGGCAAAGCGATGGCATGGAGGCAGTCGCAGCCACAACTGGCGTTACCGGGAACCGAACTGGAACTATCCACGGCCGGATTGGCCGTGTGTGACGCCGCGCGGTGGCATTCCGAGAGGGTGTCCTCCGCAGTGGTGTGGTCGACGACCGGAACGACGGCCTGAACGACAGCCTGAACGACAGCCTGAACGACAGCATGAGCAACGACCTGCGCGTCCACGACAGGCGGCAGTGCTACCGGCATAGCCGCCGCCGACACTCCTTGCATGGCCAACAGCAGGCTCGCCAGCAACGGCAAAAATAATCTACCTACCATGGTCTTAGCTTAGCGCGAATGCAGAAGCGGTGGAGGCGTGGCTTTTACGCACGCCAAACAACGGCTCCGCGGCCCAAAAAAAGGAAACCCCCTGACCAGAAATGCTGACCAGGGGGTTGCGGAACAGGATTGGCGCGCCCGGAAGGATTCGAACCTCCGACCACCTGGTTCGTAGCCAGGTACTCTATCCAACTGAGCTACGGGCGCACAGCGCAGCGTTTACCGCTGAGCCAATAATCCTACCGCAGGATCGGGGCCAAGGGAACCCCCGATACTGTTTTCCGTGCCGGTATTGGTCTACCGATCGTCGGAATTGTCACCAAAAAGCTGTTCTGCCTTGTGCCAGACCTGCTCGCCGATCTGCGCGCCCATCTTGCGAGCGACGAGGTCACCGTCCTCGAAGTGGATGCCGCCATAGCGGCGCGACATGCCCGCCTCGTCTGCGGCATCCCGGAAGGTCTTCCAGGAGAGGGTCAGGTCCTGCGCAGGCACCACGCCCGGTTCCACCGGCGAACTGCCCGCCACGATGGTGGCGGAGTAACCGAAACGGTCGCTCCCAGTAAAGTTACGCAGCACGGTGGCAGCGGCACGGCTAAAAGTGCTGTGGCCCGAGGTGTATTCGGCGAACGGCGGCGTCGGGAAGGTAAGCGGCTGATAAGGCTTCCAATCGGCACCGTCGATGAGCACGCCGTTCTGCCCGGGGCCATTCCAGGCACGCACGGGTTGGCCGCTGAACAGGTAACGAATAGTGGTGACCGGACGCGCTGAGTCGTACACCACCTTGGCGCTCCAGCAAGCGATGCTGGCATCCAGCAAGGAGTTGCCTAGCGCGAAGAACATCTTGCTGTCTTGGTCCATGGTGTGGCCATCACGGCGCGACACGAACGTGGCGAACAGCGTCCAGTGGCCTGGGGGCAACTCGGAGGACGGACCGTCCGCCCAGTATTCGGCGATGACCTTCTGCCGATCGGTGAGATTCGCACTGATGTCCAGCACGGCCTTGGCCTGCTGCTGGTATCGCGATGAGCCGACCATGGCAGGCGGCGGCGGCAGGAATTGGTTAGCCGAGGTCAGCGCAAACGGCGCGACTTTCATCCAGTGCGGCGTGATGAACTTCTGCGTGCTCACCACGCCCGCCGCATTGGGAACCTCCAGCGGCTGCCAACGGTTCGGGTCCCTCAACTGCGTCGGCGTGTTCACCGGCTGGTAGCCGGTGTAATCCGAGTAAGCCGCGCCGCTGCTGCCCGTCATTTTTCCGAGCTGGTTGCTACCGTCTGCATGACGGAAGGCCAGCACGGCACCGCACGCGGTGTTAGCCACGCCACTGGGCGTGCTGGTGCCCGTTGCCCCGAGCGATGACGCCGAGGTGTCGTAGCCCAGCGCCGCAAGCTTGGCAGCGAACTTGGCCTTCTGCGAGGGGTAGAGATCGGCCAACGCCATGTACGCGGCGTAGCTGATGGCCTGACGCTTGTTGGCAGCCGTGCGGGCGCCTTGCGGCTGCCGCAGGTTGCCACCGAACTGCGTGCCCGAAGCCTTGGCGTCGTAAGCCGCCCAGGTGTCGTAGATGCAGGTATGCACGATAGCAATCGCGCGCGCCGTCATCGGCGGGCCCGGCTTGGTATCGCGGATGGCCTGAAGCATCACCGCGTTCCACTCAACGTTGATGGTATCGCCGGTGTTGGCGCGAGCCAGCACGTCATCGGCATGCGCACTGGCCGTAGCGGGCAGCATGGCAGCGGCCAGCATTGCGCCTGCGAACAGGACGCGCGTCACTTGAAATTGCTTCATGGGTTGCCCCTGTGGTCTCGTCTTTTACTTCTTCTCCGCCTTGCAGCGGAGCCCTTGGTTTGCCGCGCCCGAACCAGATGCTTTGTCTGGTTACGTGTTCGCTGCTGGGGTGGAGAATCCCCCGGGCGACGAGCCCATAATGTTTTATTTTACTTAACGTATGAAATTGTCATTATTATGGAAAATAAATGACGACAACCTGTCGCTCGGTGGCGACGTTCGGGCAAAAATCTGCTCATACCGCGCATCCATCGCGGTGTTGCAAGCGCACGCGGCCTGCCCGAGAGCTGCGGACTCCACCACTTGGACCCCGCCGCGTCGTTGCACCACGGCCTGCAACCCCTGAAGGTGGTGAAGGGCATCCGTGATGCCTGCGCGCCGAACCCCCAACAAACGAGCCAACTGTATGTGAGTCACGGCCAACGCCGGGCTACGCTTGCGCTCGCTCGCCATCAATAACCATCGCGCCAGACGCTGCTCCACGCTGTGTTTTCCGGCACAGGCGCTGCCCTGCCCCAGGTCCGCAGCCAAGACCCAAACATACTGACGCACCACTTGTGCGAACCGCACCGACGCCGCCAACTCACGCCACAACCGGGGTGCACTGATGCGCAAAGCCCGCCCACCGAGGGAAACCACAGCGGTGAACGGAGCGGCGGCAACGCCAAGCACCAACGTAGCGCCCACCAAACCCTCGTTTCCAACCAGCGCGACTTCGGGACCCACCAGCGATGACGTAGACAGCAACGAACACACTGCATCCAACGGGAAATAGGCGTAACGCAGCGGTTGGTCGGCGATGGCGAGGCACTCGCCCGTGAGCAGTTCTACCGAATCACATCGGGCGACGAAAACCGCTCGTTCCTCGGCGGGCAACCGCAATAGCAAGGCCTGATGGTCTTCGGGCAATAGTTGGCCGGGATGACCGCGCGACATCAGTTGGAACCGGCCAGCACAGAACCACGTCGTTGCAGCCCACTGACCCGCGACGTGCGCCAACGTCGGCGTACTTGAGCCAGCCAACCGCGTTCTGCCCAAGGTGGTTCCAGACCATCGCGCACCAGGGCCGGGTGTTCCCACGGCACGTCATGGCCGGCCGTTTGCAGGTAGGGGCTGCAAGGGTTGGCACGGAACTCACCGGGAAACATGACCACCATTCCAGAGGCGAAGCGGGGCCGCAGGCGCGGCGGACTCTCCCCACGCAGACGGGCTAGCAAGGAGGCCGTCAAGGCAGTGCCATGGCTATTAGGGAGATGGCAAGCCGGCGTAGCGCGCACGTTCATCTCAATTAAGTGGGCTGCGCCAGTGGCAGCCTCGACCATGAAATCGAACCCGACCAGACCAGACACTCCCAACTGCCGCACCAAGCGGCGTGCCGTGTCTTCCATCTCCGGGTTATTGACGAAGCGCACCACCGTCGCCGGACCGGTTGCGTGTTGCGTCCGCAGCGCTTCGACACTGACACCGGCCAACACCTCACCTTCCCAGCAAGCTACCGCCCGGTTGGCAGGCTGTCCGTCAATGGCCGCCTGCACCATGAGCGACTCGACTGGTGGCCGACGCCAATCACGTAACCGGTCAGTGTCCCGTTCCAGCAGTGCACGAACGCAGGACTCGCCGAAACCGGGACGGCGTTTCAGCGCCACCCACGCTGCTTCGACCTCGGGCCACTGCTTCGCTAGTGCCACGCCCTGCCCACCGAAGCTGTAATCGCTCTTCAGCACCAAAGGCAAGGCATGGTCACGGCTCCACTCGCGTAGTTCCTCGAGTGAACCCACACTGGCCGAAGGTGGCGTACGTACACCACTGGCACGCGCCAAGTCCATGAAACGTGAACGAGAACCGGCGACGACGCAGGCTTCCACGTTGCCCAAGGATCGCTTCAGCAGGGCAGGCAACCCGTCCAGCGGCGGTGACTGCTCCATGCAACGACGGTGCAGCGCATGCAGCAACAGTGCCGCGGCATCGTCGCAGGGAATGACCAAATCTGGCTGCATTTCCTCCAAGGCCGCCACCAAAGAAGCCAAGGGGGCCAACGGCACGAAACGATGAACCTCACGAACGCTCCCGACACACTGCGCCGGATGCCCGCGGGGCACCAACGCATCGACACGGCAGCCGCAGTCCGCGAAGTTGATGGCTATACGTGCCGCCAACTGCCAGCGGGTGGTAGCAAACACCAGAATTTGCGGGAGTGCGCGGCGCTCATTGAATGTCATATTCATGAATGCAGTGTGCGGAGCGAGACCTGCAATTTCGGTTTGCCCACGCACACAGTACGCGCGGGGACAGAGCCATGCGGCGGCGCCGTGGAAAGTGCGCCCCATGAACACCACTTATGCACGACAACAGGTGCTGCCACCCATCGATGGATTGGCAGTGGAATGGATCGATCGACGTCCGATTGATCGTTGGGGTGCGGTTTTCAAGGAAGTGATTGACCGCGGCTTGAGTGCACTGCTGTTGCTAGCTATTGCGCCGCTACTGCTGCTCGTTGCACTGGCCATCAAACTGGAAAGCCAAGGTCCGCTGCTCTACCGACAGCGCCGCCATGCCTTGGATAACCGGGTGTTTCACATCTACAAATTCCGCACCATGGCGTGGCAGTCCACCACCCCGCAGGCGTCATTGGAGCAGACCCAACGCAACGACCAGCGCATCACCCGCGTCGGGCGCTGGTTACGCGCTAGCAGCGTCGATGAATTGCCACAACTGTTGAACGTGTTACGCGGCGAGATGTCCCTCGTCGGGCCGCGCCCCCTTGCTGTTGAGATGCGGACCGAAGGCCTCTACTGCCACGAGATCAGCCAGCGCTACGCCCATCGCCATCGGGTGAAGCCAGGCATGACTGGCTGGGCGCAAGTCCACGGCTCGCGCGGCGCGACCACGACCTGCGGCGAGCTTGCCCAACGGGTGCAGTTCGATCTCGAGTACATCGAGCACTGGTCCCCCTGGCTGGATCTAAAGATTCTGCTGATGACCATCCGTGTCGTCGTTCAGGGCACCAACGCCTTTTAGCCAAACGGAGACTGCAACCATGCCATCGACTCCTGCCCGTCGACGACTGCGTGCACGCGCACTAGACATTCTCCCGCTACCCTTGGCACTGCTCGGTGCTATTGGAATTGCGCTGGTCACGCACAATCCCATCGCGATGGTCGTTGGCGCGGTGGTGCTATACCAACCGCAAGTAGCGCCTACTCTTCGTGACCATTCCACCTTGTGGCTAATGACCAGGCAAGCCACACGGATCGCTTTACTGGGGTTGCTGCTGGCGGTACTACCCATGGTCACCACCGCTTCCGGAGGACCTCTCATGCCGCTCATTCCGGTGACGCGCGTGATTTGGGTCGTGTCGGGGGCGTTGCTGGTCTACGGTGCCCTGTTTGCGACTTTGCGCGCACTACTGCACCGTGGCCATTTCGCTACGCGCATCGTGGTAGTCGGACCACCGACCGCAGTAGCCGGTGTTGCCACGCGCTTGCGTCAGCACCATCACAATCTGTTCCACGTACTGGGCGTGTTCGACGAAAACCAAGCTGCAGAGGTAGAGCAACTGCTGCAACTGGGTCAGCGGGAGTGGCTGGATGCCATTGTGGTTGCTCGCCATTCGCTCGAGGACAACTGCCCTGACAGCCTGCGTCACCAATTACGTCATCTGTCTGCGCCCATCGCCATGGTCGCCCCCAGTGACAAGGAAGGCGATTGGCTGGTGGTAGACGATCTTGACCTGGCGATGTTCACGCAATTGGCCGCCGCTTTCGGGGAAGACAAGTATGGATTCGTCGTGACACCCAACGCTGACCACTTAGTCCGTTTGCACGAAGACGCAGCGTTCCGCCAGAGTTACGCGAGCGCCGATTTCGTACTGCTAGACAGCCGCTTTCTGGCCCACTGGTTACGCTGGACGCGGCGGCAATACCTGCGGGTTTGCCCAGGCAGCGACCTTACGACGGTCTTGTTCAAGGAGGTCATTTCACCGATGGACCGACTGGTCATCATTGGTGGCACATCGGCGCAAGCACAGCAACTGCGCAAACGACATGGCCTCGGCAATCTGCACCAACTCGTGCCACCGATGGGGTTCATCCGCGACCCGGCGGCCGTAGAGGCCTGCCTCGATTTCATCGAACAACACAGCCCGTTCCGCTTTTGCCTGCTCGCCGTCGGCGCACCACAGCAAGAGCGTCTCGCGGAATTGCTGAAGCAACGCGGTCAGGCACGTGGCTTGGCGCTATGTGTAGGTGCCTCCCTGAACTTCCTGACCGGCGAGGAACAACGAGCGCCTCCATGGATGCGCCGCTGTGGCATGGAGTGGCTGTATCGTCTGCTGCAGGACCCGCGCCGCTTGGCAGCCCGCTACCTGTGGCGGGGGCCGCGAGTGTTCGGGGTCATGGCACGCAGCGCCATCGTGACGCGCAAACGCCTATTCACCGTCCCGGCGGCAGGACTAGATGTCCGGCCTCATCGAATCGGTAACGTCGTTCCTGCCACCCAACGCCGAACAGGATAAGCACCTCATCGTAGTACTGGGTGTTGGTACCCATCCGTGCGGCCAAAGCATGCGCTTCAACCCGGCGCTGCTGGCCAGCCAGCAACTCAGTGGCCCCCATGGCAGAAAGATACGGCAGTACCGCCCCCTGAAAACCTGCGGGCGAGTACGCCACTGCGGTGGCGCGGCCGCTCACCGCGTCCAATTTTTCAGGGGGCATGCCATATTCCTGCAACAGCGGAACGAGACCGTGCAAGAGCGGCAAGACACTGCGGGGCCCTGCCGGCGAAAGACCCGCCCACAAGTACACCCGGATGGCATCGTAACTGCCGACCGCTGCCGTTTCACGATCCACGAAAACCCGGCCATCCCGATCGACGATGCAGAGATCCGGCGCAACGCCTGCCGGAAACATCTGTGGCGCCAATTCCTGATAAGTGGCCCAAACTCGCTCCCATGGCCCCGCGGGGTCGTCATTGGCCAATGCTTGGAAGAGAAAGCCCGGCAGATAACTTGGGTTGAAGCGATAACGGCCACCGCCAAGGTCAAATCCACTAGGCGCAGGCAGCAAAAGGACGCGACCACCGTCGAGTTCCACTACCTCACGTGCAGCAATACTCGAGAGCAATGCACGTCCTTGCGCTGTGTAGCGTGGTTCCTGCCAATAGCGGCCCGCTTCCAGCAAGGTGTAAGCCAGCCACAAGTCGGCATCCGCAGCAGAGTTGGCATCTTTCAGACCCCAGGTACCGTCGTCGCGTCGCGCCCACAGCCATCCCGGCAGTCGTTCACCCAAATCCCCGCCCGCGAGTTCGGCCGACGTCCAACGCCGGATATTCTCGAAACGCCGACGGTCGCCTGCGACCAAAGCGAAGAACAATCCGTAGGATTGTCCTTCCGAGGTGGTCTTGCCACCGAAGGTACGGTCGACCACGCGCCCTTCCAGCGTAATGAACCGACGCGAAAAACGCTGCCAACTGGCCCAGTCCGATGGCAGCGCCAGAACCCCTTGTGAAGACAATCCACCCGCGGCGCTATCCACCACTACCGCTGGCGGCGCCGGGCTACAGGCGATGCAGAGGCAGGTCACTGCAGCGCCCAGCAGGCGCCCCAGTAGGTTCACGCGTAAACAAGCAAAGATGGCGTTCATCTCGCCACCCTTGCCGCAGCCCGCCTTCGCTTCTGTACGGCAGCGCACCGGCCGCCATCTCCCTACTAATCAAGTCAATAGCGGAGACCACCACGGAGTCAACGGACAACGCGGAACCACGTGGCGCTGAACGACACGCCTTTGGCGTTGTACAAGCCGATCGCACCAGACGCGGCCATTGCAGGGATGGTCACCTGCACCTGGCGGTCGTTAATGACTTTGAACGGCGCGCCGCGTAGCGTCCCGACTTTGACGCTGTAGATACCGGTGAACCCGCGCCCATAAACGTTCACTATAGTTCCAACCGGTCCTTGGGCTGGCGTAAAGCCCATGATGTATGGCGCCGCGGTTGCTACTGGGCTGTTGGTTGCCGTGGCAGTCGTGGTGGTGGTGGCCGCCGTGGCGGTAGTGGTACTGGTAGTAGTGGTATTGGTCGTCGTGGTTCCAGCCGCACCGGCGGTCGGTGCCGTCGCCGCCCAGAGGCGCTGCAACAGTTTGAGTTTATCCAACCGTACATTCAACGAGTCGTCGAGAATGCCGCCGGTGTCGCCACTGTTGGGCGTATAGCACCAGTAGAAACTGCTGCGCATTCCCTTGGCTATCAGGTAGTCCACCAAGGCGTTCTGCCACGCTGTGTCCGCCGGGATTCCCGTACCGTACTTGCCGCCCCACTCACCGAGGATGACCGGATGGGCTGGCGAAAGCTTGCCGAACAACACCTCCCATTGTGGTGCCAGGTTGGCCGGAAAATTAGCCGCCGAAAAACTGGACTTCATGTACACGTCCGGCCCGTAGGTATGCGGGGACAACACCAACTTGCTGGCCGAGATGGCCAAGGGCTGGTACGCCTGCGGCTGCAAATCCTCTCCATAGTTCATGGCAATGTTGGAATTCTCGATACCGTCCCAGTTGCCATTGATTCCCTGCACGAAGATGAGGAGATTGGGATTGGCTGCCAATACCGCTGCTGCCGCAGATTCGGCAGCCGGCTTCCAGTAGTAGGCTGCGTTCGTCATGTTCTTGTCACCCGCTGCCCAACGCACCTTGCCATTTGGCTCGTTGTAGAGATCGAGGGCGAAGAAATGCGGTAAGTACGCGTAACGCTTGGCAACAAACACCAAGTCGCGCCGCCAATCGTCTGGGGTGTAAGCCTTGCCGTTCCAAACCAGCGGGAAGTCCGCCGGGTTATCAACAAACCAAGTCGGATACAGGCGGCTCTTCACCACACTGTGCATGTCGAGCATCACGTAGAGCCCTTGTCGGTCCGCTTCGGCCATCCACAAATCCAGCACCTGCAGCGGCGTCTTGCCGATCAAGTCGGCGTTCTTGTTGGGGTCGAGGTAGCCCAACTGGTTCACGGGTGTGGTCGTATAAAGCGTGGCTGGTGTATAGGGCACGCGCACCGCATTGAAGCCCAAGGCCTTGATTTGCGCGATCTGCTCTTTCCAACCCATTTGCCACAAGTATTGCGGCTGCAAGATGGTGCCGCTGAAACCGAAGTGGCTGATGCCGCGAACCTGGAGTTCCTGTCCATAAGGGTCATAGATTTTTCCGGCTTGTGCGAAGTAACCGGCAGCCTGTGCTGCGGGTGTGCCCGTTGCCGCCAAGCCCGCGGCCAATAGGCAAGCCGCAAACCACTGGTGAAGTTTGGTCATCGTCATGGTCATTCCTCCGTGTTGAACCTTGCCGCTTTAACCGGCAACTTCACTGGAGCACAGGCTTGGTGGTGCGACGCACGGAACTAACGCAGAAATAGCAAGCTTCTGAGTGGAACGTCTCACCCAATGTTTTGTCCGTCGCCACGTGCCGACAAGCGACCGAAGAATGACGGTCCGCTACCGGACAAAGTTGGGCCCTCTGGCGTACGGCACCCCACGGACTGCCCAGTGCTACTGACCGAACATCACGTCATGGCGGGAGCCCCCGCATTTTCAGGAGGCGCCTGCCTTGAACGAACAGCCCATCGTCATGCGCACCACGCCCTTGCCTATAGCTCCCGGCTTTTTGCCGGTGGAGTTCGCAACGCCGGGGCTGACACCACAGCAACTCTGGTCCATAGGCCGCGCCCGCTGGCGGCTGGCTTTTTTGGTTCTGCTGGGTGGCTTAGCTTGCAGTGCGGCTTTCCTGCAGTGGTGGCCACGCAGCTATACCGCCACCGCCGTACTCGCCGTGAACTATGCAGTCAGTGACCCGCAGAACGGCGAAGACCTCCCTATGGGCCAATTAGGGAGCTACATCTCGACGCAGATGGCTTTGCTACAAACCCGCGAAGTCTTGGTGCGAACCGGTCGAGCACTGGGACTGTCCCAGCGAAAAAACTACCGTAACGGCTACCGTCCAGCACGCGGCACCTTGGACGACTGGGTCGCCTCGCGTATTGCACAGAAGTTGGCTGTTTTTCGTGCAAGCGACGGTGGGCAACTCATTTATGTGAGCTACACCGCCAGTTCGCCGGTAGAAGCCGCAATGGTGGCGAACACTTTGGTGAACAGCTACCGCCTTGCCGAGGCAGAACGCGACGCCGCTGCACCCCGCGAGCGCACCGCACGACAAGACGCCCAGTTGGCCGAATTGAAGCGCAAGGTAGACCAGGCGCAAAGCAAGCTCACCGCCTTCAGCAGCCGGACAGCGCTCATCAATTCCGCCAGCGCAGCACCGACGGGGGCACTGATGGCTGCGGAGAATAGCCTCGCGGTGGCACGGGCCGCTACGCGCGAGGCTGAAGCTCGCGCGAGTAATGCTCTCACCCCCGCAGGCGCCGCTGCGGGTTCAGACCAAGTCCGTACGCTGCTGAACCTGCTGGACCAGCAAGATGCGCAATTGGCGCAGATGAACTACGACTTCACGCCGAAGCACCCAGCACTCGCCCGCCTTGCCACGGAACGCGAGACCACGCGAGCACAACTCGACCAAGCCATGCAGTCCGTTCAGGGTGATGCGCAAAGCAAGCTGCGAGCAGCACGACAAGTAGAGAAAAGCCTGACGGAAGAAGTCTACCGACAGCGCAATGGGCTGGTGCTGGAGGGCGCAGAACGCGACGAGGCAGCACAACTGCGCTTGACGCTGGAATCGGCACAAACGGTCTATCGGCGAGCGCTGGAAGGCTATGACGCGGTGGTATTCGCTGCTGAGACAGATCGCAAGAACATCGAAATGGCGAGCCCGGCCGCACCACCGGTCGAACCACTAGGTGGCGCGCGCTGGCGGCTCGCTGCCCTCGGGGTAGTCTGCTCCTTGGGTCTGGCCTTGCTGGTTCCCTTGCTGGCTGAATTGGCCTCACGGCGTGTACGCACCGCCTTCGACTTGGAACGTGATCATGGCTTGCCGGTGCTCGGCGAGCTGGCCGGTACCCCGTTGTGGATGGGCGCATGAGTACCGCCGTCGCCCTGCTCCCGGTCCACGCGAACCAACACGCACGTAGCGAAAGCCTTCGGGCACTTCGAACCGAAATAATGCTGCGGCGCGAAACTCCGCAGCATGCCGATCTGGTGGCTATCGTTAGTGCCAGTTCGGCCGAAGGGCGCTCCACCTTGGCGGCGGAACTGGCCATCGCCTTCGCAGAGGCAGGACACGCCACCTTATTGGTAGACGCGGACATGCGCCGCCCCTGCCAACACCAGTTGTTCGACCTGCCGAACCGCCAAGGCCTCGCACAGTTGCTGATGTTTGGCGAGCGACCGTTGCTGCATACGCCAGGCTGTCTGCCCAATCTTTCTGTCATGACAGCCGGTGACCGGCCAACCCGCCCGCTGGACTTGTTGAGTCATCCCGCCTTCGCAGAGGCCATGTCTTCCTGGCGTGACGAATACCGCATCGTAGTCATCGATACGCCTGCCCTAGCCAAGTGGCCTGATGGAGCAGCCATCGCGAACGTCGCGGGTCGGACCTTGCTGGCGACGCGTAGCGGACACACGCGATACAGCGAACTGCGAACTGCCCTCCGACGTCTGGCCCCTACCCGCTCTCGGGTCATGGGCGCAGTCATCAACCATTTCTGAGGCTCGCGGATGCAGCAGGCAGCGTGGAGAGCGGACGGACGATGGGCGCGGCTCGCGAGAGCGGTACTCTCGCTGTTGGTATTGCTGATGATTCTCCCCGAAGGCTTGGATTACGCTCGCCTCGCAGCGCCCACTGTCACCACCAGCAGCCTGGACGGCAGCGGTAGCCCATTAGGCCACTTGCTGTGGTTGCTGGTGCTGGGCAGCAGCACTGCCTTGGTGCTATGGCGTGCAGGTTTAGCCCAGCGCGTACTGGCCAACCTGAACCTCTGGTTCGTCGGCTTGTTACTGTTGGCCGCGCTAAGCCTTGGTTGGTCAATCGACCCCGCGCTCACCACCCGCCGCTTGGTGCGCGTCCTGACATTGGTGCTTTGCCTATTTGCCTTCGTTTGTACCGGCTGGCACGAACGACGCCTGCAATCGGTGCTTCGTCCACTCCTTACCAGTTTTCTGCTGGCTTCCCTCGCTTTCGGAGTCGGCTGGCCGGAATACGCCATTCATCGCGAACTTTCAGCCGAACTTGTGGGCGCGTGGCGCGGCCTGACCAGTCACAAAAATGCCCTCGGTGGTTTGGCCGCCACCAGTTGTTTGCTCTGGTGCCATGCAGGAGTCACCGGAGAAGCGCCGCGCCTACGGAGTTGGGTTGGTTTCGGTATCGGTTTTCTCTGCTTGCTACTGTCGCGTAGCACCACTTCGCTGCTCGCCACGCTGTTCACCTGCGGTTTGCTCGTGGCATTCCTCCCGCAGATGGGGGCAAAGCGCAGCCGACTGCGCTGGGTCACCCGTCCAGCGCTAGTGCTAACCCTGCTACTAGGACTGGGGTCGGTCAGTTCCATGCCAGGGTTGAGCCTGTTCTCCGCCCCTGTTGCCTTGCTGGCAGGCAAAGATGGCTCGCTGACTGGCCGCACGGCCATCTGGGAACTGGTCCGGGACCACATCGCACGACGGCCCTTGTTCGGTAGCGGCTACGGCGCGTATTGGGAGCCGAACCGCGGTATCGGCACAGAATCGGCGGTATTCGTGAAGCGTCTGGAGGGCTTCTATCCGGGGTCGTCCCACAACGGCTATCTCGAGGTCACCAACGACCTCGGCGTCTGCGGCCTACTGCTCCTGTCTGGCTACTTGGTCTCGTACGTAAGAGAAGCAGTCCGTTGTAGCACCAGGGAATGGACACAAGGGCTGCTATGCCTGGCGCTATGGCTACAGCAGGCCCTTACCAATTTCTCCGAAAGCCACTGGTTCAACGTCACGAGCGTGGATTTCGTCTTTCTTTCGGTCGCAACCTTCACGCTTGCCCGCCAACGCGTGCAACGGGAATTTCTTGCCCTACATGGACCCGTCCCGGTGGTAGCTCAATGGAATCCCTGACCGTAACCAGTCGAGCCTCAAAAAATCGCGTGAGTGTCTGTATTGCCACATTCAAGCGGCCGAGCCAGTTGGCGAGATTGCTGGACGACCTCCGGTTGCAGCAACGCCTGCCAGACGAAGTCGTGGTGGTAGACAACGACCCTGCGGAGAGTGCCAGACGAGTCGTCGCCGCGCGGCAGGACTGTGGTACGCCCTACGACCTGGTCTACGCACTGCAGCCACAGCAAAACATCTCCCTCACACGCAACCGTTGCGTGGATTTGGCACGCGGCGACTGGCTGGCCTTTGTGGATGACGATGAACGCGCGCCGCCTCAATGGCTGGCCCTCCTGCTGAACTGCGCCCAAGGCTACTCGGCCGATGGTGTGCTGGGGCCGGTAATACCCAAGCTTCCCGCGCGAACGCCGCGATGGGTACAGCGTGGCCGTTTCCACGAATGGACGCGCATGCCGACCGGCACCGTGGTTCCGGCCAATCGTCTACGTTTCGGTAACATCTTGCTGAAGAGGCAAATACTGCGCCACCACGTTGGACCCTTCGACCCCGCGCTGGGTCTGACAGGAGGCGAAGACGGCGATCTGCTCAACCGGCTGCGACTCGATGATGCGCGCTTGGTGTGGTGCGACGAGGCGCAAGTAGAGGAGCCAGTAGACCCTTCTCGTCTGCGCTTTCGTTGGCTGTGGATGCGCGCACTGCGCGGCGGGCAGGACCACGCCAGACACTTTCTGCATGGACGCTATGGTCCCACCAGCCCACGCAGCACCACCGTGTTCTTTTTGCGCGCCCTGCTGCAAGCACTGCTCGCGGGAGCCCTCGTACCAATCACTCTTCTCGCTGGCCGGCATTTGGGCGCTCATTGGTTGTTCCGCGCCGCTGCCAACCTCGGCAAGCTCTCCATTCTGGCGGGCCTCCATCATCAGGAATATGCAGGAGCACGCGCATGACTGTGGCAGCTTTCGACCCGTCAACGTGGCTGCAGTGGACGTTGTGGCTATCCATGACACTTCTGGCAGTGCCATCCTTATTCGCCGCCAGCTACCTGCTAGGGCTAACTCTGTTCTCGCGCGCACCTGAAGAAATGGCCTCTGCACCCAACACTGGCGCCAAACTGCGCTTTGACATCATCGTACCGGCCCATGATGAGGAAGCAGGAATAACCGGCGTGGTAGACAACCTGCTCGCACTAGATTGGCCACGTGACCAGTTCCGAATCATCGTGGTAGCAGACAACTGCAGCGACGGCACAGCCGAATATGCACGCCAGGCAGGGGCGCTGGTACTGGAGCGCCACAATCCAGAACTACGCGGCAAGGGCTATGCCTTAGTGCGGGGTTTCAGCGTCAGCCTCGCGCAGCACTTCGCAGATGTCGCCGTTGTCGTGGACGCTGACTCACGCGCTTCCCGAAACCTACTCAGGGTGTTCGCCGAACGGACGGCAGCAGGTGCCATGGCTGCACAAGTATTTCACGGCGTCCTGAACCCCGACAGCAGCCCGCGCCATCGACTGATGACCATTGCCTACAGCGCCTTTCATCGGGTGCGCTCGCGAGGCCGCGAGAACCTAGGCTTGTCCTGTGGAATACGCGGCAATGGCTGGTGTGTCAGCCACGACGCGCTGCGGCGGGTCACTTACGCGGCGCACGGCCTTGCGGAAGACATTGAATATGGTCTACGCCTCGGTCTAGCGGGTATTCGAGTGGAATACATCGACGAAGCGCAAGTACTTTCGAGCATGGACACCGATGCCAACGGCGTGGCCAGCCAGCGCAACCGCTGGGAGCAAGGTCGCAGCTCACTTCCGCAAGCGTTCACCCGCGTGTTGCTCGCGCCTTCACCGGCGACGACCCGTGCAATAAGGTGGGACCTGGGACTGGACCTGTTGGTACCGCCGCTAGCTTCCATCGGGCTCGCCGTAGCACTGCTGTGCGCCGTCAGTTATGCGGGGCTATTGGCGCTACCCGGCTCACTCGTCCCCATAGCCTTTTTGTTCGTCGCCATGCTCGCGAGTGCCGCTATTGGCCTACATGTCACGCGCGGATGGCAATTGAGTGGCACCGGCAGCCGGGGCCTGCTTGACCTTGCCAGTGCGCCGCGCTTCGCCCTGTGGAAGCTCATGCTCCGCTGCCGCCCCGGTCAGAACGCCGCGTGGGTACGTACGCGCCGCATCGCCTCATGAACGTCAGGGAACTGCTGGCCTCAGGCCATTTCGTTTCCCATGTCGGCAGCGCTGTAACAGCCCAAGGGTTATTGTCGGCGGCGAACTTCACTATCGGGCTACTGTTACTGCGCAGTGCCGGTGCCCAGCCCTATGCGCACTATGTCCTGGCTATGAACACGGTCGGCCTGGCCATTTCGTTGCAAGCTGCATTTCTTGGCCCGCCCATGGCGACCCGCCTGCCCAGCCTTCCTGCTTCTGGACGCGCTTCACTCGTCGGCGGCTTGCTGGCTGAACAAGGCCATTGGCTGCGCTATGCCGCGGGAGTAACTGCCGTGGCCGCACTAGTGTTTACCCTTCATGCCACCTCGGGCGCTGGAACCACAGCCACAGCAGTGACTCATTCTCCGTTAGCCGTGCCCATGGTGCTGTGGTGCAGCTTGCTGGTCGGATTCTGCTCCTTGCGACGAGAGTTCCTACGACAGGCACTTCTATCTTTGCGTCGTGCCCACGACGTCCTCCGAGCAGATTTTCTCTATGCGCTCTTCGCAGTAGCCGGCGTATTGTTGGCGAGTCATTTTGCCCCTTGGCTAGCACCGCCTATCGTGTTGCTGGCAGTAGCGTTAGGTGCTGTGGGTTCGCGAGAACTGCTCAAGCGTTCGCTAATGCAGCAACTTGTCCTGCCCGCTGGGCGTCAACTGGGCCTGCTACAGGAGGTCGTTCCGTTGGCCTTGTGGTCCACCAGCGGCGCCGCGCTCTTTTGGCTTTATACCCAAGGCTTTCTGTATCTGGTGGCTGCCACGCTAGGTACCTCAGTGGTAGCAGCCCTCGCCGCCACGCGCTTAATGCTCATGCCGATGAATCTGCTGTCGTCTGGATTAGGCGGATTGCTCGCCCCAGCCGCCGCCGGATGGCTCAAGGAACTTGGCAGAGCAGGCCTGTTACGTCGCCTATCCGGCATTTCCCTCGCGATGGGAGCAGTCACGGCCCTATGGGTCATGGCGCTGCGGGTCTGGCAGCAACCTTTGTTTCATCTCTTGTTCCACCGCCCCATAGACCATACCGAGAGCTTGCTGCTAGCGTGGGGCGGCGTGTATGTCTCCATGGGCCTACGCGATCAAATCGGGTATCTGCTGACTGCCCTAGGCCAATATCGCGAACTGACATTACTGACCGCTTTGGCCACGCTCACTTCGCTGGCCGGCTGCCTGGTGGGAATGGCCTGGCTTCCGGATGTGCGGGGTGCCATGGCTGGCATCGTCATTGGCGAGGGCCTTACATTAGTAGGCGTTTTAGTACTGGTCACTCGGGCCGTCCGACAGGGCCCTGCTTTCAATCGGGGCGGAATTGTTTCCCCGGCATGAGGCGCAGCCAATCAGCAGCGGCGAGTCTTTGCAACTTGCCTGCCGCTCCGGCGGCTTGCAGCGCCGCGGTAGTAGCTTGCGCACGAGCGGGACACGCCTGCCAGGGTGTCTCGCCCGCAGCCTTCTCGGCGGCGTCACCTCCCTGTTCGGCAGCAATGCGTTGCGGGTTGCCATAAATCGGCGTCTGATTTTCCCGGCGGCGTTCCAGACGCCGCTTGAGGTCACCCACTCGACGACGCCAGTCAGGCAAGGAGCCGCGGCGATAGAACTGCATGATTCTCGTCGGGGTAACTTCAGCCAACCATCGAGTCTTGTATACAGCAAACCCATTCAGGAAGTTGAAGGCGGTACGGCCTTCGAGCAAGGAATCGCGCACGCATAGCGCCAACATGGGCGAGCCCGGCCCCAACTTCGCCAATGCGGCGTCGTAGGCCAACTGCAACAAGTAGCGCGTATCGCCAAACGCCCCCGTCATGATGCCGGAGACAGCCACACCATCGAGTAGCAGAATCTTGATATCTATTTCCAACAGGCTGCGGTGCCGCATCAGTTCCCGCATGTAGTTCTCGCGCAGGGGACTGCGTCCGACGCCGACGCCCACGTTCGCCTTCCAACTACGCTCCTCCACCTCGAGGTAGAGCTCGAACAGCGCCGGCAAACACGCCGGGTCCCGGGTGGACACCACTTCGGTATGCCCTGTTTCACCAAGACGACGGCTTAAACGGGAAAGTGACCCACGCAGGTTCGGTGACAGTTCAGCGTAGTAAGCAGCGAGGTTTGGCCAACGTATCCGCAGTGTTGAATTCTCATGGCATTCCCAATGCGCCAGCCGGTAGTGGCTACGCGGCAATTCAGTTGGCCATTGCGCCAGCGGCGAACCAGCCTCCTGCTGGTGGAATTCCAGCAAGCTCCAGTCCGCGCCATGGTCTGCCAGCCAGCGAAAGCAAGCCTTGGCCACCGCTGGTTCGTCGGTAGTTCGCGCCACGAGATGCGGGCGGTCGGTGTCGTGCAATACCAGAAACGAAATTTTCGAGGCCTGCAGCCCGAGAACGCGCTCTTCCGTATGTTTCAGCGGCAGATAGCCGATGGGCTCTTGGCCACGAAATACCACCAGCAACCACAGGGTAAAGCCCTGGCCGCCGGGAAAGTACTCGTCGTACTCGTAGTAGTGCTCGAGAAAACCGAAGGTGGAAAAAGGATCAGGCCGCGGTGCGGCGAGGTTGATGGCATCCAGTGCTTCGCGCCAGGGAATCGCTTCATCGAAAGAACGAAAGCAGGAAAGAGAAAGGCCCGACTCCGCGGGCCTGGCGGCAACTTTTTGCAGCACTTCACACCCCATCCTTGGCGTGGCGGAGCATGAAGCCCCGCACGCCTTGCATCATAGGGAGGTGGCGATTTTCTTCCGTGCGGGGGCGCACCTGCAGAACCGCAACACTACTAAAACCGGCCTATGCCAGCAGCTTCATGAACAGCCAGGGCCAGCTTACGGAGCGATGAGCACCTTGCACTGGTGGGTGCGTTGGCGCAGTGCCTCGAAACCGGCCGGCACTTCCTCCAGACTGAGCGTGTCGGTCACCAATGCGCGCGGTTCGGCAGCACCTCGGTCCAGCGCATCCAGCGCTGCCTCGTATTCACCACGCGTGAAAAACGCCGAGGTGACCAAGCGTACTTCTTTCGACAACATGGCGAAGCTGTTGAAGGTGTCCGGACGCGTACAAAGACCGAGCAGCAAAATCGTACCGCGATTTCGCACTTGTTCCACCGCTTGGGCTATCAACCCAGGAATACCGACGCACTCGAAGACGATATCCGCCTTGCCACCGAGAGCACGCTCGGCTGAACCGACCGGGTCCGCGGGGTCTGCGACGAACGCGTGCGCGCCCATCGTCAAGGCACGGGCCTCCTGGTGCCGCACCACGTCCTGTACGACAACACAGGCCGCCCCTTGCCGCCGCGCCCAAAACGCCACCGCGAGACCAATCGGGCCGGCGCCTAGCACCAACACCCGGTCCCCGGGGCGCAAACCCGCCTGGATAACGCCATGCAACGCCACGGCCAAGGGCTCCACAATGGCGCCATCGGCCAGGCTCGCGCTCTTCGGCAACTTCACGCATTGGTTCGGGCGCGTCAGCGCGTATTCCGCGTAGCCGCCGCCTTGGAGCCCGAAGCCTTTGCACCACGCCGGTTCGCCACGCTGGCAGCTTTCACACTGCCCGCAGCTCACCAGCGGAATGACGGAGACGAGGTCGCCTTCGACCAGACCGGTAGCGCCCGCACCGAGCGCCACCACTTCTCCGGCGAACTCATGCCCCAGCACATCGCCGGCACCCTTCCCGTATGCCGGGTCTTCAGTCATGTGCAGGTCGGAGCCGCAGATGCCGCAGCGCCCGACTTTGACCACCACCTCACCCGGCCCCGGCGTCGGGTCCGGCAAGTTCACCAAGGCCAGAGGCTGGTGCAGGCCCTGCATCACGCAAGCACGCATCAATAAATTCCGGACTTGCCTGGCGCGAGAATGCCCTTCGGATCGATGGCGTTCTTCAGCAGCTTGTTGAAGTCGCGGTTCACCTGCCCGTACTGCGCCGCCACGAGATCCATGGAAGGCACACCCGTGCGGTAACTGGCCCAGCCCTGCTCGCCGAAGCGCGTCACCATCTCGCGATAGCAGGTGTCCGCTTTCTGCTCCTCGGCCGGGTCACTCTTGTCGTACAGCAGCGCAATGATGTGGTGCAGTTCGCGCCAGCCGATGGCGTAAGCCGCGGTGTAGTCGAAACCGTACTTGCCGAGAATTTCCTTGGCCAACGCGGTTTGACGTGCCGTCTCTTCGCCCTTGGCAGGAGCCACCGGCGCAAACCAAGCGAGACCGCCGCCCTTGCCCTTCCAACGCACGAGGCCAATCTCGTCGAGGTTCAGGCCACCCTTCATGAGCGTGGCATGGTGGTGGAACCACGGGTTTCCACCCATTTCCTTTTCGGTGAGCACTTCGCCGCCGCTGGCGGTAAGCGCCCCGCGAACGATGGGCTCGATGGCGGCCACGCTCTCGTCCGTGCCGTACAGCGCGAAGTAGGTGTTCCACATACCAAGGTCGTTCGCCTTCGCCGCCTTCTTCACGGCTTCGTCCGTGGCGGACCCTTCGCCCTGCCACACGTCGGAACGACGATTGAACATGGCCAACTGGTAGGCCGCGCCCATCATGAGGTTGACGTTCGGGATGAGGCTGGCGACGCGCAGCGGGCGCATGGCTTCCACGATACGAGCGACGTCCGACATTTCCGCATGGCGAATCATGAACGGCTTGTAGCAAGGCGGCTTCGGCATGAGCCACATGCCCATCTTCGTGCAGATGCCGAAATTGGACTGGGTGAACAGGCCATCCACATAGGGGCCATAGCCCCACTTGAAGGCCTGCCAGGTGGTGCTGTTCTTGATGCTGCCCATGCCGGTGCGCATCACTTCGCCATTCGGCAGTACCACTTCCATGCCGCACTGGAACATGAAGTGGTCGCCGTAGGGCGTGTAGCCCACACCACGGTCCAGCGTGTTGCCCACTGGGGAAGCGATAGGGCCGATGGTCGGCACGTCCAGCCACAGCGGAATCTTGTGCTCGTCCAGGTAGTCCTGCAGCTGCTGGTACGTAACGCCCGGCTCAACCAACGCGGTGGCCAGGTCCGGGTCGACGTTAAGGATGCGGTTCATCCGCTTCAGGTCCAGCACCATCTGCCCGGGGGTCGCCGGTGTGGCAGAGCCATAGCCCATGTTCTTGCCAGTCGACACCGTCCATAGCGGTTGGCGGTAGTGGTTGGCGATGCGGACGATGGCCTGCACCTCTTCCACGCTCTGCGGCGCAACGGCGCCCACCGGCACGTGCTGCAACTGCGGGTCGGGCGTGTAGCTCTTCTTGTAGCTCCGGAGCCCTTGGTCGTCGGCATAGACCCACGCG